>CAYNFK010000088.1:0-19463 GCA_964396405.1 uncultured Enterobacteriaceae bacterium
GGAGCCCCATGTGTGACGACCTGCTCGCTGCGCTCGCCGAAGGCGCGCCGCTCTCAACCGAGGTGCAAGACCACGTCGCGGGCTGCGCGCGCTGCCAGGCGCTGGTGGCTGCGGTGCATGCGCCCAGCACGCTGACGCTGGCTGCGTCGTCGCCCGTTCGGGTGTCGCCTGCGGCCTTGGGTGCGGTGGTGCGTCGGCGCGCGATCCTGCGCGGGGGCGCTGTGGCGGCGGGGCTGGTGGTGGGGCTCGCCTGGCTCGCCTTGCCGGTGGACACGCCCCAGCCGGTCGCCGAGGCCCCCGATCTGCCTGCGCTGCTCGCGCTTCTGGACGAGGACGGCGCCGATCCCCCCGGCCTGGAGCCGCTTGCGGCCTTTCATCCCCTACCCGACCCCCTGGCGGACCTCCCGTTCGCATCCACCCACAACCCCTGGAGCTCAGAATGAACCCCCGACACCTGCTGTTCGCCGCCTTGCTCGCTGTGCCCGCCCTCGCGCTGGCCAACCCTCCGCAGCCGCCTCCGCCAGGAGCCAACGGTCCGGGTCCCGATCGGGAGCACGATCGTGACGGTGAGCGTGATCTCGCCCGCGACTGGCCCCGCGTGGCCGCCAGCTTGGGCCTCGATGCGGCGCAGCAGTCGACGATCGAGGAGCTGTTCTTCGCCGCCCAGAAGGACGGCATCGAGCTGCGCGCTGCGGCCGACCGTGCGGGGCTCGATCTGCGCCGCGCGCTGGGCGCCGACCAGCCCGACGCCGGCGCGGTGAAGAAGGCGTTTACGACCCACGCTAAGGCCGACTCCGACCTGAAGTGGCGGCGCGTGCAGCTCATGCTCGACCTGCGCGGTGTGCTCACCGTGGAGCAGTGGCGCAGCTTCCTCGCGATGCGCGGCGAACGTAGGTAGTCGCCGCGCGCATCGCAGCACGCCGCGAACCTAGCTAGACGGCTCCTCCATTCGGGAGGGCCACGCGATGGTCCACGCGCTCGGCTACAGCCTCAACACCTTCGATCCTGCCGACGCCGGCCGCTTGTGCCGGGGTCGTGAGCGGTGGATCGATCCGTGGGAGTTCGACACCCCGCCCGCCAAGCACCACTGCCTGGTCGTGTCGGGGGCCTCGTTCTCCGACGACTCAGCCGCCGATGCCCAGCGCGGCGTGCCCTTCTCGGGTGTGGATGTGGCCACGGTGCTCCACACGCTGCTGCCGCGCCGTCCGCTGCTCGCGTTCATGGAAGACGGGCACCCGGCCGATGTGGCCGATGGGGCCGAGCATGTGGAGCTCTACACGGGTCACCGAGCGGGCGGACGCAGCGAAGAGCTGCTGATGCGCTGGGTGCGCTCCGCCGAAGGGCTTCGCGAGCTGCGCGACGTGCTGGGTCCTGCCCAAGAGCCGCGTGTGCTGGGCTTCCTCGCGCTCCACCCCGACGTGGCGGTGGATGAGGCGCTCCTGCACCAGATCTTCGAGCTGGTGGGCATGGGCTGCCTCGACAGTCCCCCGGCTCGGTTTCAGCCCGGCGCGCTGCCCGAGCTGCTCCAGGTGGCGCGTGCTGTGGTTCTGCTGCACCGCGACAAGCACGGCCCCGCCTTGGCGATCCACACGTCCGAGCCGCTCGATGCTGTGGATCGTCTGCAAGAGCTGGCCGACGCTGCCGGCTCGCTGCTTGTGCCGTTCGCGATCCCGCCGATGCTGGCGCGCTGGGACCGTGCGCTGGCGGAGTCGCGTGAGGCGTGGATGGCCACGCGTAAGGACGAGTTCCCGGTGCCGGCCGCGCCGGTGCGACCGCCCAGCCATCGCGCCCGCCGTGGGCTCGATCGCGGCGCGCTCGCTGCCGAGGCCGCCGATGCCGCCAGGCGGGCGTCCGGCGAAGAGTGAAGGGTTGGCCGGTGCGTTCGGGCGAAGCTACGATGCCGCTTCGCTTGGAGTGACCGTATGCGCGTGACGGTGTGGGCTCTCGTTCTTGCTGCCTGTGGCCCCGGCACCTCGGTCGTCGACGAAGACACCGACACCGAGACCGACGTGGAGACCGACACCGACTCCGACGCGGAGTCCGACGACACCGAGGTGGTCGACTGCTCCACGTTCGTGGGCGAGGGCACCACGATCTCCGGCGTCGTGAAGGACACCCAGGGCACGCTGCTCACCGACAGCCAGGTGCGGGTGCAGTACTGCCGCGGCGCCACCTGCCTCTACCCAACCTGCTTCTCCGAAGGCGACTTCGTGTTCGAGCAGGTGGAGGCGGGCCCGGGCTCGTTCGCCATCGCGCCGATCGGCGGTGGTCGATTCGAGCCCTTCGTGCCGGTGGCCATCGCGAGCGCCCCGCTCACGCTGGATGCCGTGGTGCCCACCCTCGCGGGCGAGGTCACGATCCCGGCCGTCGCCGCCGAGCTGGCCGTGGGCGCAGGCGTCTACCTCACGCTCGGCACGGGCGACCTCCCCGGCGAGCCCCCGCTGGAGCCGGCGCCCACGAAGGTGGCGGCGATCGAGGCGCTCGCGGATGCTTCGGCCCTCGAAGGCTTCACGGGCACGGCGGTGGCGCTGTTCTACGTGCACCCCTTCGACAGCGCGGCGGCCGACGACACCACGATCCCCGTGCGCTTCGATGATGCGGGCTGGAACCTCGAAGGTCGCGGTCGCCTGTGGGTGGCCGACTACTTCACGTCCGCCTGGATCGATCTCGGTCCGCTCGAGGTCGATGGCGACGCTAAGCTCGTGCTCGCCGATGGCGGCCTCCCGCAGCTCTCCACGCTGCTGATCACCCGCGACGATCCGCCTCCCACCGTGCGCTGAGCAGCGATAGGCCGAAGGCCCGCGGGGGATCAGGTGGGGCAGGATCAGGAGGACAGGCTCTCGGCCTTCGGCCCCAGCTTGCACGCCGTGCAGCCCCGTCCGCTCGTGGGTCGCTCCGGGGTGGCCGCCGCCCTCGATGCCGCGCTCGATGCCGGTCGCAGCGTGCTCCTCGTGGCACCGGAAGGCTCGGGTCGGCGCACGCTCGTGCAGGGTGTGGCCCAGCTCCGCTACGCGGCCGGCAAGGGTCCGTTGGTGGAGGTGCGGGCCTGGGCGCTCGATGGCGGTGCCGGCAGGGGCGGTCACACGGTGGAGGCGCTGGTCGACGGTCTGCAGTCCGAAGACGGCGTGGCCTTCTTGCCGCACGGCAGCGCGCTCACCCGTCCGCTCGCTTCCTCACGGGATGGCACCACCCTGTGGGAGGTGCTGGAGGAGGACTGTCGGGCGGGCCGGGCCCGGCTCGTGGTGCGCAGCTCCCCCGCCGACGCCGCGCGCTTGCTGCGGGCGCCGGGTCTGTCTCGCTGCTTCGATGTGGTGGAGCTGGCGCCGCTGGCCGCCGACGAGGTGGCCGAGGTGGTGCGCTTCGGCACCGAGCGCCTCCAGCTCACGGTGCTGCCCTCGGGCCTGCGCGCCATCGTGGAGCTGGCCACCACCTTCCTCACCCACCGGGCGATGCCGGGATCGGCGATGGAGCTGGTGGCGCGGGTCGCCGACTACCACGCGCAGAAGGTGGCCGTCGGTGAGCCCGAGCCCATCGACGCCTCGTTCGTGGAGCGGGTGGTCGCGATCTACACGGGCCTGCCGCGCGCGGTGATCGCGCGGGCCGAGACCTGGGAGCCCGAGGTCACCCGGGCGTGGTTCGAAGAGCGGTTGCTCGGCCAGCCCGTGGCCGTGGCGGGTCTGGTGGAGGCGCTGGGTCGCTTCCGTCGGGCGGGCCACGACGGTCAGCACACCCTCGGCAGCCTGCTGTTCGTGGGTCCGCCGGGGGTGGGACGGCGCACAGCCGCCCGCCTGCTTGCCGAGCACGCGTTCGGCACCGCCCAGCGCGTGGTGAGGGTCGATCTGCTCGATCCCGGTTCGTCCGAAGGCTGGACCGCGCTCGCAGGGGACCCCGAAGACGCGGACGCCCCCGCACCGCTCGCCGACGCGATCCGTCGCCAGCCCTACAACGTGCTGCTGCTCGATGGCCTGGACGCTGCGCCCGATGCCGTGCGCAACGACCTGAAGGTGGCGCTGGAGACGGGCGAGCTGCCCATCGCCGACGGGGAGGTGCTCGATCTGCGCTCGTCGTTCGTGATCGCCACCACCACCGAGGGAAGCGCTTGGGTCGTCGAGCGGCTGGAGCGGCTGGGGCGCGCACCGGAAGGCACGCCTGAGGTCCTCACCCACGCCGCACGGGAGGCGTTCGTCGTTGGGGATCGTCCCCTCCCGTTCGATGACGTGGTGCCGTTCACGCCGCTCGATGTGGGCCCTGCGCGCGAGCTCGTTCACCGGGAGCTGGAGGTGGCCCTCCGGGAAGCGGGGCACCGGCTGCCGCCGGGCGCGCTGGTGCTGGACGAAGAGGCCGTCGACGTGGTGCTGCGCGTCGGGTTCTCCCCGCACAAGGGGGTGCGCAACGTGGGGCGCGAGGTGCGGCGTCGCCTGATGCAGCCGCTGAGCACGGCGATGCTCGAGGGTCCCATCAGCCGGGGTGAGACGATCACGATCACGGCGCGTGAGGGTCACGTGCGTGTGCGTCGCAGTGGCCTGGCGCCGCGTGGGCTGGCGCTGCTGCCCCAGAATGTGGCGGTGGCCGACCTCGGCGCGGAGCTTCAGCTCGCGGCCACCGACCTCGCCGCGCTGAGCGTGCGGGTGGGTGAGGACGGGCTGCGCCTCCAGGTGCCGCTCCGCAAGGACGAGCTGCGCCGTGCGCTCACGGCCGAGCTTCGGGCCCAAGCCGGCGAGGAGCTCGACCGCATCGGGCGTGTGCTGGAGCGGGTGGATCACCTGCGGGCCCGCTTGGCGAGCCTTGAGGCCGACGCGGACGATCCCGCCACGCGCCCGCAGCGGGTGGCCCTGCACGGTCGCATCGTGGCCCTGCGCGCCCACATCGCCGATGCGGTTCGTGAGCTGCTCGTGCTGGGCGACGACGCCGACGCAGGCGCACTCGTCGAGGTGCGTCCGCTGACCGGAGGCGCGGCGGCGCGTGATCTGGTGGTGCAGGCTTATGCGCGCTGGGCCACCGAGCGCGGCTTCGATCTGCGCTGGCTCTGCGAGCCCCTGGATGACGAAGACCCGGCCCACCTCGCGATCCGGGGTCCGTTCGCGTACGGGCTGCTGCGCCTGGAGGCCGGGGTCCATCGGCGCCTGGCGGGTCCGCAGGTCGGCGACTGCTGCGTGCGCGTGGGCGGCTGGACAGGGCGGAAGGCGCCGGTGTCGTTCGTCGAAGAGCGCGCGCTCAAGGCGGTCGGCGCCTATGGGGGCCGGGTGCGCTCGCGCGTGGAGTGCGGGGGCGGCCTCGTGCTCCAGAACGATGGCACGCTGGCATCCAACCGCGACCTCGCGCTGGAGGTGTTCGGGGCGTGGGTGTCCGCGCCCAAGAGCCACGACGCGGTGATCCGCCGCTACGACGTGGCGGCCGACGTGCTGCGTGACGGTGTGCTCGGTGAGCTGCCGGGTCCGGCGGCGCTGCAGGCACCGGGTCGGCTGCACGAGCTCCTGTGCGCCCGCGTCGACACGCTGGGTTCCGGGCCCACCGCCGCGTAGTCCGCCTGGCCGGAGGGTGGGGCTGGCTGGACCCGAGGAGGGGGATCCGCACCGGTACAAGGGCGCGCATGACAGGGACAGAGCCGCGCATGGTGCGGAAAAAGTCGCGCATGACAGGGACGGAGCCGCGCATGGTGCGGAAAAAGCCGCGCATGGTGCGGAAAGAGTCGCGCATGACAGGGACGGAGCCGCGCATGGCGCGGAAAAAGCCGCGCATGGTGCTTCTGCGCGGAGGCGATCCCCCCCTTCGCCCCCTGCGATCCCCCTCCCTGACCCCTCGGAGCCCCGCTCGTGAGCCTGGAGATCTGCGACGGCGGCCCAGCGATCAGCCCTCTTGGTACGCCTCGTGGGCGCGCCGGCGCTTGCTCGTGCTCTCCTCGGCGGTCTCCTTCGCCACGATCTCGTAGAGCACCGCCTGCTTCCCTTCGCGGGGTCGCAAGATGCGGCCGAGGCGCTGGACGTGCTCGCGCACCGTGGCCGTGCCCGAGAGCACGATCGCCACGTCGGCCGCAGGCACATCGACGCCTTCGTTGAGCACGCGCGAGGTGACCAGCACGGGGAGCTCCCCCGAGGCGAAGGCCGCGAGCAGCGCGCGCCGCTCGGACAGCTCCGTGCGGTGGGTGAGCGCGGGCAGCAGGAGCTGACGGCTGATCGCGTAGACTGTGGCGTTGTCGTTGGTGAACACGAGCACGCGGCCGTCGTGGTGGCGGCGCAGCAGCTCGGCGAGCAGCCGCAGCTTCGCCGTGGAGCCCTGCACGAGCGTGCGGCTGCGACGCCAGGCCCGCATCGCCTCGCGGCCCGCGCCCGAGCGCGCGCAGGCCCGCAAGAAGTTCTGCCAGCCGCTCTGACCCCCCAGCGAGATGCCCTGCTCGGCCACGAAGCCCCGCCAGGTGGCGGTGGCCTCGTCGTAGGCGGCACGATCCTCTTCGCTCAGGTGAACCTCGAGCACCTCGGTGCGGTAGGGCGCGAGGAACTCGCCGGCCAGCTCGGGGATTGCGCGCCGGTAGACGACGGGGCCGATCAGGTCGTGCACGCGCTCGTGCAGGCCATCGGGGCGCTCGAAGGTGGCGGTGAGACCCAGCCGAAACGGCGCGATTGACTGCGTGGCGGCCTGCGCGTAGCTGGTGGACGGCAGGTGGTGGACCTCGTCGAACACGAGCATCCCGAACCGGGCGCCCCATCGGTCCACGTGCATCCACGCGCTGTCGTAGGTGGAGACCGTGATGCGCTCGAGCTGGTGCTTTCCGCCGCCCATCACGCCGATCGGGCCGCCAAAGGCCCGCAGCAGCTGGTCGTACCACTGACCCACGAGGTCGATCGTAGGCGCCACCACCAGCGCGGAGCGACCCGCCCGAGCGATGCACAGCTCGGCCACGAACGACTTCCCGGCCCCGGTGGGCAGTACCACCACGCCGCGTCGGCCGCTGGCCCACCACGTCTCCACGGCCTCGCGCTGGTAGTCGCGCGGGGCGCGGTCGGCGGTGAAGGTGCGCGGCAGCTCCTCGTAGGCGCGGGCCTCGTCGATGAACGGCACCTTGCGGCGGTGCAGATCGAGCACCACGTCGTGGTAGCGGTCGGCCTGGGCGCGCGGGAGCTGCACGCGGGGGTCGTAGATCGTGCCGGGCGGGAGCTCGCTCGCATCAAAGCCTTCGAGCAGCAGGGTGCCGCGGTCGAAGCGCAGGCGCCGCGTCATCGCGCCACCTCTTCGAGCCGACGGAGCACCTCATCGACAGGCACCACCTCGGCGAACGGCACCACCGCGAGGCCCTCCAGCGCCTCGCCGGCGCGTGCGGCCAGCTTGCGGCTCACCGCCAGGATCACGTTGCCCGCGCCGTGGTGCTGCAGGGCATCCAGCCGCCGCTCCAGCCAGTCGCGCCGCCAGGTGCCCACGATCTCCAGGTGCGCCACGCGCTTGCCTTTCGTGAACGTGAAGTCGGGCAGCAGCACGCCCCGCGCTCCGAGCGTGATCGGCAGGGGGTCTTCCGAGATCTTCCAGCCCGAGGCTGCGCCCTTGGCCTCCCAGCGCTCCAGGAACCACGCGCGCTCCCGCGGGGCCCACGCGCCCTGATCCACCAGGTGCGACACCAGCCCCTGCGAGGCGCTCACCGTGAACGGGCGACGCGCGTTGGTGGGCCCCCAGGCGACCTCGGCCGACACCTCCCACCCGCCTTCTTGCAGCACCACGGCCGGGAAGAACGAGGCCAGCGCGAGGCCGTAGCGGTTCGACTTCTCCAAGATGGACGCGGGGCCGTCGAGCACGAGCTCCAGCCCGGCTGCCGTGGTCTCGGCACGAAACAGGAGCTGGTAGAAGCGCGCGTAGCGCAGGAGCTGACGGGTGCGGTCGGTGGATGGCTTGTGCAGCGTGACCTTCACCTCGTAGGCCCGCAGCAGCAGGGCCTGCACCAGCGCCACGTTGTAGCGGTGCAGCAGCGCCTCGCCCGACAGTGCCTTGAAGCCGGTCATCACGCGGGCTTCGGGCAGATCGGCGTACAGCGCGCGGCTCAACACCTCAGCATCGTGCCCCAGCTCGGCCCCCACCTCCGCGAGCACGTCGTCGGCCGTGACGCGCCCGAGCACATCGGTGGTGAGGCTCAGCGGACCGCGCTCCACGGCACGACGGAACACCGCGGCGCGCACCTCGGCGGGCGGAATCGGGGAGTCGACTTCGTCGTCGCAGCGGTCGAGCACCAGCTTCACGAGGCCCTTCGCGAGCTTCCCGGCCCGTAGGTCGGCTACCTCGGTGAGCAAGGCCTCATCGAGCTCGCCGTGGCTCCAGCGCTCCTCCACCGAGCGCCCCGCGATCTCGACCAGGCTCTCGGCCAGGGTGCGCAGATCGGCCTTCGCCGGATCCACATAGGTGGGGTGCAGCACGCCCCCGCGCACGGTGGCCCGCACGGTGTCGGACGTGAGCACCTAGAGCGGCCGCATGCGGGCGTCGTGCAGGCAGGGATCGAGGGTCCAGTCGGCGGCACGGAAGGACTTCGAGCCCTGCACCATGCGGCCGGCGGTGCGAATCCGCAGGTAACGATCCGCCCACCGGCGCGCCGACTCGGGGAAGCGCCAGTCCCAGCCATCGTTGCGCCGCACACGGGCCTTCGAGACCCACGCCAGCAGCGTGGGGTGCTCCCACACCGCCTCGCCTTCGTGCTCGCCAAAGGCCAGCACGGGCACACCCCACGCATCCACCCCGAACGGGCCATCGATGGGCGGCTGGCCGATCGCATCGGCCCAGTCGAGCAGCGCTTCGAGCTCGGCGGGGGCATCGTGACGACGCGCCATCTCCAGGAACGCGCGCCCGCAGGCCTCCGCATCGTTGCGGGCGCGGTGGGCTTCGGTGAGCTCGATGTCGAGCCGCTTCACCACGTCGCTGAGCTTGTGACCCTTCACCTCGCCATACAGGCGCATCGAGAGGTCGACCGTGTCGATGCTGGCGATGGGCTCGCGCCACGGCACGCCGGCCGCCTCCAGCTCACGGCGCAAGAAAGCCACATCGAACGGGAGGTTGTGGGCCACGGCGATTCCCGAGCCCAGCAGCTCTGCCACCTCGGCCGCGATCGCCGAGAACGGTGGCTTCCCCTGCACGTCGGCATCGGTGAGGCCGGTGATCTCGGTGACCTTGCGCGGGATCGGGATGCCGGGGTCCACCAGATGGACGTGCGGCTCGGCGGAAGCCACCCGACCGTTCGCATCCGTGCGCAGCACGACGAACGCGACCTCCATCACGCGATCGCCCCCGAAGGGGTCGAGGCCGGTGGTCTCGGTGTCGAACGCGACGATGGGGAGCTGGTTCCACAACATGCACGCGACCTATCGCATCGTCCGGACGCTGGGTGTCCGGGTGGCGAGGTGGTCGAGCCAGACCTGGGCTGCAGCGAGCGCAGCCCGCTCGGCTTCGGCACGGTGAGCGAGCCACTCGGCGTGGGCGTGCGGTCCCACGCGGTTGCTGATGCCCAGCAGCACCACCAGCGGTACGTGAAACGCGGCCGCAGCCGCAGCCACGGCGTAGGTCTCCATGTGCTCGATCGCCCAGTCGGCAGAACGCTGATCGACCAGGCTCGGATCCGTGGTGATCGCCGAAACGGTGAGCACATCCGCAGCCAGAGCACCGAGCTGGACGCCCTCGGGTGCGCTGCCCCACAGGGGCTCGGCAGGAAGCGGCGTGTAGCCCAGCCCCACCTCAGAGAGTCCGCCCTCCAGGCCCAAGCGCGCCCCGAGGATCACGGTGCCAACGGGGTGACGGTGGGTGTAGGCACCGGCGGTTCCCACCAGCACCAGTCCAGCCGGACGCAGCGTGGCGATCAGCTTCGCCGCGCCGATTCCCGCACGCACGGGGCCCACCCCGACGCTGTGACCTTCCGCTCCGTGCCGCTCGCCATCGACCGCGCTGATCCGAAGCCAGCCAGCCGCGGGGCTCCGGTTCGGTACCACCCCGTCACCTACCGATTGCATCGGGCGATCCATGCGTACGCTCCAAAATTTCCCCTACAACAACCGTAAGCCGTACCGATGTAAGGGCGCTGCAACGGCAATTGTGACGGAATCGACGCAGATTTCGGGACTTTTTGAACGGCGGGAGCCCAGAATGACCGTGGACCGACGACACATGAACCGCGCCAGGATCCTCGAGAGCGCGGTCGAGATCCTCGACCACGGGGTCTATGGCGACCTCACCGTCGATGCCCTCGCGCGGTCGCTGCGGATGTCGAAGTCCACGCTCTACAAGTACTTCGCCAGCAAGGACGAGGTGGTGGTCTCGGTGGTGGCAGCCACCTGCGACGGCACGGATGCCGAGCTGGGGCGCTTGGATCGCACCACGGGCGGCCTCGGTGCTGTGCTCACGCGCCTGGTGGCCCTGGTGGCCGACCACGCCGCGCGCACGCCCCGCGCCGTGGTGCTGCAGCAGGCCCGCCTGCCCGCCATCTGCCAAGACCGCATCTCGGTCACCCGCGCGTCGCTGGGTCGGGTGGCCGAAGAGATCCTCCTCCAGGCCGAAGGCAAGGGCCTCGCAAAGGGCATCGACCCCGTGCTGGCCGCAATCGGACTGATGGCGGCTGCTGAGGCCGCGATGCGCGCGGCGGCGCGCGGCGAGGTGCAGGGCACCCGCTCCGAGGCCGTGGTTCGCATGTACCAGGTGATCGCGCCGGGCCTACTCGGGTAGACGTCCAGCCTCACTGGGCAGCCCGCAGCCTGCGGGAGCTTCCAAGCCCTGCCAGGCGGCCCAGCGACGGGCTTCGTGGCAGCGCACGGGCAGGTCCCAGCGCTTCCAGGGCCATGCCGGATCCCCCATCCGCACGCTATCCAGCGCGGCTTCGACCTCGGGCATCCAGTGGGGCAGCGCATCGAGCCAGCTCGCTGTGCCGGACACGCGCTCGTTCATCCACACCGCGGTGCTCTCCGTGAGCCCGAAGTCGAACCGCTCGAGCAGCCGCGGGATGCCGGAGCGCACACGATCGGGCAGGTGACCCGCGCGTCCCAGCGCCGAGGTGTCTTGCAGCCAGAAGCTGGGGGCTTCGGGTGGCTCCACGCCGAGCACCATCGCACGCGCGACGGCATCCGCTGCCGACATGCTGGCGCGGTCTTCGTCGGAAGAAGGGCCGCTCAGCGAGACCGGCAGCGGCGGCGGCCACACCATGAAGCGCCAGCCCACGTTGCCATCGCCGCGGTCCTCCAGCACCGTGATCCGCAGCGACGGCTCCACCGTGGCCGCGCCGTGGGTGAGGTGCGCGAAGACCGCGTCGTACAGCGCGTGGCGGGCGCGGATCATGCCGGCGCCGCCGTCGGGCGTGGCGGCCGCCGCCGCATAGGCCTGGGCCACGTCGTCGAGCGAGCGCGATCCAGTGTCGGACGTGATCACCACCCTCCACGCCTGCGGTAGCGGGGTGTCCCCCCTTGCCCACAGCTCCAGGTACTGCTCACGCGTGCCCACACGATCGGGGTCGGTGAGCCGCAACAGCACCTCCACCGTCTCCATGCGGGTGATCGGTGAGCTGTTGCCGTCGCGGTAGCCCGCGCGGCCCCCTGCGATGGTCTGCGCCTTCCCTTGAAAGCTCTGGCCATCGGGCGTGCGGTGGGCGTCCAGCACCACCACACCCTCGGCCATCGCACCGACCGGGCCGCTGTGGGTCGCGTAGCGGGCGTGGACCCAACCCTCGGAAGAGGGCGCGTTGCCCTGCAGCAGCATGGTGAGCGACCACGTGTCGGGGCCGGTTCGCTCGGTGGCCCGCCACGCATGCGGCGTGGGGCCGTGATCGAGCCCAGGGGGTCGCAGCTCCAGCACGTTGGACAGCTCACCCCCCCGCACGCCCCACTGGGTCCAGCACCACTCGGGCAGCAGGCTGTAGCGGTCGCGATCGGCGGGCGGTCGGGTGGACCAGCCCGACAGCGCTTGGGTGAGGGTGCCCGCGAGGGCGTCTTGCTGCGGCCGTAGCCCTGCGAGCACCGTCTCCAGCGCACCCGTGGCGGGATCCGGCGGCAAGGTGCCTTCGTAGATCGCGCGCGCTTCGTGCTCCGGCAGGTCGCCGCACATCAGCACGGCGTCGAGACCCTGGGCCACCACCAGATCGCGGGTGAGGAGGGCGCGCTCCAGCGGGCCGGCAAAGCGCCTGCGCAAGATCGCCGTGGGGCCGGACCGAAGGCTCTGCACCGGGCTCACACCCACCTCGTTGCGCACCCACGCGGCCGCTTCTTCGGGCGACTGCAGGCGCGCTGCGAGCACGGCGAGCTCGATCGGTGCCTCCCCCGCGACACGAGGCAGCACCTGGGTGATCGCGCGGGCGAGATCGTCGTCGTCCGCGGCGCTGCCGTCTTGGGGGTCGACGACCGCAGTGACCGCGCCCTCGGCTGACGCAAGGCTCACCGGGAGGTAGCCCTCGGCGGTGAGCTCGGCGCTGGTGAAGCCGGCCGGCAGCACGGCGGCGGGGTCGTCGGGACCCAAGGCGAAGCCCACCCCGTCGATCTGCACGGTGCCACCAGCGTGCACAGCGCGGCCCGCACGGTCGCGGAGGTGCAGCGGGTGCCCGACGCGACCATCGGGCGTGGTCCACCCACCCCGCAGGGCCACCACGGCCGCGGTGCGCTCATCGTCGACCACCCGCACCGCGAGGCGCTCGGGCAGCTCGGCATCCGCCAGCGTGTAGCTCGGGCGGTGCAGCACCTGACTGGGGCGGTCGAAGGGCACGAACACGTGATCTGGCAGCTCGGGGTTGTTCGTGGTGAGCACATCGGGCGGGATCCGGTCTTCCCCCACCACCAGCATCACCGTGGCCACCGGCACGAGCACCGCCCGCCCTGTGGACTGCCTGCCGTCGAACGCTGTGGGGCGGTCGTGACGGATCATCAGCGTGGGCGTGATGGTCCAGCCACCTTCCCGCCGCTCGGAGGCCGTGACCTGCACCACGTCGACGTGCAGGATGCCGGTGTGGGCCGACGCCCGCTCGGGCACCCACGTCTCGCTGCGCAGCGCGACCTCGGCGGGTGCATCCCCATCGGTGGAGGTGCCGCTCGGACACCCGGCCAGCGCAAGCAGCGCCACGCTCCAGCTCACGACGCGCATCACGAACCTAGGCTCCCCGAACCGCAGCGAGCACATCATCCACGTGGCCGGCGACACGCACCTTGTTCCAGCGCCGCACCAGGGTGCCGCTCGCATCGAACCAGAAGGTGGTGCGGACGATGCCCATCGAGACCTTCCCGTAGAGCACCTTCTCCCCCCACACGCCCCACGGCTCCAGCACCACGTGCTCCGGATCCGAGAGCAGCGGGTAGGTGAGCGAGAACTTGTCGGCGAACTTCTTCTGGGCCGGCACCTTGTCAGCGGAGAGGCCCAAGGTCTGCACGCCCAGCGAGGCCAGCTCGGCGCTAGCGTCTCGGAAGTCGCACGCCTCGGTGGTGCAGCCCGGCGTGCTGGCGCGGGGGTAGCAGAAGATCACCACCGCCTGACCCCGCAGGGAGTCCCAGCTCACCGGCGTGCCGTCTTGCTGCAGCAGGGTGAACCCAGCGGGCTTCTGTCCGACCTCAAGCATGGCGACTCCCTCCAGGATCTAGCTACGGCGCTGGGGGGCGAGCTGACGGCCACGCACCCCATCCACAAGGCGTCCTTCGCTGTATACCGGGCGACCGCCCAAGATCGTCACGACGGGTCTCGCCCTGTAGGTTCGGCCCTCGAACGGCGACCACGACGACCAGTTCGGCCAAGGCGGCTCCAGCTTCAGCTCCGCGTTCAGGTCGAAGGCCACGAGATCGGCATCGCAGCCCACCTCCAGTCGACCCTTCCGCGACAGACCGAGCTGGCGCGCAGGCTCGCTGGCGGTCCACCGGGCCACGTCCACCAGCGTGCACCGACCTTCCACCACGGCATCCAGCAGCGTGGGCAGCCACGCGATCAACGCCGGCAGACCGGGCGGCGTGTGCGGGTACGGCACGTCCTTGGCGGTCGCGAGGATCGCGGTGTGACCGGAGCCCACGCTGTCGAGGCCGCCATCGGCGAGGGCGTCCCACAGCGCTTCGACGTCGGCGTTCCCGCGCAGCGGCGGATCGGTGACCGCCCAGTGGCGCAGCCGCTTCACCGACTCCTTCGCCTCCAGCGCAAGGTGCGTGACCGGTGCGCTGGCCGTGACGTAGGCGGGGCGGTCTTCCAGCACCGCGAGCTCCGCGGCGGACGTGACCCGCGGCAGGTGCAGCGGACGGCCGTGGCGGCGCGCGAGCTGCAGCAGCAGGTCGACCACGCGCGCCGAGAGGGCGGGCTCGTAGATGGTGCCGTGCTCGGCGGGGTCGTGCGCGTCGGCGTAGAGGGCCTCTCGGGCGCGGGCCCCGACGGCGTCTTGCCCTTCGGCCACCACCAGCGCATCGATGCGCGCGAACCACGCGTCGAGGCGGTCCGGCTCGGGCATCGTTGCGGTGCCGCGACCGCCGATGCGCAGCCGAAGTCCGGCCGCGCGGCTGCCCACCTCGGGCACCTGGGGATCGAGCGGATCCACGTCGAGGTAGATCCCGAAGTGGGTGCGGGCGTGGCGTGCCGCGTGGGCCAAGGCCGCATCGAGCTGCTCGGTCGAGCGCACCGGGTTCGTCGGGTCTTCCAGCACCAGCGAGGTGACGCCCGAAGCGAGCGCCGCACCCGACACGCGACTGAGCGGTGTGCCGTCGTCGGCTGCGCCCAGCGGCGCCGCCACCAGCGTGTCGATCGCACCGGGCAGGATGGTGAGGTGGCCCGCGTCGATCTCGATCCCCGCGGTCTCGGCAATCGAGGCGCCGATCTGCTCGATCACGCCGTCGATGACGAGGAGATCGCCGGTGACCACGCGGTCGGGGAGCACCAAGCGGGCACCGCGGAGGGTGAGCGAGCCGTGCATGAGGGGGTGGGCGCTCCGAGGGGAGTTGCGGGTCTTCCACAGCGGCCGGGTGGCGATTCGCCTCCCACCGTGGCAGCTTGAGCCGAATCCATCTGTCTGGACGCTATCCCATGCACACCCAATGCTCCCTGCTTGGCGCGCTGTTCGTGCTGGTCGCTGCATGCGGCAACGAACCCGGTGTCGACCCCAACCTCAACGTCACGTTCTCGGCCGACGCGATCACGCTCAACCCGCGCGACTACCAGAACGTGCCTGCTAAGGGCCGTTTCGCGGTCCGAAACGAAGGCGATGTCCCGGTCTATGTCACGCCGAAGGGCTTCGAAGGCGAGCGCGCCGACATCCTCACGGCGGGCGATCTCGCAGATGTGGTCGTGCTGCCCGACGAGGCCATCCTCATCGAGGTGAGCTACACGCCCACCCCCTCGCTGTGGCAGGACGGCAGCTTTGCCGCCGAGCTCCTCCTCGATGTGGGCACCTTCGCCAACACCGCCGCGGTGGTGGTGAACCCCACCGCGAGCCGACGCTCGGATCCCGCGTCGTGGATCGTGAAGACCTTCCGCATGCCCATCGCCTTCTCATGGGACTGCGATCTCGACGACGACGGCTACGTGGCTGACGCCTGCGGCGGCGACGACTGCGGCGATGAGAGCGTGGTGGTGTTCCCCTCGGCGATCGAGCGCTGCGATGGACTCGACAACGACTGCTCCGGCACGGCCGACGACAACCTGCCCACCGACGCGGGCGGCATCTACTACACCGACACCGACCTCGACGGCTTTGGCGTGCCGGGCACCGAGGTGCGGGCCTGCGAGAGCCCGGGGGCAGGGTGGTCCACCCGCGACGACGACTGCGAAGACTCCAACCGCGACCGCTACCCCACCCGCGTGGAGGAGTGCGACGGCGCCGACAATGACTGCGACGAGGAGGTCGACGAGCTCTGCGTGCCGGTCGACACCGACACCGACGACAACGGCCCCGATCGCGACGGAGACGGGCTCTCCGACGACGAAGAGACGGCGGCTGGCAGCAACCTGGAGGTGTTCGACACCGATGGCGATGGTCTCGGGGATGGCGAGGAGGTGATCGGCCTCGGCACCAGCCCGATCCTCGTGGACACCGACGACGATGGTCTGTCCGACTTCGAAGAGAACCGTGTCCACCAGACCGACCCCCTCGATGACGACTCCGACAACGACGGCCTCCTGGATGGGGAGGAGGTCAACGTGCACGGCACGCCTCCGAAGAACGCCGACGCTGACCTCGACGGCCTCACCGACTCCGACGAGGTGGGGCGTGGCACGGATCCGCTCGACGCCGACTCCGACAACGACAGCGTCAACGACGGTGACGAGGTGCTGTCGTGGTTCAGCGACCCGCTCGACGACGACAGCGACGACGACCTGCTCGACGATGGCCGCGAGATCACCGTCCACGGCACCGACCCCAATGACCCCGACACCGACGACGACGAGCTGAGCGACTTCGTCGAGGTGGACATCGGCACCAACCCGAAGGACCCCGACACCGACAACGACGGTCTCGACGACGGGCGCGAGGTCAACTTCACGAACGCCGACCCCCTCCTGCCCGACACCGACGGCGACAACCTCAGCGATGGGGAAGAGGTCGACTTCCTGTTCACCGACCCCACCCTGCCCGACACCGACGGTGACGGCCTCAACGACTTTGCGGAGTCCCGAACCTACAACACGGACCCGCTCGCCGCCGACTCGGATGGTGATGGCCTCGACGACGCCACCGAGGTGCTCAGCACCACCACCAACCCGAACCGCGCCGACACCGACGACGACGGCCTCTCCGACGGCGACGAGGTGCTCATCTGGGGCAGCGATCCCAAGCGCCCCGACCAAGACCGCGACGGCCTCAAGGACGGCGAAGAGGTCGCCAACGGCACGCTGTTCAACAACCCCGACACCGACGAAGACCTGCTCAACGACGGCGATGAGGTCAACGTCCACTTCACCGATCCCACCCTGGCCGACACCGATGGCGACGGCCTCGACGACGGGGCCGAGGTCCTGGAGTGGCTCAGCGATCCGCTGCAGGTGGATGGCGATGGTGATGGCCTCACCGACCTCGAAGAGGTGCGCGACTACGGCACCGATCCGCTCGACACCGACACCGATGGCGACAGTCTCCCCGACAACGAGGAGGTGCTCACGCACGGCACCAACCCGAACAACGCGGACTCGGACTCCGACGGGCTCACCGACGACCACGAGCTGTTCGTCTCCAACACCGACCCCATGAACGATGACTCCGACGAAGACGGACTCCGCGATGGCGAGGAGGTCAACGACCACGGCACCGACCCGCTCGAAGAAGACACCGACGGCGACGGGCTCACCGACGCGGCTGAGGTCAACGTGGTCAACACGAACCCCACCCTGGCCGACACCGACGACGACGGGCTCATCGATGGTGGCGAGGTCGCCGCCGGCTCCGACCCGTTTGTGAAGGACACCGATCTCGACGGCCTTGAGGATGGTCCCGAGGTGGTCACCTGGGGCTCCGATCCCACCGATCCCGACTCGGATGGTGACGGGCTCTCCGATGGCGACGAGGTGGACATCTGGGGCTCCAGTCCCACCGAGACCGACTCGGATGGGGACGGCATCCGCGATGGCGACGAGGCGCGCTTTGGTCTCGATCCGGCCGTTCCCGATGCGCCGACCATCGTCCTGGCCGACGAGCTGGTGGCGGGGGACCTGGTGATCACCGAGATGCTCGCGGATCCGAACACCTGCGTCGACGATCGCGGCGAGTACCTCGAGTTCGTCAACGCGAGCGGCGGCTGGGTGAACGTGCTCGGCCTGCGCATCGACCTGCTCGACTTCGTGAGCATGCCGCTGGTGCTCGGCACCGACGCCGACTACCTCCTGGGGCCTGGTGAGCGGGTGCTGGTGAAGCGTCGCTCGGCTCAGCCCTGCTTTCCGGGCTGGTCGGCGCCCTTCGAGTGGGAGACCGGTCGCCAGCGCAACGACGGCGAGCGCGTGGCCCTGCGTGTGGGCGCTGTGGAGATCGATGTGGTCGACACCCGCACGTGGATCCAGGCGGCGGGCGCGGCGTGGACGCTCGACAGCGAGAGCGAAGATGCCACGCTCAACGACGACGCAGCGAACTGGTGTCTGGCGGTCACGCGCGTCTCCCCCGGCGGCGCCGACTTCGGCACGCCCGGTCTGGTGAACGACGGCTGCGACCTGGTCGCCGACACGGACACGCCGCCCTGATCTCCGAACGGCTCTCGCAGCGCTGGGAGGCTGTGAAGGATCGGCTGGGCCCTTTGGCCTCGGTCGCATTCTTCCTGGTGGGGTTCGGCTGGGACGCGCTCACCTTGGTGCGCGTGGACCGCCTGCTCGACAACCTGCTGCTCGGCGCCTACCTCGCTGTGCTCGTGGTGCTGCTGGTGCTCGATCACCATGTGGGCCAGGACCCGAGCCAGTGGCCCCGGCTGGCGCGTCGTGCAGGGTGGCTGCGCGCGGGCGTGCAGTTCTTGTTCGGCGGGCTCTTCTCGGCCTACCTGGTGTTCTACGGCCGCAGCGCCTCGGTGGGGCCGTCGGCCATCTTCGTGCTCATCCTGGCCGGGCTGTTCGTGGTCAACGAGTTCTTGCAGCACCTGATCCGGGGCGTGTGGCTGCGGCTGGTCATGCTCGGCCTCGTGGCCTTCGCGTTCTTGCTGTTCGCGCTACCGGTGCTGCTGGGCTTTGCGTCGGCGGGGCTGGTGGTGGTGGCGGCCACGCTCTCGGGCGGGCTCGTGCTGGGCGTGGCGCGGCTGATGTTGTTGGACGCGGACCGACCCCAGCCCTGGCGTCGTCCTGTGGCGCTCGCGCTCGCCCTGGGCACGGCGCTGTTCGCTGTGGACCGCTTGGGCTGGGTGCCGCCGATGCCCTACGCGGTGGTGGAGATCGGGGTGTTCCACAGCGTGGAGCGCCAGGAGGCCGACAGCCTGCACGCTCGCGCCCGCTACCAGCTCGGCTACGAGCGTCCGTCCTGGTGGACGCCTTGGGTCGACGACGACCACGCCTTTCGCCAGCGAGACGGCGAGTCCGCCCACCTGTTCACGGCCATCTTCGCGCCCACGGGCTTCACGGCCTCGATCGTGCACCGCTGGCAGCGCTGGGATGCGGCCCAGGGATGGGTCGACACCGACCGCATCGACGTCACCCGCCGCGGCGCGCTCCGGGGGGGCGACGACCTCGGCTACCGCACGTGGTCGAAGAAGACGAAGCTCACCCCCGGCCCCTGGCGTGTGCTGGTGGAGACCCCAGAGGGCCGCGAGCTGGGTCGCTACAGCTTCGACGTGCTGCCCGGTCCGCATCCGCCGCCCGACCGGGTGGAGCGGTGGTGGGGCTGAGGGGACGCCGTCAGATCACGAACCGCCCTTCCGCGTCGAGCTGCCCGCCCGGGTTCCACGCCACCTCCCACAAGAAGCCCTCGGGGTCTTGGAAGTAGCCGGAGCGCCCGCCCCAGAAGGCGTCCTCGGCGGGCTTCGCGATGCGCACGCCCAGACCGGCGAGACGGGTGAGCAGGCGGTCGACGTCGTCGCGCTCGGGCACGTTGTAGGCCAGCGCCA
>CAYNFK010000089.1:0-19068 GCA_964396405.1 uncultured Enterobacteriaceae bacterium
TGCTCCAGATCGATGCCTCGGGCGAGAACGCCAAGAACGTCCAGGCCGCCGTGGGGGCCACGCCCGGCGCTGCAGGCATCGGCGACCTCGCCCTCACCTTCGCGTTTGCCCCCCTCCGGCAGGCGGAAGGGCACGCGGTCTCGCTCTCCATCGTTCCGAAGTTCATCTTCCCCACCGGCGTGGGCGGCACCTTCAAGGGCTCGCGCGCCTTCAGCCTCGGCGGCGATGTGGCGCTCGCCCGGCGCTGGGAACACTTCCGCTTCTCGGTGGCCCTCGGCTACCTGTGGCAGGCGACCTCCACCACGTTGCTCAACATCCAGGCGGACGACGAGCTGCGCTACGGCGTGGCGATGGCCGTGCCGATCAAGGAAGACACCTGGGATGTGGGCCTCGAGTTCGCCGGCGGCGCGGTCGTGATCACCGATGGGCAGGATGTCATCGGTGCAGCGTACGACACCCTGCGCCACGCACCGATGGAGCTCCTGCTCGCCGCCACCTGGCGCCCCGACGACAAGCCCATGGCCCTGCGCTTCGGCGTCGGCCGCGGTCTGTCGAGCGGCTACGGCTCCCCCGACCTCCGCGTGTTCGTCACGCTCACCGCCGGGAAGTTCCCCGAGGGTCCGATCGACACCGATGGCGACGGCTACCTCGACCCCGATGACAGCTGCCCCAACGAGCCCGAGGACTTCGACGAGTTCGAGGACAAGGACGGCTGCCCCGACCTCGACAACGACAAGGACACCATCCCCGACACGGCCGACAGCTGCCCGAACGACCCCGAGGACGCCGACCGCTTTGAGGATGTGGATGGCTGCCCTGAGCCCGACAACGACGGCGACGGCGTGCTCGACATCTACGACGGCCGCCGCGGCTCCGACGGCGTGATGCGCTTCGCCCCTGAGCTCGCGGGCTTCGGCGACTGCATGAACGAGAAGGAGACCGTCGACGGCTTCAAGGACGACGACGGCTGCCCCGACCCCGACAACGACAACGACGGCATCCTCGATGCGCTCGATGGTCACGTAGACGCGGCCGGCAAGACCGCCATGGACACGAAGTGGGTCGAGATCGGCGACTGCGCGAACCAGCCCGAGACCAAGAACGGCATCGACGACGCCGACGGCTGCCCCGATGAGGCGCTTGCGCAGATCGACGTCGAGAAGAAGGAGATCGTCATCCTCGATGCCGTCTACTTCGACTACGACAAGGCCACGCTCAAGAAGTCCTCGGACGCCGTGCTGAACGCGGTGCTCACGGTGCTGGTGGCCTACCCCGACATCCGTCAGGTGGAGATCGCCGGCCACACCGACACCCGCGGCAACGACGAGTACAACCGCACCCTGAGCCAGGCGCGCGTCGAGACCGTGCTCGAGTGGCTGGTGGCTAGGGGCGTGGCCCGTGAGCGCCTCGTGGCCAAGGGTTACGGCGAGAGCGCTCCGCTCGTGCCGAACGCGACGGCCGAGGCCGACCACGCCAAGAACCGCCGCGTGATGTTCACCATCCTGGAGATGGGCGAGATCGGCGTCGAGGTCCGCACCGAGGCCAGCGGGCCGGCAGCTCCTTCCGAGCCGTAAGCACCACGCGCCCCCTGCTCATCGCGCCGGCCGCTCCTCTCGGGGAACGGCCGGCGCTCTCGCTTAGCCCTTGTCGTCGGGCGACGCGGGCTCGATGCGGATGCGGCCCATCGTGGGCACCGCCGACCGGACTCGATCCTCGATGCCGTCGATCTCGTCGCCGAGGGCGGCCACCACCCGCGCGCCGAGCACCGGGTCCACGCCAGCGCGGGTGGCGATGTAACCCCCGTCGAACACCACCTTGGCCCGGGCCGAGTAGGTGGACGGCCCCTCCACGAGCACGGCGCGCGACACCACTCGCATCACGGCCGGGTGACCTTCCAAGGCCGCGTCTACGGCCAGGCAGGTGCCCACCCCCGCGCGCGCCCCCACCAGCAGATGGCGTGTGCGGACGATGAGCGCGAGCGCCACCCACCCCAGCAGCACCCCGATCGCCAGCGTGCCGTAAGCATCCCAGTTGGCGCTGCCGGTCGACTCGGCCAGCGCGATCGAAGCGAGCGCGATGAGGACGCCGGACACCGCCGCAGCGTCCTCCAGCAGAACAGCCACCTCGAACGGGTCCTCGGACGTGCGGACGTGCTTCCAGAACCCGAGCCCGCGGCTCCTGGCGTGCGCCATCGCTCCGCGCACCGCCACCCCCAGCGAGTAGGTCTCCAGCACCGTAGACAGCACGAGCACGCCGATCGCGATGTCCCCGCCTTCGAACGCATGGGCCTCGTGCGCGAGCAGCGCCTCCACACCGTGCATGATCGACAAGCCACAGCCCAAGAAGAAGATGCCGACCGCCGACATCAGCGCCCACACGAACGCGTCGCGGCCGAAGCCGTCGGGGTGGTCCACCGTCGCAGGCCGCTCCGCGCTCTTCATCCCCACAGCGAGCAGCGTCTGGTTGCCCACGTCCGCCGCGCTGTGGACGGTCTCGGCGAGCATCGCGCCCGAGCCCGTGAACATGAACCCCACGCCCTTCGCCACGGTGATCAGTCCGTTGACCACGATTGCCGTGTAGACCGCCGTTGCACTTCCGCCCGCCATCGCTTCCTCCTGGATGCGAGGGGGCCCTAACGGCTGTCGACCACCTGGAGGAAGCGCTCGAACAACACAGGAGCCACATCGTGGGCCTCTGCTGCGCGCCGGAAGGCCTCGTCGACGTTGAGCTGAAGCTCCGGATGACGCCTGGCGCGGAACGCCAGCAGCGAGCGCGCTTCGTCCAGGCCCATCTCGGCGTGGAACTGCACGCCCCAGATCGGCGCGCCGGGAACACGCACAGCCACCACCTCGCACGCGTCGGTGCGAGCGAGCACGTCCAGGCCGCCGGGCTCGGGCACCACCTCGTCCTCGTGCGACAGGAAGCTCACGAACGAGGGTCGAAGGCCGCCGAGCAACGGATCGTCTGCCGGGGCGAGCACCTCGATCGACTTCCACCCCGCCTCGGGCACAGCCGCCTTGCGCACGCCGCGACCAAACGCTGCGCCCAGGGCCTGGTGGCCAAAACACACGCCCAGCACAGGCACCTGGAGCGTGGCCGCCCGACGCAGCCACGCGAGCAGCGGCTCGCCCCACGGCACGCCCTCGGCCCATGAGAATGCCGAGCCGGTGATGAACGCGCCGGCCACATCGCCCGGATCGGTCGGCATCGGCTCACCCTTCGCCACCCGCACGATCTGCACGGGCCGATCCCCCAACCAGCGCACAAAGCTGCCGGCGCCGCCCTCCGGGTCCCGGTAGGCGTCGACGATCAGCAGCGGCCGTGCAGCGGCGCTCACCGAACGGGCGAAGGACCGGCCGCCACAACCTCGGGCGGGAGGTGCGGCATCTTCGCGAGCGCCTCTTGGAACACCTGAGCCAGCTGGTTGGACGCCTCGCGGTAAGCCGCGGCGTCGGTCCAGAAGTTGCGCGGATCGAGCAGCTTGGCATCGACCTTCGGCACCGACTTCGGCACGCGCACCTTGAACACGGGGTCGTACCAGAAGTTGTCGTCGGACAGATCGATCAGGCCATCCCGCACGGCCGTGATGATGTCCTTGCTGGCGATGATGTCGACGCGCTCGCGGCCGGGGTGCACCGGGCCCAGCCAGCCGGTGTTCACCAGCCACACCTTCGTGCCGTAGGTCTGGACCAAGCGGCCCAGCAGCGACGTGTAGTGGTGGGCCTGCAGCGGCATGAACGGCTTGCCGAAGAAGCTCGAGAACACCGGCTTGGGCTCCGTGACGCCCATCTCGGTGCCGGGCATGCGGGCGGTGAAGCCGGCCGCGAAGTGGAACATGCCGCCCTCGACCGTGAGCAACGACACCGGCGGCAGCACGCCGAAAGCATCGGCCGTGAGGAAGGTGATGTTGGCGGGGGCCTTCGTGCAGCCCGACTTCTTCTGGGTGGGGACGAACTCGAGCGGGTAGCCGACCCGCCCGTTCGCGGTGATCTTGCAGTCGTCGTAGTCGAAGCTGCCATCGGCCCGCACGACGATGTTCTCGGCCGTGGTGCCGAACCCGATCGCGTCCCAGATCTCGGGTTCCTTGTCGTAGCGCAGCTTCTCGGTCTTCGCGTACTGACCGCCCTCCATGTTGGAGACCACCGCATCCGGGTTGGCGGCCTCGATCTCGATGACGATCTGGTCGTCGGCCACGGGGTTGCCCGTGTTCGAGAGCGTGGTCTTGCCGGTGCCCGAGAGGCCCGCATGCAGCGCAGACTCACCCGTGGAGCCCTCGGAGCAGCCCGCGTGCATCGTGAGGATGCCCTTGAGCGGCAGGAGGAAGTTCTGCACCGCGAAGATGCACTTCTTGATCTGGCCGTGGTAGCGCGTGCCGCCGATGATCGTGGTGCGCTCGCCCAGATGGGTGACGACGAACGCCTCGGAGTTCGTGCCGTCCTCGGGCGTGGCGGCCACATCCGGCGCGTGCAGGATCGTCCAACCGGGCTCGAAGCCCCCCAGCTCCTCCGCAGCGAGTCGCAAGAAGATCGCGTGGGCGAACAGGGCGCTGGGCGCGCGATCGGTGATCGTGCGCACGTTGAGGCGCGAAGCCGGCGTGCGACCCGAGTAGCCGTCCACCACGCAGAGATGGGGTGCGGCCGAGAGGTGCGCCAGGACGCGGCGCTTGAGCGACTGCCAGCGCGCGGCGTCCATGGGGAGGTTGTCGAAGGCCCCGCGCGCGGGGTCACCCCAGGCGATCAGCTCATCGAGCGACTTCCCGCCCATACGGAAGGCGGGATCGTTCACGTAGAACGACGACTTCGCTGCCCGACCGAAGAAGGGGGTGGAGTCCTGGAGCAGCGAGCCATTGGCCGTGACCGTGGCCTGCCCCAGCTGAACGGCCAGCTGGTAGAGCGCCTCCACGGGCAGGTTGCGGTGCACGATGCCCGTCGGCGTGACGCCGTGCTGCGCGACGATCTCGCGGGCGTTGGTCCAATGCGCGGCGGTGTTCGCTCCCATGCCTCGGCTCCAGCTGGGACGGGGGCGTTTCGATCCGGACCGCATGCGGCACACACCGCGCGCGTCCGAGGTGGGGACCCCGTCGGAACTGCGTCCCTAGCCGCACCGACGGCCCCGTGCACGCCGCCCCCGCGTCAGGGTCTGGCGAATCGCCGCACCTCCTTGCCCCATCGCACCTCCCAGGGGATGTGCGAGGCGTCGGACGTGGTGTCCGCAGTCCCTTGCTCGGTCCTCCTGCAACCCGGACAGATCATGCGCCCCCTGTTCTTGTGCCTCCCTCTCGCTCTCGCCTGCGCGCCGGGCACCACGAACGACACGACCGACGAGACCGACACGGTCGAGACCGACGACACGACGCCCGAAGGGCCCACGTTCAACCGTGTGCGCAACGAGGTGATCTTGAAGTCGTGCGCGTTGTCCAACTGCCATGGTGCCGCGGAGCCCACGGGTGAGCTCCCGTTGGGTCGCACGGCCGCTGAAGACCACGCGCAGCTTGTGGATGTGGAGTCCTCTGTGCTGGCAGGGGAGGTCCGCGTCATCCCTGGAGACGCCGCCAACAGCTACCTGATCAAGAAGATGGAAGCGGCCGAAGGCATCGACGGCGACAACATGCCGCCCGGCCCTCCGCTGGCCGAAGATGTGCGCCAGCTCGTGAAGGACTGGATCAACGCGGGCGCTCCGCTCGATTGATCGCGCCACTCACGGCGTGAGCACGACCTTCCCGAAGTTCTGCCGGGTCTCGAGCATCCGATGAGCCTCGGCGGCCTCGGCGAAGGGCACCGCCGCATGCACGTGGGTGCGCAGCGAGCCATCGGCAACAGCAGCGAGCACGCTCTCCAGCCAGCCCGTGACGCGGTCTCCCTCGTCCCAGAGGTGGCCCATGTTCACGCCCAGCACGCCGAGGTTGCGGTTGATCAGCGCAGGTGCGCTCATCGCAAACCACGGGATCTGAAGCGCAGCTCCGAGGATGCCGAAGCGGCTGTTGGTGCTCTCAGACAGTCCAAAGCAGCACAGGCGTCCCCCGGCTCGCAGCAGGTTGAGCCCCTTCTTCCAGCTGCGGCCGCCCACGGGGTCGAGGATGAGATCAAAGCCTTCCTCCCCGGCGAGCGCGGCCTCAAAGTCCTCGGTGGTGTAGTCCACAAGGCGATCGTAGCCCCGCGCGAACAGGGCCTCGTGCTTCTTGAGCGAGGCGGTGCCCGCTACCCAAGCGCCCTGGCGCTTGCACAGGTCGAGCGCCGCCAGGCCCACGCCGCCGCCGGCCGAGTGCACCAGCACGCGGTCACCTGGGCGCACGCGTCCCATCACCTCGATCATCATCCACGCCGTGGCCCCGGTGACCGGGATGCTGGCCCCGGTGATCGCGTCCATCGTGTCGGGCCTGCGAAGGGCCCGCTGGCTGGGCACCACCACGCTGCTGCTGTAGCCACCGAACCGCGTCATCGCGATGACCGGCTCGCCAACACGCGAGCTGGGCACGCCCTCGCCGACGGCGTCGATGGCACCGGCCACCTCGTAGCCCACCACACACGGTAGCGGCGGCGCGTCCTGGTAGAGCCCGCGCCGCGCCATGATGTCGGCGAAGTTGACCCCGGCTGCCCCCACGGCCACCCGCACCTCGCCCGGCCCCGGCACAGGGTCGGGTGCTTCCCGCACTTCCAGCACTTCCGGTCCGCCCGTTCGAGGAATCCAGACCTGCCGCATCGCAGCCTCCGCTCGCCCCCTCGTAGCTCGTTCCTATGGGCCGGCGGTTCCACGGACGTCGCAGCAACGGCACGATCCCCGCACGGTCCGTGCGGTAGTCCTGGGGCTTCTCTCTCCGAGGTCCGCGCATGCGCTCCACCCCCTGGCTCATCTCCTTGCTCGCGGCCTGCGCTCAACCCCTCGCAGACGACATCGTGGACGAGTCCGACGAAGCCGAGACGGACACCGACGCGGTGTCCACGGAACGCTGGCCGGACTGCGATCCCAGCGCCACCTCCCAGACGCTGTCCTTCGTGCACGTCAACGACATGCACGGCGGCTTCAACCCGCTGCGCGACGTGCCTGGGGAGAGCCCGCTCTCGCGTGCTGTGGGCTTCTACAAGGCCGCGCTGCGCGACAACCCGTACACGGTGTGGACCGACGGCGGCGACGACTTCGAGAAGGGCAGCGTGGTGGAGGATGCCTCGAACGGCGAGGCCACCACGGTGTTCGTGCGCGCGATGGGCTTCGACGCTCGCGCGCTCGGCAACCACGACTTCGCTTACGGCGCCGAGAGCGTGCTCGCCCACACCGAAGATCCGCGCGCCGTCGTGCTCGCCAGCAACACCACCTACATCGGCGACCGCCCCGAAGGATGGCGCGCCGTCGATCGCTGGGTGGTCGACGTGGGCTGCGTTCGCATCGGCTTCTTCAGCCTCAACACGCGCCCCTACGACGGGGCCGACCGCCCCTACAACGGGCCCTACCTCGAAGGTGTCACCACCGAAGACTACGACACCCTCACCCTCGCGCGCGCCTACGTCGACGAGCTGCGCGATGAGGTCGACCTGCTGGTGACGCTCAACCACCTCGGCAACGGCGGCGAGTCGCTGATTGCCGAGAACGTGTCCGGCATCGACCTGATGCTCGCGAGCCACAGCCACGACGCCACCTTCACGCCCGTGATGGTCGGAGAGACCCGCATCGTGCAGGCGGGCTCGGGCAGCCAGTTCATCCTGCGCATGGACGTGGACGTGGACCTGAGCACCCGCAAGCCCACCGACTGGCGACTTGCGATGCAGCTCAACGCGCCGGGCGTGGGCCTCCCCGTGGACGATGCGATGGAGCAGGTGGTCGAGGAGCAGTTCACCACCTGGCTCGATGGCGGCCTGTGGGCGCCGGTCGGCGAGACCCGCAAGAGCCTGTCGGCGCGGGGAGCGGGCGAAATGATCGCACGGGCCGCGGTGCACACCACCGGGGCCGACGGCGCGCTGTTCACCGCCGACTACTTCAAGGGCGGTCTGCCGGGCGGTGACATCACCCTGCAGGACCTGTTCGACCTCGCGAACCTTGAGCGGGAGCCGCCGGGCACCAGCTCGTGGAACTCGATGCACACGGTGAAGGTGTCGGGCAGCGACCTGACCGCCACCCTCGCAGCCCTTCGTGCGAACGAGTTCTGGGTGGGCCCCGAGACCATCGACACCGAGCGCACCTACACGATCGTGGCCCAGAAGAAGAACGCCTACTACCCGGACCTGTTCCTCGCCGGCATGCCCGTGTTCACCGACGTCACCTACGTGGGCGAGATCTGGAAGGTGGGCCGGGCCTGGGCGGAGCACCGCGCGAGCCTGTGCAGCTACCTCGACGTCGACGAGACGATCCCCGACTGCGTGCCCTGAACGAAGACGGGCCCCGGCAGCTGGTTTGGCAGCGACCGGGGCCCGGGGGTTCGAACGCGAGGCTTAGAACAGGAACAGCATCTCGCGGTACTTCGGCAGGGGCCAGCGGCTGTCCTGCACGAGGCTCTCGAGGCCATCCACCGCGTTGCGGATGCCCTCGAGCGCCGGCACCACCAGCTTGGCGTAGGCGTGCTGGTGCTCCTCACCGTGGTGAGCCTCGGCGAGCACGGCATCCAGGCGGGTGCGTGCGGCGCTGAGCGCGTTGATGTGGGCCGAGAGGGCCTCCACGCGCGCCAGGTCGGCGGACACGTCGACCGTGACTCCCGCAGCCGCCAGGGTCTTCGAGGAGAGCAGGGCCTCAGCGGCCTCCTTGCGCTCGGCCAGCGCCAACGGAAGCACGAGCTCGTCGGCGATGAGGCGCAGGCAGTCGGCCTCGATGTCGGCGGTCTTCACGTACTGCTCGGCGAAGATGTTGAACCGGGCGTTGAGCTCGGCCGGCGTGAGCACCTTGTGCTTCTCGAACAGGGCGATCACGGGCGCGCTGCGAAGCTCTTCCAGGGCATCGGGGGTCTTGGTGTGGTTGGCGAGGCCACGCTTGGCCGCCTCGATGCGCCACTCGTCCGAGTAGCCGTTGCCATCGAAGCGAGCGGGCAGACCCTCGGTGATCGCCTGACGGATCGCGGCGAACGCAGCCTCCTCACCGCCACCGGCCTTGGAGATCCAAGCGGTGATCTGGATGATGGCCTCGGCCACGATCGTGTTCATCACGGTGACCGGCCACGCGCTGTTCTGCGAGGAGCCGACAGCGCGGAACTCGAACTTGTTGCCGGTGAAGGCCACGGGGCTCGTGCGGTTGCGGTCGGTGTTGTCCTTCAGCACGTGCGGGAGGCTGGACACGCCCAGCTCAAGCATCGCCTGCTTGGGGTTCTTCGGGAGACCCTCACCCGACACCAGCGCGTCGCAGATGCGCGAGAGGAGGTCGCCGAGGAACACCGACATGATCGCGGGAGGGGCCTCGTTGGCACCCAGGCGGAAGTCGTTGCCGTAGGTAGCGACCGACGTGCGCAGCAGGCCGCCGTAACGCTTCACAGCGAGCAGCACGGCCGCCATGAACGCGAGGAAGCGCAGGTTGCTGGAGGGATCGTCGCCCGGGTCGAGCAGGTTCGCGCCGGCCGTGGAGAGCGACCAGTTGTTGTGCTTGCCGGAGCCGTTGATGCCCGCGAAGGGCTTCTCGGACAGGATGCACTTGAACCCGTGGCGACCGGCGACCCGACGCAGGACCTCCTGCACGATCTGGTTCTGGTCGGCACCGACGTTGGCCTCCCGGAAGATCGGCGCCAGCTCGTACTGAGCCGGCGCGACCTCGTTGTGGCGGGTCTTGGCGGGCACGCCGAGCTTGTAGAGCTCGATCTCGACCTCCTGCATGAAGGCCTGGACCCGCGGCGGGATGGCGCCGAAGTAGTGGTCTTCCATGCTCTGGCCCTTGGGGGGCGCAGCGCCCACCACGGTGCGGCCGGCGATGGCAAGGTCGGGACGGAGGCCCCAGTAGGCCCGGTCCACCAGGAAGTACTCCTGCTCGCAGCCGAGCGTGGAGACGACCCGGGTGCGCGCGAAGCCCATGGCCTCCAGCAGGTCGCCGGCCGCGCGATCGAGGGCCTGCATCGAGCGCAGGAGCGGGGTCTTCTTGTCGAGCGCTTCCCCCGTGTAGGAGATGTACGCGGACGGGATGCACAGCGTGTTCCCGTTCTCGTTCTCCATGATGAAGATCGGGCTGGAGGGATCCCACGCGGTGTAGCCGCGGGCCTCGAAGGTGGCGCGCATGCCGCCCGAGGGGAAGGACGAGGCATCAGGCTCGGACTGGATGAGCGCGTCGCCGCTGAAGCGCTCGACGGCCTGGTCCTGATCGTCGAAGGTGAGGAAGGCGTCGTGCTTCTCGGCGGTGGACCCGGTGAGGGGCTGGAACCAGTGCGTGAAGTGCGTGCAGCCGTTCTCGAGGGCCCACTCCTTCACCGCGTGGGCGACCACGTCGGCATCGGCGCGCTCGAGGCGAGCACCGGCCTCGATGATAGCCTTGACGCGCTTGAACACGGGCTTCGGGAGCTTGCTCGCCATCGTCTGGAGGCCGAACGTGTTCTTGCCGAAGTAGTCGGCGATCGCCAGCGGCACGCCAGCGGGATCGGTGGGACGGGTAGCGACGCGGACGTTGCGGCCGGTCGCCGCCTGGATGGCCTCGATGCGAGCAGACATGGACGTACCTCCTCGATCACCCGGAAAGTCCGAGAAATCGGCCGGGCTCTTACTCGATCCCATCCGTACCAGCGAATCGGATCCACCCGCCTGATCCTCGCTTGTGCGCGACGATCCGCCAGCAACGCGGATTCGCGCGGACCCGCCTCAGACCGCCGGTCACGGATTTTACATCGTCTATCGTCGTTCGATATTTCGTCAGCGACGACGACGACGAACCAGCCCCGCCGCAGCCGCCAGCATCCAGGCCGCGGGCACCCCGCCAGCGACAGCGCAGGAGCCCGTCGCTTCCTCCGGGGGCAGCGGCGTCTCGGCCACGCAGCCCTCGTCGACCTTCTCGTCACAGTCGTTGTCGACACCGTCGAAGCACAGCTCAGGGGTCTCGGGGTTCACGAACCCGTCGCCGTCGTCGCAGTCGCCGTCGGTGATCGTCCAGCCGTCGCCGTCGCTGTCGCCCGCACCCTCGTCCACCACGCCGTCGCAGTCGTCGTCGAAGCCGTTGACCCCCTCGTCGGCATCCGGACGCACCGCCACGCTGGCGTCGTCGCAGTCGCCCGCGGTCTCCGTCCAGCCGTCGCCGTCGTCGTCGAAGAAGCGAGTGCCCTCGTCCACCAGCCCGTCGCAGTCGTCGTCGCGGCCGTTGGCACGCTCGGCGGACGCCGGGCCCATGAGCGGGTCGGTGTCGTTGCAGTCGCCGTCGAAGGCCGTGACCCCGTCGCCATCGTTGTCGTAACGACCCGTGCCCTCGTCGTTGGTCTCATCGCAGTCGTCGTCGAGGCCGTTGGGGCGCTCGGGAGCACCCGGGAAGATGAGGGGGTCGGCGTCGTTGCAGTCGGCGATGGAGGCGTAGCCGTCGTCGTCGTTGTCGGAGCCCGAGAGCGCGCCGTCGCAGTTGCGGTCGACGGGAGATCCGGGGGGCTCAGGAGCCCCCGGCCTCACACTGGCGTCGCCGTCGCGGCAGTCGCCTTGAGCCTCGGTGAAGCCGTCGCCGTCGTCGTCGTAGGTGGCGGTGCCCTCGTCGACCAGGCCGTCGCAGTCGTCGTCGACGGTGGGCAGCAGCTCGAGCGCGCCCGGGTAGACCACGGACCGCGCGTCGTCGCAGTCGCCGCCGGCCTCCGAGTAGCCGTCGCCGTCGTCGTCGCGCCAAGCGGTTCCGTCGTCCACCACGTCGTCGCAGTCGTCGTCGATGCCGTTGGCGACCTCCGTGGCTCCGGGTCGGACGGCCGCGCGGCCGTCGGCGCAGTCGGTGCCACTGGGGCCGCCGTTCGCGCCGTCGCCGTCGACGTCCACGAGATCACCGGCAACACAGTCTTGGTCGATGCCGTCGTAAGGAAGCTCGACGCCGCCCGGCCGCACGGAGGCCGAGGCGTCGTCGCAGTCGGTGGCGTTGCTGCCCTCGCCCGCATCCGCGCAGCCGGTGTTCGCTGAGATCACCGAGGGCAGCGCGCCGAAGCCGTCGGCATCGCCATCTCGGTAGCACAGCTCTTTGCCGTCGCAGTCCTGGTCGACACTGTCGGCGAGGCCCTCGGGAGCCGTGGGGAAGATCGCTCCGTTGCTGTCGGCGCAGTCGCCGGTGCGGCTGGACTCGGGCACGGCGTTGCCGCAGACCTCGTCGGCCGAGCTCACGGTGCCCGTCCCGCCCCAGCCGTCTCCGTCGCCGTCGCGCCAGCAGAGCTCGGGCGCGCTGCAGTCATCGAACTGGCCGTTGGAGGGCACCTCGGTGGCACCCGGGAACACGGCCACGTCCGCGTCGTCGCAGTCGTCGGCGGTCTTGGAGACGCCGAGCGTGGCGCAGGCAAGGTCGGACCCCAGGATCGACGTGGTGCTGCCACGTCCGTCCCCGTCCGCGTCGAGCCAGCATCGGTCGAGGCCGTCGCAGTCCTGGTCGATGCCGTCGGCGACGACCTCGACCGCTCCGGGCTTGATGGCGACGTCGTCATCGTCGCAGTCGAGGCCGCCCAACCCGCCCGACACCCCGTCTCCATCGACGTCGGTCCAGTCGCCACCCACGCAGTCCTGATCGATGCCGTCGTAGGGGATCTCGGTGGCTCCTGGGTAGGTGTCGATGCGGTCGTCACGGCAGTCGGTGCTCACGCGCGACTCGCCGACGCCCAAGCAGCTCAGGTCGTTGGAGACCACCGAGCTGGCACCGCCGAAGCCGTCGAGGTCGCCGTCCACGAAGCACAGCTCCTTCGTGTCGCAGTCCTGATCGACCTCGTCGCCCACCTTCTCGACCGCGTCGGGGTGGCGGGTGTTGTCGCCGTCGGCACAGTCACCGGTGACGGAGGCCTCACCAGCGGCGTTGTTGCAGAGAATGTCGCCCGACAACACCGTGACGCCGCTGCCCCACTGGTCGCCATCCTGATCGCGCCAGCACAGCTCGGGCGTGACGCAGTCATCGAAGCGACCGTTCGCCACCACCTCGACAGCGCCAGGGAAGACGCTGCCGACGAGGTCGTCGCAGTCGCCCGCGACCTTCGCTTCACCGTCGGAGGTGCAGGTGAGGTCGACGCCCGTGACGGTCTGGCTGCTGCCGAAGCCGTCGTCGTCGAAGTCGCGCCAGCAGTCGTCCACGCTGTCGCAGTCTTGATCGACACCATCCGCGGGGATCTCGTCCGCTCCGGCGTAGATCTCGTCGTCGTCGTCGTCGCAGTCGCCGCCGAAGCCGCAGAGCGCAAAGTCGGCGAACACGCCGTCGTTGTCGCGGTCGCAGCAGGCTGCCGTGCTCAAGCAGTCAGCATCGGCGCAGTCGGCGCTGCCGTCATTGTCTTCGTCGCCGGGGGTGTCGCAGTCTTCTTCGACGGGCGGGAGGCAGGCGGGGTCGGTGTCGCAGTCCGGGTCCAGGCAATCGACAAGGAGGTCACGATCGTCGTCTTGTTCGTCGTCACAGACCTCAATGCACTCCAGCGTGAGCTGAAACGTGGAACCCAGACCATTGCCCCATGCCGTGGAGATCGTAGGGCACGCGTCGAGCACGAACTGGCCGACAGCCCAGGCTTCCACCACGGCGTAGTAGGTGCGACCCGCCTCGCAGAAGAAGGTCGCCCGATGGGTTCCCCCTGCGATGTACGGCTCCTGGTTGGAGGCGAGGCAGGCGGACTGCGCCGAGCCGTCGCAGGTGTCGTCCAGGATGAACAGGTCGATGTCGCAGACCGGATTCCTCATTCGCACCGAAACCGTCTGATCGAACGGACAGGTCACGGTGTAGACGCGCTCGTGCCTGGCTTGATCCAGACTCCCGCAGCCAAGGTAGCTGTCGATCGCGTCGCTGAATGGACCCGCCGTGAGCGCGATCACGCTCGAGTTGTAGCCCACGCCATCGCAGGTCAACGGGGAGACGGTTCCGATGCCCGGTTGCGTGCACGCCGACGCCTCGGCCCGGCTCGGTGCCAGGGTCCAGATCGCCAACATCCCAAGCACCCGCACCATCGTGCCTCCGTCGCGGACAGCGTACGTGGTCCTGATCGGCCCGACAAGCGCCGGATACAGCCCCATTCCGCCACGTAGGCCCTCGTGGGACCGGCGAAGTCGCTGGAACGCAGGTAGGATGGACGACGACCCCGGAGGCTCTATGCTGCGCATCTTCTCCGTTCTCACCGCCCTCACCCTCACCGCCTGTGGCGTGAGCGATGGCCCTGAGGCGATCGATTCTTCGTCTGCGAACCCCATGGCCGCCGAGCTCGCTGCGCCCGCGCGCTCCCTCACGATGACCACCACCCCCGCTCGGCCGGGGTCGCAGTTCACCGCCACGGTGAGCGGCGCTGCGCCGAACAAGCGGGTCTACCTGCGCGTCTCCGTCGCGGGCACGGGTCTGGGCGGCGGCACCTGCCCCCCCAACCTCGGTGGGATCTGCTTCGACATCCTCGAGCCCACCGTGGCGCTCGGCTCGGCCATCGCGAACGGTGCCGGCGTGGCCACCATCCGGCTCGTGCTCAACGCCTCCTACGATGGGCGCAGCGGCTGGCTGCAGGCCTCGCAGCCCAACGCGGCGGCCTCCTCCACCTCGAACACCGTGTTCGTGCTCATCAACCGCGACACCGATGGCGACGGCGTGGGTGCCCTCGAAGGCGACTGCAACGACACCAACGCGGCCATCAAGCCCGGGGCCACCGAGCTCCCCGGCGACAGCGTCGACCAGAACTGCGATGGCAGCGAGCTCTGCTACGTGGATGGCGATGGCGATGGCTACGGCTCCAGCACCACCACCACGAGCGGCAGCCTCTCGTGCGCGCCGGCCGGCGTGTCGCTCACCAACAGCGACTGTGACGACGGCAACAGCAGCGTGAGCCCCGGCGCCCTCGAGGTGTGCGACGGAAACGACAACAACTGCAACGGCTTCATCGACACCGACGCCTGGTGGGACACCGACTGGAGCTACAGGGTGCCCGTGCAGGTCACCACCTCGGCCGACTGGTTCAGCGAGGGCGCGCCGGTGGCCGTGGAGATCGACTTCGACGCGATCCTGCGGGCGCAGGGCGACACCTCGGGTCTCGCCGCCAACTCCGTGCGCGTGGTCCACCAGGACTGCTCGCGCGGCCTGCCCGAGATGCCCAGCGAGTTCGCCGATGGAATCTCCGGCCTGTTCGACGGCGTCGACATCGTCGACCCCGCGAACGACGACTACGGCACGGTGCTCTGGCTCTTCGACCGCGACGGCGACTACACCGCCCTCGACGTGGTTCGCCCGGGCCTCTTGCTCACCTACTCGATCTACTTCGGCTCGAACGCCACCACGGGCGCGATGAGCGACCCGAACTACCCCACGAGCCAGGTCGCCACGTCGAACGGCACCACCTCCGTGCTCGCCAACACCGAGTCCGACGCCACCTTCCAGCGCACCAGCGGCGGCCTCGCCACCCGCCTCGGTCGCGTGGGCCGTCCCAATGTGGGCGCCCAGACCAGCTCCGCGGTGGGCAACGGCATCTACCTGGGCACCACCGGGGCCGGCTCTTGGGTCAGCGCGCTCACCGACACCACGGCCAGCATGGAGCTCGTCCACAGCGGCCCGATGCTCGGCGCGGTGCGCTCCTCCGGCTCGGTCTCGAACGCCTACGGCGGCTTCGACTACGAGTACATCTACTTCCAGATCGAGGGCCGCCCCGAGATCTACGCCAAGGTCACCTACACGCTCGACCGCACCTCGAACATTGGCCCGCAGAACCCCTTCTTCGGCTCCGCCGTGCGGCCGTGGATGCTCAACAACAACGGCCTGCTGGCTGCTGGCACCAACGAAGGTGCAGGCGGCATCCCCGACTACGAGTGGGCGCGCAGCACCTTCGACGTGAACGGCGTCGCCCCCTACGGCATCGCGATGGGCTGGCGCCGGTCCGCTGTGCTCCGCAGCCGTCCGATCTTCGATGACGCCACCTCGGCCACCCCGGGCCGCTACCTCGGTCTCGCTGGTCAGGACCTGCAGTCCACCTTCGTCACCGGCCAGACCAGCTTCAGCGGCACGGCAGGCCAGGATGTGCTCGACCACGCCATCCTCGCGATCTACCCGCACGCCGGCAAGTTCGGGTCGGTCTCCAACGACTTCTTCGCCACGCTCGACGGCCCTTCCTCCGTCGTGTTCCCCGTCCAGGTATTGCCCTAGCCGCTACGGTTCCTTCGACGCCCGGGCCTCGCGCACCGCGGCGTCGAGGACGGCGGGGAAGGCCTCCCAGACGGGTGCTGGGTCTTCGTGGCGGGTGAGCAGCACCAGCCACGAGCGCTCGTCGTCCACCACCACCGGACGCAGCTCGGGGGCCCAGCCGTTGCGGACCTCGGCGGACTTCCAGCCGAGCACCTCCGCTCCCGCCGCGCGCAGGCCCGGCCCGCGCGCCAGCTCGGCAGACAGGTAGGTGGGCTTCTGGTCCAAGAAGAAGGTGGTGGGCACGGCCTTGTCGTGGCCGGGGCTTTGGCGTCGACGGGAGCCGCCCGCGCGCTCGGCCACTTCACGGCTCACGAGGCCGTAGCGGTCGTGCACGTGCAGCGCGGTCGGGTAGGCCGCCGCCCCAATCGCGCCGAGCACGATCGACTCGCCCGGCGATGTGGCCTGCGCGAGCGCTCGACCCAGGCGATCCCAGGCGATGGCGTTGCTGCGCATGTAGTTCCACTGCTGCCACTCGGTGCGCCAGGCGGGGGAGTTGAACCGCACCCTGTAGGGCTTCCTGAGCTCGTCGGGCACGAGCTGCACATCGGCCAGCGGGAGGGTGCCGAGCGCGGCCACAGCCAGCACCAACGCCGCCGACAGACCCCGAAGCCACCCCGCCGGCATCCGCGCCAGGACGAGTGCCACGCTCGCCGCTGAGAATGCGAGACCCGGCACCAGCAGGCGGCCCATCGTCATGAAGTCGCCCCCCACGAGCACAGCGAACAGCGGCACGCCAAGCGCGAACAGCGCGAGCACCCGACTAGGCCCCCGCGCGAGCAGCACAGCGAGCGCCGCCGCCCCCAGCCAGGGTCCGTAGGCGAGCGCTTCGAGCGCGAAGCCTGCCACGTAGTCGAAGCCGCGCGCGAGGCGCTCCGGGTCGGCCTCAACCTTCGCTGTGGCCGTGTTCGACAGCAGCGTCCCGAAGTGCGTCCAGCGCCACCCAAAGTAGACGGCGTACAGCGCAGCGACGGCGCTGACGGACGCGGCCAGGCGACCGAGGCCATCGCCGCTGCGGCCCCGCGACACGAGGCGCAGCGCCGCTCCCAGGACCGCCGCGACCGCCACCCAGCCGATGCCCTCGGTGCGGATGAGCGCCAACGCCAGCGCGGCCAGCGCCGTGCGCCGTGTGGCACCGGACACCTCCGAGGCCACGTAGCCATCCACCACCCGCCACAGCAGCCAGGCCGCGGGCAGCGTCTCCAGGCCGCTCGTGCCCCACACCACCAGCCCTGGCGACGCCGCGAGCAGCACGACCCCCACCCACGCGACCCCAGCCGGGGCACCGTGCCGATCCCGCAACGTCACGAACACGTCGAAGAGCAGCACCGCGCCAGCCAGCAGCGACACCCACGGCAGGACCTCGGCTGGCGCAAGGCCCACCCACTCGCAGGCTGCCGCGCACGCCATCCACAAGAAGTTGGAGTAGCCCTCCACCGGAGCGGTCTCGCCGGGGTTGAACCCCAGCCCGTGGCCGCTGGCCCAGTTCCGCGCGTAGCGGAAGCTGATGTAGGCGTCGTCGCAGACAAACCAGAACGCGAGCGCCGCGGTGAACCACAGCAGCACCACACCCACGACGCCCAGTGCCGACGCGGTGTCGGGCCGGTGAACCGCTGGCTTCACGGGGCCTCTTCGGGCTCCACGGCGTCGACCGCGGGCGCGGCCGGCGCAGCGGCGGGTGCCTCGGGGGCTGGGACGGCCTCGGGCGCGGGCGGCGGCGCCGCTGCGGCGGCAGCGACACAGTGACCCACGGCATCACACACGACCTCGAGAGCGCCCATCGGGAGCAGCAACGGGAGCTCCGTGCCATCGAGCAGCGTGGCCTTCGCCATGCAGCCCACGCCCACCGAGAGCGCGTCCTCCGGGCCCACGTCGGCCTCGCCGGTGGCCACGCCCGCGCAGGTCTGGGCGAACGCCGTCCAGCGCGCATCGGGTGCCAGACGCAGCGAGATCGCGGTGGGCTCGGCATCGGCCGCCAGGCGCTGGGGGAGCTGAGGCGGCGGCGGTGGGGCCGGCACATCGAGCGGGAGCGATCCCATGCAGCCCGCCAGGAGCACCACGACCCAACCCATCTTCGTGCCCATCCGTCGGCTCCTGTCGCTGACCCCGCCTATCCCACGCAGAGAGCCCGTGAAGAACCGTGTTTGCTCGCCGATCCTCGTCTCGTCGTTTGCCGATGAAAAACGCCGCTCGAACGCCGCGCGCGCCACACGCACCACGCTCGCTTCGCCGTACGACAAGTGCGTGACTTCGCCACTGCGAAGGTTGCAGGCCGGTGTTGGGCGAGGACACATTTTGGCGATTGAACGCGCCGCGGGGCCCCTATATCTAGTGGAACGCCGCGCACCGGCACCCACCCCTTGGGGTTACGGCTGCGTGACGCTCCTCGCGCGGGCCCACCCAGGCTCACCCCTCCCTCCCCCCTTCCCCGCTCTCCTGGCCCGCACCTCCCTGCGGCTTGCCCCTTCGTGCGTCGCGATCCCCTCGCCACGCCCTCCTCCTGCTGCCCACGCTCATCCGTGATGGAGCCCTCAGTGCTCGACGACACCGCCCCCACCGAGAACGAGTCCCCCGCTGTCGCCAGCAGCACGTCCCAGCCGCTCCTCGACTACCTGCTGCCGCTCAGCCAGGACCTGGTGCACCTCAACATCGTGGGCATCGCCACGCGCGTGCTCGCCTCGGCCAAGGAGGCCTCCGATCTCGCGGCGCTCCAGAAGCTGGTGATCGATGTGGCGGCCGGTCGCGTGTTCGAGGAGCCCCAGCACAGCCTGCTCGCTGCACGCGTGCTCGCCGACCTGATCGAGGTCGAGGTCCGCAGCGAGGGCATCACGTCCT
>CAYNFK010000090.1:0-18922 GCA_964396405.1 uncultured Enterobacteriaceae bacterium
CCCCCTGCGGGCGACCGAGCACGTGTTCGGGGTCCGACCCGTCGAGGGTCGGGCCCCGAACACGCGCAGGTCCAAGCCCGCAGACCACCACGCCCGAACCCAGGACTCCCCGAAAACCGCAGCTCGCGAGGAACGAACGAGGAGGCAGGCGGGCGGCGGGAAGGTGCTCCGCCCCAGCGGAGCGAGGGCGAGGGGCCTGGGTCCGGACCGACTTCTGCGGGTGACCGAGCACGGGGAGCGCGGACCCGTCGAGGGTCCGTGCTTCCCGCGCAGAGGGCAGGACCCGCAGACCACCACCGTCCGGACCCAGGACTCCCCGAAAACCGCAGCTCGCGAGGAACGAACGAGGAGGCAGGCGGGCGGCGGGAAGGTGCTCCGCCCCAGCGGAGCGAGGGCGAGGGGCCTGGGTCCGGACCGACTTCTGCGGGTGACCGAGCACGGGGAGCGCGGACCCGTCGAGGGTCCGTGCTTCCCGCGCAGAGGGCAGGACCCGCAGACCACCACCGTCCGGACCCAGGCCCCTCACCCTTCCGCGTAGCCCCCCAAAGAGGAGCACCTTCCCGCCGACCGCCGTCACTCCGCGTTCAGCTTCTCCGCAAGCTTCATCGCCCGATGGATGCATTCGTCGCTGTTGATGTAATCAAACTCCGCGAACCGCCCGAGCAGCTCCACCCCCGCCGCCTTCGCCCACGCATGAATCACCGCCGTGTTCGCCGCATGCGTCACCGTGTACACCGGGTACGCGTAGTGGATTCTCCGGCTCTCCACATGCACCATCTTCGACTTGTCGATCAGCCCCACCCGATTGAGGTCGTCCGTGAGCCGCGCGTCGAACTCGGCATCCGACATCTGGTCGAGCTCACTGCCCGGCCGCATGGTCGTCTCGGCGATCAGCGAGCTGGTGCCGGGCTCCACGAGCTCCTGGCTGAAGTAGCCCATGTAGCAGATGCGGTGCGGCAGCACGCCAGGGTCGGGCACGTACACCGCCGACCGACCCGTGAGGTTCTCATCCCCCTGCACCACCAGCGTGACGCGCATCGCGTTGTAGACCAGGCCATCGAGCGCAGCCTGCACCTCGGGCGGCACGTTCTCAAAGCACGGCAGCGCCTCGTGGATCGGGAACGTGACCACAATGCGGTCGAAGTGCTCGACCTGGTCGCCGTAGGTGACGTCCCAGCCTTCCCCGGCGCGACGGATCTTGGTGACCTTCGCGTCGGTGCGGATGTCGGCACCGGGCTTGGCGATCGCGTGGACCACGGACTCGAAGCCGCCGTAGCGCGGGTAGCGGAAGAAGAGCTGGTGCGTGTAGCCCTCCGTCTGCACGCCCACAGCGCTGCGAATCACGTCTTCCGGCGGCGGCTTCGGGATGCGGCTGACCCAGTCGAGCGCGATGTCGGTGGGATCCGTCTTCCAGATCTTCGCGTTGTACGGGAGCAGGTACTTGTCGGAGATGGCGCGCCCGAAGGTGGCGTAGGACCACTCCTGCAGGTTCGTGGGCGTTCCGGTCCAGTCGTTGTTCAGGTAGGAGATCAGGCACTCCGCCCGCTCTTCCGGATCGAGAGCGAACAGGTCGTTCTCGAACGGGTACTTCACGAAGCGGCCCGCGTAGAGGATCTTGTTGTCGCGCTTGCAGTGGTTGACGTTCTCGCCCAGCGCCGCGTTCACGAGATCCGTGACGTGGTTGTGCTTGGAGAACAGGATGTGGCCACCGATGTCGTAGCCGTACTTGCCCCACCAGTAGGTCTGACACAGGCCGCCGATCTTGCGGTCGGCTTCGAGCAGCGTGCTGTCGTGCTCGAGCAGGCGCTGGAGGGTGATGCCGCTGATGCCGCCACCGAGGATGCCGACCCTCATGCGCGGATCTTCCGGAAGCGCGCGTTGAAGATGCGCTTGGCGGTCCACTTCGCGCTGTCGAGCGGCTGCATCGTGCTCACCCCGATGCGCTCGCGGTAGTCGATGTGGACCACGCCCACCTTGTAGCCCGCACGCATCGGCACCAGCAGCAGCTCCACCGGTAGGGCCGCGCCCTTGGGGTCGAACGTGAGCTGGTCGAGCATCTCCCGGCGATAAGCCCGCATGCCGCTGTGGAGGTCGTCCACCCAGGTGCCGAACATCGCCGACGCGATCGCCGCGAAGCCTGCGTTCGCCAGGTAGTTGATCCACGGCATGGCTTCGGGCTTGTGACCCAAGCGCGAGCCATCCACCAGATCGTAGCCGCCGTTGAGCACCAGCCGCGCGAGCGGGGCGATCATGCCGGCCGGGTAGGTGTCGTCGCAGTCGAGCGTGACGACCACCCGCCCGCGGCCCTCCCGCAGCGCGCGGTCCATCGCGGGACCGTAGCCCTGGGGCGGGAACTGACGCAGCACGCGCGCACCCTTCGCAGCGGCGATCTCGGGGGTGCGATCCTTGCTGGAGTCGATCACCAGGATCTCGGCGTTCGGCACGTGGGCGCGGATGTCGTCGATGACCTTGCCGATCGCGGCCTCTTCGTTCATCGTGATCATCGAGACGGTCAGGTCGTCGGGGCCGAGATCGTCGGCTGGCACCAGGCTCATGCGTCCTCCGGAGCGGCTCCCTTAGCGCCACCACCCACAGCGCGCGATGATGCCGCATCACGGAACGTAAACAGCTTGAGCATCAGAAAGTTCGCGGGAAACATCAGGCCCGTGGTGACCACGCGCGCGGCCATCGGCGGCGCTCCCAGCTGGGTCAACAGGCCCACCAGACCTACAGTGGCCGCCACCGACACCAGCCACACCATCGCATAGCGCGGCCCGGTCTGGGTGATCGCCTGGTCGCTGCGGAACGTGAACGCGCGGTTGAGCGTGAAGTTCGCCACCGTGCCGCCCAGCACCGAGCATGCTGCAGCCAGCTCGGGCGGCAGGCCCGCAGCGTGCAGCGCCGCGAACAGCGCCCAGTCCACCGAGGTCGCCGCGACCCCGACCATCGCGTACCGACCCGCTTGCGTGGCCGTCTCGTGGGCGCGGCTCAGGTCGCCCTCCCCTCAACGACGATGCGGAACCACAACCCGCCGGGCCAGAGCGCACTCACCCCGACCTCCACGGGCCGCACGAAGCGCTTGTACGTGCGGTACGCCGGCGAGGCCGCCATCGCGCCGGGGTCCGCAGGACCACTCCCCGCTGAGCGACCCAGCAGCCCCTTGATCATCGGGAGCGCCGCCCGCACGATCATCGGATCCCCGGTGGTGCGCTCCACCTTCAGGCCGGCGTCTCGGAGCAGATCGCGCGCGCTCTGCACGGTGAAGAAGCGCAGGTGCGTGCGGTCCATGAGGCCGGAGTCGGTGTAACGAAACGAGCCCGCCAGGAGCCGCAGGCGGCTGTCCCACGAGGCCACGTTGGGCACGCTCACCACCACCACGCCGCCGGGCACCAGCCAGCGCAGGTAGGACTGGAGCACCTCCACCGGCCACGCCACATGCTCGAGCACGTCGGAGAACACCAGCGCATCGAAGCGCTCCTTCCCCAAGGCCGCAGCCACAGCGTCCAGGTCGAGCAGATCGACCTCCAGCAGGCGCTCGATGCGACCCCGGGCCACCGACGTCGCATCCGGATGGACCTCGATGCCCGTGACGTGCAGACCGCCCGCCTGGGCCGCCTCGCCGAGCTGGGCGCGGCCGCAGCCCACATCGAGCACGCGCGCGCCGGGCGGCAGGCGCTGGAGCGCAGCGAGCGCGGGGAGGTTCACCTCCTCCTGGTAGGCGTAAGCGTGCACAGCGTCCTCAGTCGGTGATCAGGCGGGTGCCCGCGTAGTCGAAGCTGTAGCGCAGCTCTTGCAGGCCCTCGCGGAGCATCGCCGCGCGCACCGCCGTGGGGTCCGTGGCGTAGAACATCAGAAACCCGCCGCCGCCCGCACCGATGAGCTTGCCGCCCGCTGCCCCGTTGGCCATCGCCACCTCGTACCAGCGGTCCACATCGGACGTGCTCATGCCGGTGGAGCGCTGCTTCTTGCGCTCCCAGTGCTCTTGCAGGAGCCGGCCAAACGCATCGAGATCACCGAGCTCAAACGCTCGCTTCGACTGGTAGCCGATCTCTTTGACGTCGTGCAGGTTCTGCACCATGTCCGCGTTGCCGGAGCGCGTCTTGCTGTCTTGTTCCTTGAGGATCTTCGGCGCGGAGCGCGTGATGCCCGTGCTGAACAGCAGCACCTGGCTGTAGAAGCGGCGCAGGGTGTCGCCGGAGATGTCGAGCGGCGTGACCACCACGCTGTCGTCGCTGCGGAACTCGTAGCAGTTGAGGCCACCGAACGCGGCCGCGTACTGGTCCTGCTTGCCCACGGGCTCCTGGAGCACGTCGATCTCCAGCCGGCAGGCCAGCTCGGCGATCTCACGCTGATCGATGGGCCGCTTGAGGTACCGGTACAGCCCCTTGAGCATTGCCGTGCCGAAGGAGCCTGAGGATCCCAGGCCCGTACCGGACGGGATGTCGGCCATGGTGGTGATCTCGATCTGGTCTTCGATGACCCCCAGCTCTTGGAGCGCCACGCGAAGCAGCGGGTGCTCGATCTGCTCCACCCGCTCAGCGTGCTCGGTGCGCGAGTAGCGCACCACAAAGCCCGGCAGGAACGTGCGATGCACCGACACATAGACGTGGCGATCGATGGCGCCTGCGATGAGGAAGCCGCCGTGCTCACGGTAGTAGGAGGGCAGGTCGGTGCCGCCGCCGCCCAGGCTGATGCGAAGCGGGCTGCGCGCGATGATCATGCGCCGGTCCCCGCTTGCAGATCGGCCAGCATCAGGCGCATGGCGTCCGACAGCGCCTGGCGCGAGCCGCGCGACGGTGCCCACCCCAGACCCTTGGCCCGCTCGATCGAGAGCCGCACAATGGGCACATCTCCCTTCCAGCCGCGGTCGCCGCCGGTGTAGTCGAACCGCACCGAGCCGGGCTCCAGGCCGAGCACCTCCACGGCGGCCTCGGCGATCTCGGTCACCGTGATGTAGTCGCCGGTGGCGATGTTGTAGACCGAGAAAGGCTTCGCTGCCTTCGAGCCCGCGAGCAGCACGCCGGTGACCACGTCTTCCACCCACACGTACGACTTCGACTGCGAGCCGTCGCCCAGGATGCGCAGGCAGGTGGGGTCGGAGCGCAGCCGGCGCACGAAGTCGAAGCCCACGCCGTGCGTCTGCCGACGACCCACCACGTTGCCGAAGCGGAAGGCGCAGGTGGTCCACCCGAACATGTACGCGTACGCCCCGATCAGGGCCTCCCCGGCGAGCTTGGAGGCGCCATAGGTGGAGACCGGGATCAGCGGGCCGAGGTCCTCGAAGGCCTCCAGATGGCCCAGCTCACCGTACACGCCGCTGCCGGAGGCGTAGAGGATACGCTTCACGCCCGCCACGCGCATGGCTTCCACCACGTGGTTCGTGAGCTCGGTGCCCTCCTTGAAGTCGATGTCGGGCTCGGTGACGGCGCGCGCGATGTCGGGGTTGGAAGCGAGGTGGATCACGCAGTGCGCGCCGCGCATCGCCTCGGTGAGCTTGGCCCGCTCGTGCACATCACCCTTCACCACCGAGAGACGGGGGTCGCGCCCGTGGTGGGCGTAGTGCCAGGCCTGGCCCGAAGAGAAGTTGTCGTAGAGCACGACGCCCTCGGTGGCCGGATCGGAGAGCAGGCGGTCGGTGAAGTGCGACCCGATGAAGCCGGCGCCGCCGACAATCACGAACCGGGTGCCGTTCATCGGGTGCTCTCCCACTTCGTGGCCTTGGCGGCGAGCACGGGGTGGCTCACGAGCAGGTGCCACACCACGGCGGCCAGGCCCTCGGTGTGCGGCGTGACGCGCTCGCTGAACAGGGGCGGGATCACCACCACCGCGTCGCCTGCGCGGGCCGTGTAGCCGCCGTCGCGACCGACGATGCCGAGCACGCGGGCCTCGCGCTGGCGCGCCAGGTCGATGGCGCGCACGATGTTCATGCTGATGTTCTTCTCGGGGCTGCCGCCGCCCACCGAGAAGATCAGGAGGGCGTCGGCCTTGCGCAGGCGGCTCCCTTCAAGCCAGGACGAGAACGTGGTGTCCCAGCCCTCGTCGTTCACGCGCGCGGTGAGCTCGCTGACGTTGTCGGTGGGGGCGTAGGCCTCGATGCCGCAGATCTTGCGGAAGTCATTGACCGCGTGGCTCGCGTGGCCAGCGGAGCCGCCCACACCGAGGATGAACAAGCGGCCGCCGCGCTCACGCAGGTCGGCGAGCTCGTGGGCCAGCTGCTCCACCCGCGCCGTGTCGAGCTGGGCGAGGATCTGAACCGTCTCGGCCAAGAAGCCGGTGGTGAAGGAGGGCGTGCTCATAGTTCGTACCCGGCGGCCACAGCGTCGTTGCGGAACATCTGCACGGTCTCCAGGCTGAACTGCCCGAGGTCCTTACCGAGCGTGCCGAGCTTCGAGAGCACCGACTCCGTGGCCGTGATGATGTCGCAGCCCGTGTTGTTGGCCTGCACCACATTGTAGAGCTCACGGGGGCTCGCCCAGAGCACCTCGATGGCGGGGTTGGCCGCGCGGCAGATGGCCACGGACGTGCGCATGTGGGGCTCGGGGTCCACGCCAGCATCCGCGATGCGGCCGGCGAAGATCGACACCACCGACGGCGCGCCGCCGGCGAGGGCCTCGGCGCTCTCGGTCACCTGCTGGAGCGTGAACACCGCCGTGACGTTGACCTTGATGCCGTCGTGCGCGAGGCGCTTCACCACGGGGATCGTGCTCGTGCCATCGGTCGTGGAGATCGGCACCTTCACATAGACGTTGGGACCCCACGTGGCGAGGATGCGGGCCTGGCGCTCGATCTCGGGCAGCGTGTCGGCCAGCACCTCAAACGAGACGGGGTGGTTGGGGATGGCGGCCAGGATCTCCTTGGAGAACGCGGCGTAGTCGGTGACGCCGGCGGAGCGCATCAGCGTGGGGTTCGTGGTGAAGCCCTGGATGCGCGGGTTCGCCGCGAGGCGGATCATCGACTTCGGGTCGGCGCCGTCTGCAAAGAGCTTGAGGGTGAGCTGGTCGACGGTGATGCCCTTCACGGGGGGCCTCCTGGAAGTAGGGATGAGACAAACTCGGCGAGGCTGTTGCCCCGAAAGTCCACCGCGAGGCCGCGGTCGGTGAGCGCGCGACAGGTGTCGCACTTGGTTCCCCCCACGAACGCGGTGCGGGTACCTGCGGCAACCCCAGCCTCGATGTCCGTGAGACCGTCACCCACCATCCACACCGGCGCACCGGACACGCCGTGGGCAGCGATGGCATCGAGGAGCATGCCCGGACGGGGCTTTCGACAGGCGCAGGCATCTTCGGCACGGTGCAGGCAGAGGTAGCTGTCCGCGATCTCGGCGCCCGCAGCAGCGAGGGCAGCGAGCACCACCGCATGGGCGGCCTGGAGGTTGGCGGGGGTGGTCTTTCCTTTGGCCGCCGCCGGCTGGTTCGTGCAGATCGCGAGCCTCCACCCGGCTGCGGTCAACGCCGCTGCCGCCGTCATCGCCGAGGCTATCGGCTCGACCTCGGACGGATTCATCGGACTGTCGACCGTGCCGTGCTCGGGGTGCACCACCATGCGGTTGAGCACGCCGTCGCGGTCGAGCAGGATCAGACCGACTGGGCTTGCGTGTCGAGCCACTGCTCGAGATCCTTCAGGCCGGACATCGAGCCGACCTCGTAGAAGCGCTGGGTGACCTTGAAGCCAGCCATCTGGCCTTCGGCCGCGAGCGCCGTCTGGAGGGTGGCGAGATCGTGCGGCTCGTCGGCGGGCACGCGCGCCGCGATCACGTCGCGCCGGTACACGGAGAGGCCGTAGTCCACGTAGGGCATGCCGGTGTCGACCTTGGACTTGTGGTAGCGGAGCACCACGCCCTCGGCGTACTCGACGTTGCCGACCTCCCAGCGCGGGTCGTGCTTGAGCACGGTCATCAGCGCGGGCAGCGGCTGGCCGCAGAACACGTCCCACACGGCCCCAAAGTCGATGGGCAAGAAGCTGTCGCCGTAGAGCACGAGGAAGGCCTCATCGAGCGCGCCCGCCTCCAGCGCCCGCCGGAGCGCGCCCGCCGTGCCACGCAGGGGCTGGCCGTCTTCCACGTAGGTGACACGCAGCCCATACGCGGACCCGTCGCCCACGAACGCGCGGATCTGCTCCCCCAGCTCACCGATGCAGTAGGTGACGCGGGTGACGCCGTACGCAGCGATCCACGTCAGCTGATGGTGCGCGAAGGGCACGCCATGAACCGGGAGGAGGTGCTTGGGCACGTGTTCCGTCAGGGGGCGCATGCGCAGGCCGCGACCCCCCGCCAGGATGACACACTGCAAAGGACCTCCGTGCGGGGCGGAGTGTAGCAGCGGGGGGCGGGGCGGGACAAGGGCGACGTGGGCAGCGCGCGCTGACCGCCCCTACCGCCCCGCCATCGCCACGTTCGGGTCGGGCTCCTTGCCTTCGAAGATCGTGTCCTTCTGGGCCAGCACCGTCTTGCAGGTGGCCCCCTTCTCGATGGGCACCATCACGAACGGACTCTCCTTGGGGTCGGGGTGCGGGCGCTGGGGGTTGTCCATGCGCAGCCACCACTTGTCGGCGTCGATCTTGTACATGTCGGGCTTGGTGCGGATGTAGCCGTGCACGATGCCATCGGGCAGCAGCTCGCCTTCGAGGCGCACGATGGAGCGCTGCGCGATGTAGACCTCCCCTTCGCCCACCATCGGGTGGTAGATGCCCACGGTGACGCCGGGGTGGCCGTCGCGGTCGTCGTCGGAGATGCGCGCGTCGTCGGGGGCGGTGGGCAGCGCGTCGTTGAACGGGTCGTCGAGCGTGAGGCCGAACTGCTGGCTGTAGGGGCCGGCATCGAAGCGGCGCGCCGCGCCCTCGCCTTGCAGGTAGCCGGAGCGGTCGCGCACGGGCACGGCGTTGACGAAGGCGTCCCGGTAGACGGTGCGCGCGCCGAACACCGACTCGGTCCACACCCCGCAGGTGCGCTCCTTGTAGTCGACGCGGTCGCCGAGCTGGCGCCACTCCACCAGCGCCCAGGTGTACGTGTGGGTGGACCGCCAGCCCGTGCTGTTGAACGGGTTCGGGTCCTTCATCTGGCTCACGAACTTCTGCCGCATCGCGTACGTGCGCACGAGGGGCTGAACCGGCGCGGCAGCCGCCGGGGCCGCCGGAGCCAGTTGGGTGGGCGGAGCGGCGTCCGCAGGCGCGGCAGGCACCGCGGGCTCTTGCGCCGACGCGAGCAGGCTCATCCACATCACAACAGGAGCGAGCATCCGGGTCTCCGAGAGGTGCATCTAGCGTCCCCACGACCGAAGGGGGAGCCACGGTTCGTCGAGGGGCCCCACGGGTTCCCCCGCTTGCGGTGGACGGGCACGGCCCTTGCGGGCAAGGACGGGCCGGAGGTCGTGGTGCTGAGGGCAAGATGGCTGGCGCTGGGGTTGGCTGCGTGCGCCGCTGCGCCGGGCGGTGATGCGCCCGCCGACGACACCGATCCCACCGACGACACCTCGGCCGACGGCCTCCCGCGCTGCGAGCTCGGCGGTCCGTGCGCCGTGCTCGCGCCGGCCCCCGAAGTCCAGCCGTGTGGGGCGGACCTGCGGGATGCGCTCGCCGATCCGGGGTGGGCCGGCACCCGACCGCCCTGGCCGGAGCGGCTGTCCGCGTTGGGCTGCTTTGACGACCTGAAGCACCTCACGCCCTCCCCGACGATCACGCCGTACACGCTGATGGCGCCGCTGTGGTCCGACGGTGCCGACAAGGGACGGTGGCTGTCGTTGGCGACCGGCACCACCCTGACCTTCACCCCCGACGGGCCGTGGATCTTCCCGGAGAACGCCCTCCTGCTCAAGGCCTTCGGGACCGCGGGACCCACTCCGCGCGACCTCGGCCTCATCGAGCTGCGGGCCATGCTGCGCTGGGCGGGTCGCTGGCACTTCGCCACCTGGCGCTGGGACGCAGACCTCGCGGACGGCGTGCTGGTGCCTGTGGCGGGCGCGTATGGCCCTGCCACCGTCGCAGTCGACGGCGAGCCCACCGAGGTCTCCTGGTGGTACCCGAGCCTCGTTGGCTGCGAGACCTGCCACCGCAACCTCGCCGACCAGGTGCTCGGGCCCCGCACCGCCCAGCTCTCCAAGGACGTGCGCGGCAACGGCCAGATCGCCGATCAGCTCGTCGCGCTCACGGCGGCCGGCCTGCTCACCGGCGTGCCGGAGGCCCGCGACGACCTGTTCCTGCTGCCCGATCCCTACGGTGACGCCCCTGCCGACGATCGCGCCCGTGCTTGGCTGCACGCCCAGTGCGCCCACTGCCATCAGCCCGGCGGCTTTGTGTCGCCCGAGGTGCTGCACGACCTGCGTTTCGCCACCCCGCTGTCGGACGCCCACCTGTGCCGCGAGCCAAAGCACGGCTCCTACGGGGAGCGGGACGCGGTGGTGGTGGAGCCCGGCGACCCCGACGCCAGCTTGCTCGTGCAGAGGCTGGAGGTGGAGGGCGTGTACCGAATGCCCCCGGGGACGCTGGTCGGCGACCGGGAGGGGATCGCGCTGGTGCGGGCGTGGATCGAGGGCATGGACGGCTGCCCATGAACATCGTCACGTCCCCCCGGTCCGTCCGCACGGGGTTGGCAGCGCGTGGGAATCAGGCAGTCCAGAGCATCACCAGGCACAACCAGCTCGACGCCATGAAGCCACCCAAGCACGCGAACGCCATCGCTTGTTCCGCAACGCCCGGCGGTGCCTGCGCGGCGATCCGGCCCCACCGCTCTCCCAGGGCACGCACGACCCGCTCAGGGGGTCCCACGAGCAGGAGCACCACAATCCCGATGACGATGAGTTCATCGGCGGAGGGGTGCATCACGCTTCCATCCTTGCATGGACCCATCGCTAACGCGGCCATGGCCCCAAGGACGTGGTCGAACCACGCGACGTGATGCCGCAGCGGCGATGGGTCGCGCTCGTCGCGAAAGGGGGAGCTCGGGTCCGGGAAGCGGCCTTCTGTCCCATGGAGGCACCCCACGTTTCGACCGCGCACGCCACCGTCTGGCAAGATGCGGTAGCATGCCCGCGGTTCGCCCACGCTTCCGTTTCCAGGCCCCTCCCCGCCGCCCGGAGCCCCCCGTGCTGTCTGCGCTCACCGCCCTCCTCCTCGCCTCCCCAGCGGCCCACGCCGACGACACCTTCGACACCGTGCGCCGCTACTGGTCGGTGGAGGTCGGCGCGGGCTTTCACTTCAGCGGCGACGCCACGGGCAACGTGCGCGACATCTCGCGCCCCTACGCCGACAACGAAGCCGGCGGGAAGCTGCCCCTGGGCGGTGGGGCCTTCGTGCGCAGCGTGCTGCGCTACCCCGTGGGCAAGGTCGCGCCGGCGCTGCTGACGCGCTTCGACGGCTGGGCGGGCTCCTCGGCGGTGAACGTGCCCGGCTACGACACCACCACCCGCACGATGCAGCGGCTGGAGGTCCAGGTCGGCGGCGGCCTCTGTGTGGAAGACGGCGCCTGCGTGTTCGGCACCTACGCCTTCCGAAACCTCAACACCACCGACACGAACTACCCGATCACCAACCTCTCCTCAGTGCTCGGTGACGGCGACTACCAGGTGGATCCTTTCGCAGCGCCGGTGCTGTCAGCGCTGGTCGGCGACGCGCTGGTGAACCTGGTGCTCGGCACCCTCGACTTCGAGTCCAGCAAGACCGAGGTGGACCTCACCGACCACCACGCCGCCCAGGGCATCGGCATCGCAGGCTTCGCGGGCCTGGGCGAGCGGGTCACGGTCGACGGCGGGGCGGCCTACTACTGGTCCGAGCAGGTCCACACCACGCAGGTGCGCGTCACCAAGGACATCACCGCCCCCGAGGACGTCCAGCTCGTCGACTACGACTGGGCCAAGTCGGTGCCGATGTTCGGCGTGGACTTCGGCGTGTCGGTGGGCGTGCTGCCGTCGCGGTACCGGGCCCAGCTCGCCATCGGGGTGCGGGCCTCGTCGCTGATCCTCATCGACAGCTCCGCCGAGCGCTCCGTGGGCGCTTACGTCGCCGGCATGGGCTTCGTCTCCACCAAGTGGTGAGCCCGCTCAGGGCGTCCCGCGCAGCAGGAGCAGCCGCGGACCCCTCGGATCGGCCCACCCGTGCGCAGGGTGAGCGTGTGGTGTGCCGGGCGGAGCGGTCAGCACCGCAGCGCGCCCTGAGGTGAACGCATCACAGCTCCCGTCGGCGCACGAGAAGCCGTCCAGGAGCAGCACGCACGCTGGCGCACCGGGCACCTGATCGGCGGCCGCCTCAGGACCGTCCACATCGCGCAACAGCACGAGGCGCGCGTCGTGTCCCCGTGGCACACCCCAGCCCGATCGCCACGCCAGCCACGTGCGCGGAGACGTCCCCATCTGCTCGCCCGGCGCCACGAAGCCACAGTCCGGCCAGCGCCGCGCCGCGGCCTCCAGAAGTCGCACCTCGACCTGATTGTCGAGGTTGAGCGGTCCGTAGCGCTGCCAGGAGACCGGCGTGGTCTGCCCCCGGAACCAGATCGGCCACGCGCCGGGCTGTGCCGGGACCAGCACCAGCACCAGCGCCAGCCGACCCAGCCGCGGCGACTGCAGGTTCGCGCGCTCCCAGCCCACCGCCGCCACCCACGGGATGAGCACGCCCACCAGCGCGAGGTAGCGCATCATCTCGGCCGGCCACGCCCCGCCCACGTCGCCCAGCCAGCCTCCGTGCCCCGACCCGTGGTAGAGCCGAAACAGCGCCAGCAGCACGATCCCCGCCCCCGCCGACGCCACCGGCGCACGCAACGCCCCCACGATCGTGAGCAACGCCAACCCCACCGGCACCATCGACACCAGGATCAGCGGACCCCACGCCACGCTCGCGTCCATCGGGTGCACGATGTGCAGCACAGAGGTGGTGATGCCCAGCTCACGCGTAGCGAGATGGACCGGCGTGAGGGTGCGGTAGGCCACCCCCACGAACAGCACCGCCACGGCGATCCACGGTGCGGGACGCCGACGCCAGGACGCCACCATCCAAGCACCCACCCCCGCCCGGTGGAGCGCCAAGAGACCCAGCCCCAGGCCCGGCAGCAGCGCAAGCTCCACCCTCACGGTGGCAGCTGCGGCACCCCCCAGCAGCGCCACGACCCCACCGAGAGGGCGTCCCCGCCACGCGGCGTCCAGGCCCATCAGCGCAGGCACGATTCCGATCCACGCCGCCGGCGCAGGGCCCCCGCCCAGCACGGCCGTCCACCCGGGCAAGCTCGACGCAAACGCTGCCGTGAGCACCAGGCCCACCCCACCCACCCGTGGCCACAGCGCAGCCGCCAGCATCGTGAGGCTCGTGGTCGCGAGGGCCGCGTCCACCCGCACGATGGTGGCGAGCGATCGGGGCTCCGGACCCAGCCACGGAATCCACAGGTGAACCCACGCCAGGCCGAGGCCCGCGCCCTCTCCGCGCGCCACCCGCACCGTGACGTCGGTGCCGCCCTCCCGCATCGGCGTGAGCCAGGCCACAGGAATCGCAGCAGGATCCAGCCACGCCCACACCAGGCCCCCGAGCAGCACCGGGAGCCCCAGCGTGAGCGACAGCCGGGTCCAGGATCGATCGCGACCCCACACCAGCGCGACCGTGGTGAGGGCCAGCAGCGCGTGCAGACCCACCACCGCCAGCGTCACGTCGCCTCATGGGCGGCGGCGTAGCGGGCGGGCAGCTCGCTCGGACGCTGCCGCTCGATGAACTCCCGAATGAAGAACTCGCCGGCCTTGTAGGAGCTGCGCACCATCGGGCCCGAAGCCACGTAACGAAAGCCCAGCGCCAGGCCCTCATCACGCCACCGATCGAAGGTGTCGGGCGTCACGAAGTGCTCGACGGGCAGGTACTTCGGAGCGGGCTGCAGGTACTGACCCAGCGTGAGGAAGTCGACGCCGACGCTGCGCAGGTCCTTCATCGTCTGGCGGATCTCCGCGTCGGTCTCCCCATGGCCCACCTGAATCGACGACTTCGTGTAGCGCTGCGCATCGAGCGCCTTGATCGCCGCGAGCACATCGAGCGACTGGCCGTAGGCTGCGCGCGGATCGCGCACCTTAGGCGTGAGGCGCTGCACGGTCTCGATGTTGTGGGCGATCACCTCGGGCTCGGCCTGCACCACCGCCAGGATCTGCCCGACGTGGCCTTGGAAGTCGGGGATGAGCACCTCCACCATCGTGGTGGGTGAAGCGGCCCGAATCTCCCGGATGCAGGCCGCGAAGTGACCCGACCCCCCATCGGGCAGGTCATCGCGGTTCACCGACGTGACCACCACGTAGTCGAGGCCCATCTCGGCGATCGCGAGCGCCACGTTCTTCGGCTCGTCGGCATCCAGCGCAGGGGGCTTGCGGCTCGTGTCGACCGCGCAGAAGCGGCAGCCTCGCGTGCAGGTGTCGCCCATCACCATGAAGGTGGCGGTGCCCTCCGACCAGCACTCTCCGATGTTGGGGCACTGCGCTTCTTCGCACACGGTAGCGAGCTTGAGCGTGCGCGCGCGCGCCTTGATCTCCTGGTAGCGCGCGGAGACCGGCAGCTTGGCTCGAATCCAGGGCGGCTTGCGGGTGACCATCACGTCCTCGGTCGACCGGGCCCCTAACCCGCTCAGACCCGCCCTCGCCCGACGCGGACGCTCAGCGTGACGCGTCGTTGAGCGACCAGTCGTACGCGAAGAACCGATGGGGGCAGCCCTCACGCGCAAGACGTCGCAGCGCGGCCTTCTTCTCGCCCGTGGCGTAGCTTGCGGCGGTGGTGCACAGGTCGTCGCCCGCCGTGAACAGCGAGAAGTCCCAGCCGAACCACGAGAAGATCGGCGAGAACACGGCCTCGTCACCCTCGATGCGCACACCGCGCACATCGTCAGCGACCCAGCGCTCCATCTGCTCATCGAGCTGCCGGGGCAAGCCTCCCTGCTGGTACAGCTCTCCGCGCAACGGGGGACACGACCGCGACGCGCAGTTGAGCGCTGCGTGATCGCGGTAGTCCATCACCTTGCCGCGGAGCCACTCATGCTCCAGCTCGTGCAGCGACGTGGGCTGGCCCTCGATGAGGAAGGCACGCTCGTAGAAGAAGCCGCTCCCCGACACCGGGAGCCAGCCATCGACATCTCGCACGCTGGCCGGGCGCCCGTCTTCGAGCACCGCGTAGAGCACCAACGCGTTGTACGCATTGAGCGCCAGCGCGTGACGGGGCGCGTCACGATCACGGTGGCGACGGGGTCGGGCGAGCCACGCCACGTAGGCATCGAGCGGGCCGCGGTTCGCTTCCAGGGCGTCGTAGTCCACCAAGCCGTCTTCGGTGACGACCTCACCGAGCAGCGCGCCCCAGGCTTCGGTGGGGTCGGCGCTGGGCGTGGGCACACGCGGGGCCAGCACGGGCCGACACCCCGCCAGCGCGAACACGACGAGACCGACTAGGCGCCGTGCCACACGAACTTCCCGGCCACCCACACGGAGTGGAGCGCGCGGTCCACGTCACCGTCTGCGACCCACAGGATCACGGCCGATGCGACGCCCAGCGCGAGCAAACCCGCCACAGCGAGCTGAGCCCTCAGTGGAGGTAGTCTTCGAGCTCGGACTTCGCCTTCTTGCGGCGCAGCCCGAGCACCACCAGCACCACGCCTGCCGCCAGCGCAACCCAGGCCCACAGCGGGAGCTTCTTGAACATCGACTCGTCGGCGTGCAGCTTGTACTGGCTCATGGTGGTCTCCGCGGCTCCCCTAGCCTGAGGAGGGGAGCTTCGCCTACTTGCGCCGGACGATCTGCAAGGACGTGACGCGGTCGCTGCCGGTGGGGGTCTCCCGCAACAGCCAGGCATCCTGGAGCAGCTCCGTGCAGGTGCCGCCAAAGTCGGCGTCTGCGCACACCCGCACCACCCAGCCCGGAGGGAGCTGGATCGAGCTGATCTTGTCGTTCCAAGGGGTGCCGGCCCAGCTCGCGACGTCGTTGCACACGTCGAGGAACATGCCGCCGTAGCCGTCGTTCTCGAACACGCGCGGACACGCGATCAGCGAGGGCAGCGTGCCCTTCACGACCTCGGCGGACGCTGCGTTGTCGTTGCCCACGTAGGTGTTGGTGAGCTTGGGATGGTCGGCGGAGAAGTCGGTGCACTTTCCGTTGAGACCGGGCTCGGAGCAGAGCCGCACCGTGTAGCCGGCGGGCACCCGCACGCTGCCGCCCTTGTCGTTCCAGCCATCCGTGGTCTCGCGCACGGGCACGAGGTTGAGGTCTTGCTTGCCCACCACCAAGGTGAGCGAGGTGCCGCCCCAGTTCTCGTCCGTGTACAGCGTGGGCAGCGAGGGGTGGTTGGGGCCCGTGAAGGTGCTCACCACCGTGCCTTCGCAGGCCACGGCCAGCCACACGTCGCACCCCGTTCCGCCCAAGGCCCGGTATTGCACCGAGAACCAACCGACCTTGCGCGGCCCGCAGGCCGGCGCGGCCCTCGCCTTCGCTGCAGCCTGAATGACAGCATCGTCGCAGGTGAGCTCACGCCAGCTCGCCCGATAGTCGGTGTCGGCCCCGAAAGCCTGCGCACCCCAAAGCATCCCCACGAACCCAACGGCCCTGACCATCCGAACCTCCCCAGGCAGGCATTGTAGACGATAAGGCGGACAACCGGAGGTCGAGGTTGAACACGCCTGTACGTTACCGCGCGAAGCACCGGATCCGTGTGGTCACCGCCGCCGCCCTGTTCGACGGTCATGACGCCGCGATCCACGTGATGCGCCGCCTGCTGCAGGCCGCCGGCTGCGAGGTGATCCACCTCGGCCACAACCGCTCCGCCCGGGATGTGGCCACCGCCGCGCTTCAGGAAGACGTGCAGGCCGTGGCCGTCAGCTCGTACCAGGGCGGGCACATGGAGTTCTTCCGCTACCTGCGGCAGCTCCTCAACGAAGGCGGCGGCTCGCACATCCGCATCTTCGGCGGCGGCGGCGGTGTGATCGTGCCGGAAGAGATCCGCACGCTCGAAGACGAAGGCACCGTCGTGCGCATCTACGCACCCGAGGACGGCCGGCGCTTGGGCCTCGTGGGCATGATCGACGACCTCGTCAGCCGCTGCGACACCGACACGGTCGTGGAGGCACCTCGTCCTGTGGAGGCCGTGCTCACCGGCGAAGTCGCTGCGCTCGCTCGCACGATCACGCGCATGGAGCAGGCCCAGGAGTCCCCCAGCGGCTTCCCCGAGGCCGAGCGTCAGGTGCTCCTCAGCGCCGGCGGCACCGCGCCCGTGCTGGGGATCACCGGCACGGGCGGCGCTGGAAAGTCGAGCCTCATCGATGAGCTGCTCCACCGGTGGCTGCGCGACCGCCCTGCCGATCACATCGCCGTGATCTCGATCGACCCCACCCGCAAGCGCAGCGGCGGTGCCCTGCTCGGCGACCGCATCCGCCTGAACGCCGTGGACCCCGACCGCGTCTATGTGCGCAGCCTCGCCACCCGCGGTCAGAAGGGGGAGCTCTCGGCCGCTGTGTCCGACGCCATCCTCGCTTGCAAGGCCGCCGGCTACCACGCGATCTTCGTGGAGACGTCGGGCATCGGGCAGGGAGACGCCGACATCGTGCGCATCTCCGACGTCACCCTCTACGTGATGACGCCCGAGTACGGGGCCCCGAGCCAGCTCGAGAAGATCGACATGCTCGACTTCGCCGACCTCATCGCGATCAACAAGTTCAACCGCCGCGGCGGCCTGGACGCCCTGCGCGACGTGCGCAAGCAGGTGCGCCGCAACCGCGAAGACTGGGACGCCGCTGACGAGACCCTGCCGGTCTACGGCACGATCGCGGCGCGCTTCCAGGACCCAGGTGTCACCGCGCTCTACCAGGGCATCCTCACCGCGATGGCGCGCGCGGTGCCCACCTTTGATGGGCGCACGAGCCTGTCCCCCACCCTGGCGAAGCACGGTCCGGCCGTGCCCGCCGTGGTGGGCCCCGATCGGGAGCGCTACCTGCGCGAGATCGCGCACACCGTGCGCGCCTACCACCGCACCACCGCCGAGCAGGCCGTCGCCGCCCGCCAGGTGCAGCAGCTCGAAGGCAGCCTCACGCTGCTCGAAGGCAGCCCCGCTGCGCCGGTGATCGCTGAGCGCCTCGTGGCGGCCCGCGCTCAGGTTCAGCCCGCCGTGCAGGCCGCGCTCGCCGGCTGGGATGCCACAGCCCTGGCGTACGAGCAAGACGAGCTGGTCTACTCGGTGCGCGGGCACGAGGTCCGCCAGCCGCTGGTGCGCACGAGCCTCTCTGGCTCCCGCATCCCGCGCGTCGCGTTCCCACGGGATCGCCACGACGCCGGCGACCGCCTCACCTGGCTGCGTAAGGAGAACGTGCCGGGCTCCTTCCCGTTCACGGCGGGCGTCTTCCCGCTCAAGCGCCCCGAAGAAGAGCCCAAGCGCATGTTCGCCGGCGAGGGTGGCCCAGACCGCACCAACAAGCGCTTTCACCTGCTGTGTGAGGGCGAGGCGGCCCACCGCCTGTCCACCGCGTTCGACTCGGTCACGCTGTACGGCGAAGACCCGGCCGTGCGACCCGACATCGCCGGCAAGATCGGGGAGTCCGGGGTGAGCGTGCCCCACCTCGACGCGATGAAGCGGCTCTACGCGGGCTTCGACCTGTGCGCGCCCACCACGTCGGTGTCGATGACGATCAACGGGCCCGCGCCGGTGATCCTGGCGATGTACTTCAACACCGCGATCGACGACTTCATCGGCCGCTGGTCCGTGTCCAACGGACGCATGCCCACCGAAATCGAGCGCGCGTCGCTCACCGCCGAAGCCGTCTCCCGGGTGCGCGGCACCGTGCAGGCCGACGTGCTCAAGGAAGATCAGGCGCAGAACACCTGCATCTTCTCCACCGAGTTCGCCCTGAAGATGATGGGCGACGTGCAGGGGTGGTTCTCGGAGAACAACGTTCGAAACTTCTATTCGGTGAGCATCAGCGGCTACCACATCGCTGAGGCCGGCGCGA
>CAYNFK010000091.1:0-18844 GCA_964396405.1 uncultured Enterobacteriaceae bacterium
GCATCGGCTCGATCACCGCGCCCGACCGCTGGCTCCGTCCGATCGGCAAGAAGTGCTCGCGCTCCCCGCGGGCCAGACCCAGCTCAGCGAGCTTCTCCTTCACCCGGGTGCGCGCCTCATACCGGTCGAGGCCCTCGAACTCGGGCCCGCCGACCGCGTTGATCCGGGCCTCCTTCGTGAACAGGTTGATCATGGGCAGGCCGTGCCGCTGCGCCACGCCAAAGTCATTGAAGTCGTGCGCGGGCGTGACCTTCACCGCGCCGGTGCCGAACTCGGGATCCACGAGGATCGCGTCGCCTACGATCGGGATGAGGCGATCGAGGAACGGGTGGCGTACGGTCTTGCCGATCAGACCGCTGTAGCGCGGATCGTCGGGGTGCACGGCCACAGCCGTGTCGGCGAGCATCGTCTCGGGCCGGGTGGTGGCCACCACGATCTCCCCGCTGCCGTCGGAGAGCGGGTACGCGAACTCGAAGATCTCGCCCTTTTCCTTGAGCGTCTGCCCGGCCTTGTCCTTGGCGTACTCCACCTCCAGGTCGGACACGGCGGTCTGGTCCATCGGGTCCCAGTTGATCAGCCGCTCGCCGCGGTAGATCAGGCCGTCCTCGTAGAGCTTGACGAAGTGCTCGGTGACAGCTTCGGCGAGCTCCGGATCCAGCGTGAACCGCTCCCGCGACCAGTCGCACGACACGCCCAGCCGCTTGAGCTGACCGACGATCGCGTCGCCCGTCTGCTGCTTCCAAGCCCACACGCGCTCGATGAACGCCTCACGGCCCAGCGCGAACATGTCGATGCCCTCGGCCTCGAGCTGCCGGCGCACCACCCACTGCGTGGCGATGCCAGCGTGATCCGTGCCCGGGACCCACACCGTGTTGTAGCCATCCATGCGCTTGTAGCGGACCAGCGCGTCTTGGATCGTGCTGTTGAGCGCGTGACCCATGTGCAGCCGGCCCGTGACGTTGGGCGGCGGGATCACGACCGAGAACGCCTCACCTGGGGCCTCAGGATCGGCCTTGAACACCTCGGCATCGGCCCACGCCTTCGACCACCGTGCGGCGGCGTCGGCAACAGGGAACTGGGCCGGAAACTCGCCCGCAGACATGCGCACCCTCCGTGACGGCTCCGCCGACTAACCGATCGGCCTCCGCCGCTCTCGCCCCATCACGTGGCGAGCAGGGACTCGGCCTCCGTGCGAAGGTCAGAGGACTTCGGAGCGCGGTCGAGGAAGGCCTGGGCATCAGCGTGTGCGTCGGCCACCCGGCCCAACCCCACCCGCACATGCGCGCGCCAGAGGCTCAGCTCGGGCGGTGCTTTCTTCTTCTCGATCGCCTCTCCCAGGAGGCGCTCAGCACCTTGCAGATCTCCCGAGAGCCAGGCCGAGATGCCCGCAAGACGCTCCCCGACCATCGGCTGCAGCGTGCTCACCCACGCGGCGAGCGCTGAAGCGGCCGGCGCGCCCAGGGCACGCAGCGCGGGCACGGACTCCTCCACCCGCGTGACGGCCGTGGGAGCGTCCAAGCGCCACCAGGTGCGGCCTGCGTGCTGCAGCGCCGCCCTCGGCTCGGCACTCCCCAGCGGGGTGGCCCACACCATCCGCACGCGACCTCCGTCCACATCGCCGTGGCCATCGACCAACGAGAACACGCAGGCGCGGTCGGGCTCCACCCACGCGTCCCCTCCCACGAGGAGCAGGTCGTCCGCTCGCGGGTCACCGAGCTCGAACACATCGAGCCCCTCAGATCGCCACGGCCCCGTCCAGGTCGGGCCACGCAGGCGATCGTCGAGCCGGTCCAGCGCCCCGTCGAGCAGTGCAGCCAGCTCAGGCAGCGTTCGCCGCAGCAGCAGCAGCTCGGGTCGCAGCGCTGGGAGACCCGCCTCCCCTGCGATGCGCGCCAGCTCGCTGCGGGTGTCGGGTGGCACGCGGTCCTCCGCCAGCCACGCCTTGAGCGCGGCCGCCACGGGCTCCGGATCCGCCACAGCCGACAGCACCATGCGCCGCACCGCCGTGACCACGCCGAGCCGCACATCACCGCGAGGGTCGCGCAGCACCCGACCCAGGCGGGTGAGCGCTTCTTGCACCGGCGCCGCCGCCAGGAGCATGAGCATCGACGGGTTGGTTCCCGGGTCGAAAGACAGCGCCCAGCTCATCACCTGGGCCTGCTGCGCCGGGCTGAGCTGCTCCTGACCCTGCGCCCCCCTTCGCGCGCCCACCCAGTCGGCCGCAGCGCCCGCGGCGTGCAGGCGCACCGCCAGGCTGGGGTCCTTCCAGCCAAGCTCCACCAAGCGAGCGAAGTCTTCCCAGGTGCCCATTCGTCCGAGGTCGCGTGCGCCGGCGGCCCGAATGGCCACCTTGCGGTCGGTCAGCGCGGCACGAGGATCTTCGGTCTCCATCGGTGGACTCCCCCAAGGGGGACCAGTGTAGCCGTGCGCTTCGGGATCAGCCCTCGAAGACCGCGCGCAGGCGAGCCAAGGAGACCTTCCATCCAGCGTCGATGGCCTCGCGGACCGCATCGTCCGCGAGCGGCGCACCGGTGACGACCACGTGCACCTTCGTGTCGGTGCCCTGACGTCCGATCAGGAAGGCGGTCCTTGTGCCCCGATCCAGGCTGGTGGTGCCGACCTCCCAGGCGATCTCGATCTCGCGGGTGGGCTTGAGCGCGTGGAACAGGCCGCGCGCCTCGGTGGCGTCTTCGCCCTCCCCAAAGCCGAGCACGATGCGGCCGCCCTCACGGGCCTCCAGGCGCGCCGTCTGGCTCCACCAGCTCCGCACGCCTTCTTCGGTAGCGAGCACGTTCCACACCTGGCGCGCAGAGGCATCAATCGTGATCTGCTGGCGGACCGTGGCCATGGAACTCCCGGGCGAGCCCGTCGCTAACCCGGGCTGGGCCACGTGCCCCGGACGCGCCGTGGGTGCCGACGGAGATAGGCTACCCCACGACCCCAGGAGGATGGCTGAGCGCGCCAGGTCCCGAGCACTCCTCCCCCGCCGACCTGCCCCGCATCCGGGCGTGGAGTCGGGTGGTGTCGCTTGGGCTGCACGCCGCACTGTTCGCGTCGGTGCCGCGCTGCGAGCCCGTGAGCCGGACCTCCCCCGTCGACGCTCCCACCCCGCTTGAGGTCACCCGGCTGGCCGCGCTGCTGCCGACGCGGCCTGTGACGCCGGTGCCGCATCCCGTGGGCCGCCTTGAGGTCACGCCGGGCCGCGGCGAGACCATCCTCGGCGCGGCGTCGCCCGCAGGCTCGGCCGGTGACGAGGGCGGTGATGGCGGCGAGCCGGACGATGCCGAGGACGGCGCCCCTGACGACCCCATGGACCTCGCGCCGTCGTCCAGGACGGAGGCCCCTGCACCGCGCACCGCCCCCAGCGCCGAAGATCCCCTCACCGCCGAGCCCGTGCGCGTGCCCCAGACCCCGCCCGCGACGCTCGAGTGGGTGCAGACGCTGGCTGACGGCGCGGCGCCCACCTCCGCCGCTCGCATCGGCTCCCACACGCGCTCCGGCCCCGACGACGCCACGCGCGGGCCCACCGGCACCACGGCACAGGCCGCACAGTCGCTCGGCAACGTCGTCACCGGCGCCGAGGGTGAACGGACCCCTCGCGCGGCGCCCGACGCGCCCGAGCCAACCCAGCCTCCACGCCCCACCGAGCCTGCTCCGGACGACCTCCCCGAGCCCGAAGACGACGCGACCCCGGTCGACCGCGCGCCAGCCGACGAGAGCCTCGCCGACGCGGCCTCCGCCGTCGCAGATCCTGCCCTGCCCGAAGTCGTGTCCTCGGTGCTCTCGGTCGACCCCACCCTCGGATCGGAGGCCCGGCCTGACCGCACCGCGCGTGATGCCCAAGGCACCGAGGGCGTGCAACGCGAAGCCGCTGACGACGGCCTGCTACCCGCCGCGATCGACGCCGCAGCGGCCGCGCTCGCGAGCGAAGCCCAAGCCGCCCGCGCTCCCGCCGCCAACCCTTCCGACATCGCCCCTGTCGAGCCCCCCGCCCTCCACCCCGCTCGGCAGACCCAGGCCGCTGACCCCTCGCAGGCGCCAGCGATCGCCGACGCCGCCCGTCCAAGTGCCACCACGCCGCCGGCGTCCAAGACCACCCAGTGGACCTCCGAAGCGCTGCCCGACGTCCTGATTCAGGCCACCCGCCGCGGGGTGCAGCCGGCGGGCTCCGCAGGCGGTGCCGGCGGGGCTGCAGCCCCGGCCGGCGCGCACTACGCGAGGGTAGGGCCCACCTCGCTGGCCGGAGCGGTGTCCACGCCGCTGGGGGTCTACCTCGACGAAGTGGAGCGCGTGGTGGCAGCCCGGTGGTCGTCGGCGGAGCTCCCGCTGGTGGAGCGCGTGCTGGGACGAGGCGGCGAAGTGGTCCTGGAGTTTCGCGTCCGCCGGAGCGGCGAGGTCCGCGATCTGCGCGTGTCGCGGCCCAGCGGCCTCGGTGCCCTCGATGCCGCAGCGCTCGGCAGCATCCCCGACCGCCTGCCCCCGATCCCACGGGAGTTGGGACTTCGCAGCTACCTGCACCGGCTCACCCTGACGTGGTCACCCGGTCGCGTTCGGTGACAGCCTCTCGACGACCGCCGCGCCAGCGCCTAATCTGAAGGCTGGGAGGCCCACTGGCTCTGCGTCTGCACGCCACAGCGCGCTCGCAGCGTCCGCCGTCACGCGGCGCGCGCTTCGTCGCGTTTGCCATGGGCGCGTTGCTCGTGCACGTCGTGTCGCTCGCCGTGCTGTCGCCGTGGATCTCACCGCCCGATGCCCGAAGCCTGCGCGTGCCGCCCACCCGCCTGCTGGTGATCCAGCCCGAGGAGGTGCGGCCTGAGGAGCCGCCTGAGGTGCCCACGCCCGAGCTCGATGGTCAGCTGGTCGAGCTGCCCAAGCCGCTGGACCCGCAGCGACCCGAAGATGCCGAGTACCTGTCCGAGTACGATGTCACCGTCGAGGAAGAGACGCGCTCCGAGCGCTTCGAGATCAACCCTGAGGTGCTGGCCAACCAGTGGTCGCGCGACCAGAAGATGCAACGCGAAGAAGCGGAAGACGTCAACGCCGACAAGCCCTCCACCGGGGCCAAGGTGGGCAACGACCGCTTTGACCCTGAGCGCGACGGCAACCTCTCGGCCCTGCCATCCCCGTGGGCCAAGACCAACAAGGACGGCCTGCAAGACCCGGTGCCTTCCAGCCACGCCTCTGAGTCGATGTCAGGGTCCCCCAACAACGACCTCGTGGACGAGCGCATCGGCGATGCCCTGGCGCTCAACAGCAAAGAGTACCTGTACGCGGGCTACCTGCAGCGCATCCGGCGACTGGTGAACTTCTACTGGAACCAGAACCTCGAGAACCTACCTGCGTCCACGCGGCTGGCGAAGTCGTCCTACCTCACGGTGGTGGAGGTGGTGCTCGACGATCGCGGCGGCCTCGAGGTCGTGGCCGTCACACGGGAGGCGGGCGTGGAGGCCCTGGATGGCTGCGTCGTGCGCGCCTTCCACCTCGCCGGCCCGTTTCCCAATCCGCCCGAAGGCCTCGTGAGCCAGGATGGCCGTGTCTACCTGCCCACCATGGGGTTCACCGTGCAGCAGGGCGTGGCGCAGATGCGCTACCAGGGCGTGGATCCCCGCGCCGGCGTGCAGTTCCCTGGCCTGCTCAAGAGTCCGAGGTAGGCGGCTCGGGGTCGTCGGGCGGGAGCTTCGGCTTGTCCGGCGGCGGCTTCGCCTCGTCTTTCTTCTCGTCGTCGGGCGGAGGCTCGCGCACCTTGGTGGACGCGAACCAGACGATGACGATCGCCAGGAGGTAGAGCGCCGTGAGCGGTAGCGCGAGCAAGATCTGGGTGAGCGGGTCGGGCGGCGTGAGGATGGCCGCCACCACGAAGATCACGACGATGGCGTAGCGGAACGACGCGATCATGTCCTTCGCGTCGATGAGCCCCACGCGCGCCATCGCCCACGCGACCACCGGCAGCTGAAAGCTCGCCCCGAACGCGAGCATCATCCACATCACCGACGTCAGGTAGCCGTCGGCCGAGAGATTCACGTCGAGATCGAGCACGTGGATGAAGAACGGGAACGCAAAGGGGAAGATCACGTAGTAGCAGAAGGCCCCACCACCCAGGAACAGCACCACGCTGGCCACGGTCAGCGGCAGGATGAACCGGCGCTCGTTCTTGTAGAGGCCCGGCGCTACGAACGACCACATGTGGTAGCTGATCACGGGGCTCGCGATGACGGCACCTGCGAGAAAGCCGAGCTTGAAGTACGTGAAGATGCCCTCGATCGGCGAGGTCACCAGCACCAACTTCACCTCGATGCCCTCGATTCCCTCACCGGCAGCGAGGAAGGGCTTCGCGAGGAAGTGGTAGATCTCCTTCGCGTAGTAGATGCCCACACCTGACCCGAGCACCAGCGCGGCCACCGCCCAGATCAGGCGGTTCTTGAGCTCGATGAGGTGCTCCATGAGCGGCATGCGGTACGACTCGACCTCGTCGATCTCGCGCTGCAGCCGCTCGGCAGCGGTGAGCTTCTGAACCTCACGGTGCTTCGCTTCGCGCACCTCGGTCCCAGGAGGCTCCTGGAGAGCCTCAGGCTTCTTGCTCACCCATCACCCCCTTGGCCGTGATGAGCTGACGGATGTGCGGCGGCAGCTCTTGCCACTCCGCTTCCGTGAATCCTGCCGGGACGTGCTGGGATGCTGGCGGCACCGCGGGGCGCGAAGGCCTGGGCACGCGCACGGCGGGGTCAGCTACGGGCTGGGCAGACGACCCATGCTCCTCTTCGGCGCGCTTGCGGTCGGCCTCGGCGGCCGCGCGTCGACGCTTGAGGTCCTTGAGGCGCTCCTCCTCGTCCATGCGGTCGGCTTCCAGCACGAGCGAGCGGCGCAGATCCTCGGCAGCGCGCCGCATGCGCCCGTAGAGACGGCCCAGCGTGCGCACCACGTGCGGGAGCCGCTCGGGCCCTACAGCCAGAAGCAGCACGATGCCGATGACGATGATCTCACTGATGCCGGGGCTGTTCATGCGTACGACGCCGCCTGCTTCCTCTGGGTGTACCCCTCGCCTCCGAATGGGTCAACCGGCGGCGGGCGTGCGCTCCAGCACCACGAGGGTGGCGCCTGCTTCCACGGCCTGACCGGGCACCACCTCCACCCCGACGACAGTGGCTTCAAAGGGTGCCTTGAACTCGTTCTCCATCTTCATGGCTTCCACGACGACGAGCACCTGACCCTGCGCCACAGCGTCGCCGGCTTTCACGGCCACACGCACCACCGCGCCAGGCATCGGCGACACCACCCTGCCAGCGCCTTCGCCGTCGGTGTGGGACAGTGCGGCGGATCGGGGGTCGACGACCGAGCCCGTCAGCGCATCCACGCCGTCCAGCACGAACACGTCGTCCCCACGCCGGGACACGCCCAGCGTTCGAGGGCGCGCACCCTCCGCGGCAAGCCGCCAGAACGGCCCTGACGCATCTCCGGCCACCACCTGCCACGGACCGTCGTCGACGCGCACACGCCAGCCGCCATCAGCGCGGAGCACCTCCACGGAGCGGGTCTGACCAGCGAGCTCGACGTCGTAGCGCATGAGAACTCCTGCAGGCTCAGATGCGGCGACGGCCGGCTTCTTCCCAGCGCGCAGCGCGCTTCCAGGGCGACACAGCGGCCGTGGTCGGCGCCGACTCGGCCCCGCGGCGCTCGTCTTCGAAGCGCGCGATCGCAGCCGCCACAAAGGCCAGCTCCGTGGGCACGGGCGCGGGCAGGTGGGCCTCGTACCACTCGGGCGTGAGCATGCCAGTGTGCACGTGGCCCGCGCGGAAGTCGTCGGCGGCGAACAGCGCCAAGAAGAACGGGATGGACGTGGGGATGCCCACCACCCGGTAGTCGCGCAGTGCGCGGGAACAGCGCGACAGCGCCTCCTCACGGTCCCGACCCCACACGATCAGCTTGGCCACCATCGGATCGTAGTGGATGGGCACCTCGCCGCCCTCTTCCACACCGGCATCCACCCGCACGAACGGCCCCTGAGGCTCGCGGTAGCCGCGCAGCGGACCCGGCGACGGACGAAAGCCGGCGTAAGGATCTTCTGCGTACACGCGGCACTCCACCGCATGGCCGAACTGCACGAGATCCTCTTGCTTCCACGGCAAGGGAAGGCCCCGCGCGACATGAAGCTGGGCACGCACGAGATCCACGCCGGTGACCATCTCGGTGATCGGGTGCTCCACCTGCAGGCGGGTGTTCATCTCGAGGAAGTAGAAGTCCGCTGCGTTCTCAGCGAGCAGGAACTCGCAGGTGCCAGCGCCCACGTAGCCCACGGCGCGCGCCGCCTGACACGCCACAGCGCCCATCGCCGCCCGCACGTCGGGTCGCAGCACCGGACAGGGCGTCTCTTCGAACACCTTCTGGTTGCGACGCTGCACCGAGCAGTCGCGCTCGAACAGGTGCACCACGTTGCCATGCTCGTCGGCGAACACCTGGATCTCGACGTGGCGGGCACGCTCCACGAGCTTCTCGACGTACACGGCGTCGTCGGCGAAGGACTTCTTCGCTTCCGAGCGCGTGGCGGTGAGCGCCGCTTCGAGGTCGGCCTCGTTCTCGACCCGACGCATGCCCTTGCCGCCGCCACCGGCGACCGCCTTGAGCATCACCGGAAAGCCAATCTGGCGCGCCACGACCTTTGCCGCTTCAAAGTCGGCCAGCGGCTCGACCGTGCCGGGCACCACGGGAACGCCCGCAGCCGCCATCACCTGGCGTGCACTGGTCTTGCTGCCCATCGCACGAATGGAGCTCGGCGGAGGCCCGATCCACACGAGACCGGCCGCCATCACCGCATCCGCGAAGTCGGCGTTCTCGGAGAGGAAGCCGTAGCCAGGGTGGATCGCGTCCGCGCCCATCGCCAGCGCGGCCGCGAGGATGCGCTCGGCCACAAGGTAGCTCTGCGCCGACGCCGCTGGACCCACCACGCGCACGTCGTCGGCCATGCGAGCATGGACAGCACCCACGTCGGCCTCTGAGGCCACCGTGACCACGGAGAGGCCCTCCTCGCGGCAGGCGCGCATCACGCGCACCGCGATCTCCCCTCGATTGGCTACCAGGACGCGGGTCAGGTTTCGCATGGGGCCGCCGCTAACCGAGGGCTGCGTCCTGCGCGATCCCTGCCCACCGATAGACGGGCTCGGTGCTGCGTGCAGCGCCGGACACGGTCGCAGGCGAGTGGCCCGCGAGCAGCCAGTAGAGCGTGACCACGAGCAGGGTGGCCACGAACAAGAACAGCGCCAGCTTCAGGAGCTGGCGCACCACCGCGACCACCAGCAGGACCACGAGCAGCCCCACCCCCACCGACACAGCGAGCGCCATGGTTCAGGTCCTCGCCGAGGCCATGATCACGCCTCGGCCGTGGGAGGGAGGGCCGCCGCACGACGCGCTGCAGCCGCGGCACGCGCGACATCGAGCTTGTCCTTCCCGAGCGCCAGCTCCAGCACGTCTTCGAGGCGACTCACGAACCGGAAGGTCATGTCGGCCTGGATCTCGTCGGGTACCTCGGTGAGGTCCTTGCGGTTCTTCTCGGGCAGCAGCACCGTGCGGATGCCGGCGCGATGCGCTGCAAGGATCTTTTCCTTGATGCCGCCCACCGGCAGCACGGCTCCGCGCAGGGTGATCTCGCCGGTCATCGCCACGGTGGGGTCGACGGTGAGGCCCGTGAGCAACGACGTGAGCGCCGTGATCATCGTGACGCCCGCCGACGGACCGTCTTTCGGGATGCCACCGCTCGGGACGTGGATGTGCAGGTCGGCCGAGTCGAAGGCGTCCTCGTCGATGCCGAAGTCGAGCGCAGAAGCACGCAGGTAGCTGCGCGCTACGCTCACCGACTCCTTCATCACGTCGCCCAGCGAGCCCGTGAGGGTGAGCGAGCCCTTGCCCTTCATCCTCGTGGCCTCGATGAACAGGATCTCGCCGCCCACTGAGGTCCACGCGAGGCCGGTGGCCACGCCGGGAACGCTGGTGCGCTCGGCGATGTCCTTCCAGAAGTGGATCGGACCGCGGATCTCTTCCACCGCATCCAGCGTGACCTTGACGTGCTCGGCCTTGCCGCTGGCCACCTCACGCGCCACCCACCGGGCCACGGCCGCCAGCTCGCGCTTGAGGCTGCGCACACCCGCTTCGGCCGTGTAGTTCTCGATGAGCTTCTGCAGCGCTTCGTCGGTGAACTCCACCATCGCTTCGGTGAGACCGTGCGTCTCCATGGCCTCGGGCCACAGGTAGCGCTTGGCGATCTGCACCTTCTCATTGAAGGTGTAGCCACTGACCCGGATGATCTCCATGCGGTCGCGGAGCGGGCCGGGGATGGTGTCGGGCACGTTGGCGGTGGCGATGAACAGCACCTTCGAGAGGTCGAAGTTGATGTCGAGGTAGTGATCCTGGAAGGAGTCGTTCTGCTCCGGGTCGAGGACCTCCAGCAGCGCAGACGACGGGTCGCCTCGGTAGTCGGCGCCCAGCTTGTCGATCTCGTCGAGCACGAACACCGGGTTGCGGGTGCCGGCCTTCTTGAGGCCCTTGATCACCTTGCCGGGCATGGAGCCGATATAGGTGCGGCGGTGGCCACGGATCTCGGCCTCATCGCGCACACCGCCCAGGCTCATGCGCACCATCTCGCGGTTCAGCGCACGCGCCACCGACTTCGCCAGCGAGGTCTTGCCCACGCCGGGCGGACCCACGAGGCACAGGATGGGGCCCTTCAGGTCGCGCTTGAGCTTGAGCACCGCGAGGTACTCGAGGATCCGCTGCTTCACCTTCTCCAGGCCGTAGTGATCCTCATCGAGGATCTTGGCCGCCTCGTTCACATCGAGACGATCTTCCGACTCCTTCGACCACGGCAGCTCCGTGAGCCAGTCGAGGTACGTGCGGCTCACGGTGTACTCGGCAGCACCGGGGCTCATCCGCGCCATGCGCTTGAGCTCCTTGACCGCGACCTCCTCGGCCTCCTTCGGCATGCGCGCCTTCTTGATGTTGCGCTTGAGGTCTTCGAACTCCTCTTGGCGCTCATCGACCTCGCCGAGCTCCTTCTGGATGGCCTTGAGCTGCTCCCGCAGGAAGTACTCCCGCTGGGCCTTGTCCATCTCGCCCTTCACCTCGGTCTGGATCTTGTTGGAGAGCTCGAGGACCTGGATCTCCTTCTGCAGCAGCGCGATCACCTTCTCCATGCGCTGCATCGTGTCGAAGGTCTCGAGGAGGTCCTGCTTCTCTTCGGCCGAGATGTTGAGGTTGCTGGCGACGATGTCGGCCAGCACATCGGGCTTGTCGATCGAGCGCACCAGGAAGGTGGCCTCGGCGGGGATCTGCGGCGACAGATCGATGATCTTCTGCGCCAGCTCGCGCAGGTTGTTCATCGTGGACTTCACATCCGGGCCTTCCGCCGGCGTGGACTTCACCGGCGTGACCTCGGCCTGAAGGAAGGGCTCGGTGGACGTCCATGCGCCCATCTGCGCGCGGCTGATGCCTTGGATGATGACGTTGAGCTTGTTGCCCGGCACCTTCACCATCTTGAGGATCTTCACCACGGTGCCCACGGGGTGCAGGTCGTCCGGGCCCGGCGACTCGGTCTTGGGATCGCGCTGCGCGACGATGCCGAGCAGCTTGTCGGGCGACTCCAGGGCTTTCTCGACGGCCTTGACCGACTGGCTGCGCCCGACGTTGATCGGGAACGCAAGCACCGGGAAGATGACGGTGTTGCGGATGGCGAGCACTGGAACGACGAGCTTCTCGGGAAGCTCGACGGTCTCGGGATCGGAGGGCGTATCGAAGGCCAAGTGTGGCTCCATGGAGGGATGCTGGGTTCGTATTCACGGACCCGCCGCGGGCAAGCTCCCCGACGCAATCCTACCGAGGCTCTGCCCCGGTGCGGCGCGCCATCCACCACGGGCGCACCTTGTATCGCCAGAGCGCAATGCCTCCGATGATCGCGTGCGCGAGCAGCACGCCGAACAGCTCGCCCCGACCGAGCACCATGGGCTCGTGCCAGCCCGGCCACAGCATCAGCGCACCGGTCCGAGCACGCCCGACGCCAGCCACCGAGCGTGGGTCTCGACGTCGATTCCTGCTTCATCGAGCACCACTTCCGTGTGCTCGCCGACCTGTGGCGCTGGCGCCAAGGGCAGCACCCCTAGCGGCGGGCGCACGTACGCAGCGCCGTCTACCGACTGCACAGCGCCGCGTGCCACGTGGTGCGGGTGTTCGGCCACCTCATGGGCCGTCAGCGCCGGGCTCACACAGGCCTCGGAGAGCTGAGCCACCCACGCATCCCGCGGCGCGGTCGCGAACATCGCCGCGAGCCCCTCGGCGTCCATCTTTCCGCCCGACGCTTCGAATAACAGCGCCTGGAACTTCGACTCCAGCGCCCCCACCGCCACGTAGCCGCCGTCGCTGCACCTGTAGGTCCCGTACCACGGGAGGCCGCCCGCGAGCGGGTGCTCTCCGGGGCCGAAGCGGGCGTCGGGCACCGAGGATCCCGTCACCAGCGGGGCGCTCACCCACAGCGCGGCCTCGGCGAGCGCGATGTCGAGCACCTGCCCTCGGCCGGTTCGGGCGCGCTCCACCAGCGCGGCGCAGATCCCTGCGGCCGCCACCGTGGCCCCCGCGAGATCCGCGACTTGGTTGGCCGGCACCGCTGGACCCGTGGACGTCACCGCCGTGCCCGCGAGTGAGCCCGACAGGCCCACGTAGTTCAGGTCGTGGCCCGGTCGGTGCGCCCACGGGCCCGTCTGCCCGTAGCCCGAGATGCGTGCCACGATCAGGCCCGGGTGCGCCGCGAGCAGCACGTCGGGACCGAGGCTCATCGCCTCCATCACGCCGGGCTTGAAGCCCTCCACGAGCACGTCGTAGGTCGGCACCAGCGCGAGCAAGCACGCCGCAGCGTCCGGGTGCCGCAGGTCGAGCGCGAGGCTGCGCTTGCCGCGTGAGACGGCCAGAAAGTAGGCACCGACGCCGTCCACGTGGGGAGGGAGCGCCCGTGCGGGATCCCCCATGCCCGGGGGCTCCACCTTGTCGACCGTGGCTCCCTGCCCGGCAAGCCACGCCGTGGCAGCTGGACCGGGAAGCAGGCGAGAGAGGTCGAGCACACGGATGCCGTCGAGCGCAGCCACGTCGTCACCTTGGGGTGCGGGGGAGCCGGCGACGCCGCGTCCGAGGCGCAGCCTTGCCGAGAGCGGCACGCGTAGCCTGTGCTAGCGTGCGTCGCACAACGGCGAAGGGTGCATGGACGGGACCGGGTGGGGCGCATCGTCGAGCGCGGTGCCGGTGGTGCGTGGGTACGCTGTGCCCGCCGTGCTGGCCGGGGTCGCCGCGTGCGCGATCACGAGCCTGAGTCTCGCCCACCTGCCCGCCGTGTGGGGCGCTCCCGGCTGGGCGGGGGCCGTCGGGGTGGCCCTGCTCACGTTCGGCTTCGCGGGGTGGTGGGGGCGTCGCTACGAGACCGACGAGCCGGGTGCGGTGCGGCGGCTGCTGGGTGCGATCGTCGTCGCCGGCGGCCCGGGTGTGGTCGCCACAGCGTGCATCCTGCTCGGGCCGATTCCTGCGCATCTCTTGCTGGGCGGCCAGCCTCGAGGCTGGCTCGACACCCACACCGGACCTGCGCTGCTGGCGGAGGCCTTGCGGCAGGTGGGGCTGGCGGTCACGGCGGCCGGCCTGTGCGCGCTGGCGGTGGTCGGCACGGCGGCTTTGGCCGGTGCGCTGTGTGCACCCGCCAGCGTTCGCCGGTCGAGCGAGCGAACCGGCATCGGCTACTTTCGGGAGGCAGGGGTACTCGCCGGCACAGGGCTCCTCCTGCTACTGGTTGTCGTGCCCGCGGTCCGCCCGTTGCTCACGTCGATGCGGGGCAGTGACCCCGCACTCGCCTCCGACCGGGGCCTAGCCCTCGCCATGTCCGTGCCCGAGCTGAGCCTGCATGTGGCGCTGGCGTGGGCGTTCGCGCGCCTGGAGCGCCTCCACCTCGACAGCCAGTTTCGTGGGGCCGGGAAAGAGGCGTCTCGGCGATGGACGCGCCGCGTCCAGGTGCTGATCGTGGTGGCTGCGGCGGCCGCGCGCCTCTCCCTGTGGGACCCGCTCGTCACGGCCATCGCTGCGGCCACTTGGGCCGCAACACTCACGTTCGCGGGGTTCTGGAAGGCTGAGCCCGTGGCCGATCCCGCGGATGCTAACGCCCACCGCGATCCCGAGCGGTGGAGCTACCTGGTCTTGTGCTCCGAGCTGCTGCTCGATGCCGCCCGCGGGTACGCTGTCGGAGCTTTCGCGGTGACGTTCGGCATGGCCGCAGGGCTCGGCGTGGTGAACCACGTCGCGACGAACCCGCCCGCGTTCGGACCGACGTGGGTTCCGTCGCCGGAGGCCATCGAGGTGGCCAAGGCGGAGACGTGGACCCTGATCTTGGTTCCGTGGGCAACAGGGACCGTGATGTGGGTTGTCCTGCGGCGGCAGATGCGCCGAGCGGCGCGGCTGAACCCTGTGAGTCCGTGACGCCACCCAACTCCGACCTGGGGATCGGGTCCGCCGCCGACTCGCTCCTGGAAGGACTGCCCTCAGACCCGCCCGACGGCACCCAGGGTTAGGTCCCCCGCTCCCCCGATCCCGGACCCCCCATGGCCACCCCGCGTCGCGTCTTCTTGCTCTCGGGCGGCACCGGCCACACGGCCCGCTACGTGCTGCAGGCTGCGCTCAAGCAGTTCGACGCCGGCGCGCGCACGCGGTCCTTTCCCAACACCAAGGACGACGAACTCGAGGCCGTGTTCCGCCAGGCCGCCGACGAAGACGCGCTCGTGCTGTGGACGCTCGTGGGACGTGAGGCCCGAACCCGGGCGCTGCAGCTCGCCCACCAGTACAAGGTGCGCCACGTGGACGCGCTGGGCCCGCTGCTCGACCAGCTCGAGCTCTACCTGGAGGAGGCGCCGCGCGGACAGGCCGGGCTGCTGCACCGCGCCGACGACTCCTACTTCGCGCGCATCGCCGCCATCGAGTTCACGCTGGCCGCCGACGACGGCCGCAACCACGAGCGCCTGCGCGAGGCGGACATCGTGATCGTCGGCGTGAGCCGCACCGGGAAGACGCCCCTCTCCACCTACCTCGCCCACCGTGGCTACCGTGTGGGCAACCAGCCCCTCGCCCTGGAGCTGGAGCCGCCCCGCACGCTGCTCGAACTCGACCCCCGGCGGGTGTTCGGGCTGCTCATCGACCCCGCCGCCCTGCAGCGCATCCGCATGGCGCGCATGCGCACGATGCGTGTCACGTCGTCCTCTTCCTACGACGACATGGGGCACATCCTCGCGGAGCTCGAAGAGGCCGAGAAGCTCTACCGGCGCGGCGGCTGGCACGTCATCGACGTCACCAACCGGGCGATCGAAGAGAGCGCATCCTCGATCATCCAGCGCCTCGAAGATGCTGGACTGCTCGACGACAACGAAGCGCGACCCGAGGCCTGATCAGGGCGCTGTGGCGTCGTCATCCAGATCGCGGGGACGCACGATGCCGTCGACGCGCCACCGGCACGGACGATCGAGCAGCTGCTCCCAGGACCCCCGCCCCACCATGCGGATGACGTTCGCGGTGGTGACGGGGACCTCGTCGCCGGTGAGCCTCAGCACGAGGTCTTCGCAGCTCGGGTTGTGACCCACCAGCATCACGTTCCGGGCGTCGTCGGGGAGGATCGACAGCTCCTCGATCACGGTCTCCAGCTCGGGCAGGTAGAGCCGCTCCTCAAACTGCACGGGAAGCGCCCTGCCCACAGCCTGCTCCACGAACGCGAGCGTCTCGCGGGTGCGCTGGGCCGGGCTGCACAGCACCATCGACGGTGCCCAGCCACGCTCCACGATCTCGCGCGCCATGCGCGGCGCATCCCGGCGACCGCGGGTGTTGAGCGGGCGCTCGCGATCGGTCATGCCGGTGGACCAGCTGGACTTCGCGTGCCGCATCACCAGCAGCACACGCTCCTCGCTCACGGTGCGATCCGCGTTCTCCGCCACGCCCCATCCTCCCAGGTCAGGAGCTCGGTGGGCCAGTAATCCAGATCCTGCTCGACGGCCTTGACCTGCACGGCTCCTTCGAGGTCCACCATCGTGAGCACGACGGGCGCTTCCGGATCGCGCGATGCCAGCGCCGCCATGAAGTCCTGCAAGGTGTCGACACGCTGATCGTCGACGCGCACGATGCGACGGGTGGGCCGCAGCCCATCACGCGCCGCCGGCGAGCCAAACCAGTACCACGCGATGTACGCGCCATTCTGGGGCTGACCCCGATCGAGCGCGATCGCCTCGTGGGTGGCGTGAATCGTCGCTCCGCCCCACAGCAGCACCTCGCGCACCCCGTCCCCCGAGGCCACGGCCCGTGGAAGGGTCAGCTCCACCTCGGTGCCATCCCGCACCACCGTGAGCGCCACGTCGCCGGTGCTGTCGATGTCGAGCAGGTCGCGCATGCCAGCCACCGACCGACCGCCGATCGCCACCACGAGGTCGGTCTCGTGCAGCAGACCCGCAGCCGGCGAGCCCTCCGTGACGCGCACGACCTCCAGCACACCCGGCTTCTCGGCCTTACGCTCCAGGACCTGGCGGATCCGCGTGTCGGACACTCCGCGCTCGCGGGCATCGGCCAGGGTGCGCTCGCGCAGCTCCACGCCTAACGGACGCACCTCGGGCACCGAACCCGCCGCAAACGCAGCCAGAGCCGGCGTGAGGTACGCGCTAGGCAGGCCAAAGAAGTAGGCGTCCTTACGCTCGGGGTAGAAGAAGCTGGCCCACAGCGCCAACGCCCTGCCCTTCTTGTCCACCAGCACGCCGCCAGCCGACGCATCCACGCGCGCGAGACTCACCGCCTCGACGTTGATCGCACGAAACCGCGGCGTGTTCGACGGATCGATCGTGAGCGCGTCGACCCGCTCCACCTCGGCGTCGTCCACCACGACGGATCCGCTGCGATCCAGCGCCACCAGCCGCACGTCTTCGCCCTTCTCGGGCCAGCGATCCTCGAAGGTGATCGGCCGCACCACCACGTCGCCCAGGGCGGCGGGGTCGTAGCGCACCACCGCGACGTTCTGGGTGGGGTGCAGCCACACCACCTCACCGGGCACCCTCACCGTGCCCGAGAACAGCAGGGACAGCGTGCCCAGCGCCACCGGCACGGTGTCGCGGTCGACCAGCACCAAGCCTCTTTCGGCATCGAACACCACGCCCGTGCCGACGAAGGTGGTGCCTGCCAGTCCGGCCGTGCTGTAGGGGACCTGGAACTCGGCGAGCACGAGGCCCTCGGCGATCGCGCGCACCTTCTTGTCGCCCGCAGGCGGCAGCGGTGTGGTGACGGGCTCCGGCCGGAGCGGCGGCGGATCCGCCACGTCCACGCACGGCCACCTTCCGGTGTCGGACACCAGCGTGCACCGGCGCATCGAGAACCACGTGCGATCCATCGTGACCACGGTCTCGCTCACAGCGCGAATATCGGCAGCCGGCGCATGACGCACCCGGAAGCGCTCCCCATCGGCCAGACCCGCGAGCGCTGCCTGCGCGGCGTCGAGGCTGGGCACAGCCTGACCGTTGACGTGGGTGATCAAGTGACCAGCGCCCACTCCGCCGGGACCGAACACGAAGCCTGCCGACGCTACATACACGCCAGAGACGGGCAGATCGTAGGAGCGCGCGACCTGGTACGACAGGGGGTGCAGCACCGCTCGGCCCACCTCCAGGTAGGTGGTGGGGGTGACGGCGGCAAGATCCGCCACCTTGAGGTCGAGGCTCATGGGCTTCCCGAGCCGCTCCACCTCCAAGCGCACCGTGCCGCCCACGCGCGCATCGAGCACCGACTCCATGTCAGCAAAGCCATCGACATAGCGACCTTCGAGCTTCACGAGCACATCGCCAGGCCGCAGCTGGTTGTCGGCCGGACCGCCCGGAAGCACCTTGCCCACCACGAGCATGCCGGACCGGGTGGGGAATGCGGCGCGGACGGCGGCCTCGGTGGCATCTTGCACACCCAGCCGATCCACGTCCTGCCACGCCTCCCAGACGAACGTGGTGAGCAGCGATCCACGCGGCACCGGCTGACCGGCCTGCACCAACGCGAGCGCACGCGCGACACGGTGGAGCGGCAAGTAGTAGCTCGATGCCGCCTCTGTGCGGCCGCCTGCATTGAGCGCCACGACACGACCCTGCACGTCGATCACCGGCGACCCCGAGGATCCCCCCGAGGTGTTCGATGCCGCCTGGTAGTAGAAGGTGTTGAAGTCGTTGAACCCGCCGCGCCCGTAGAGCGGTGCGTTGCGCTCAAGGCGCGCGAGCGTGCCATCCAGGATCGACAGCTTCTCGCCCGCGTCGTTGCCCACCACACGAATCTCGAGGCCCACCTTGGCCCCATCGGGTGCTAGCGGCAGCTCCACGAGGTCCTGGTAGCGGATCGTCGTTGGATCGAAGCGGTAGAAGCCAAAGTCGTGCACCGGATCCCGGTAGATCGCCTCCAGCTCCACCTCCTCGTTGTCGAGGAACACCGCACGCGCGTTGACTGGGCCTGCGTGCACCATGTGGCGGTTCGTGAGCAGGATGCCACGCTCCGCATCCACCACGAAGCCCGTGCCCACCGAGCTGGAAGCGCTCTCAGTGTCGAAGTCGCGAGTGGCGGTGACCTCGATGGCGACGACCGCGTCGGCAATTCGCTCGACGGTGGTCTCCCAGGTGTGTGGGGGGGAGACCTGCGGGGGTGCCGCAAGCGCCGATCCGATCCAGAGCGACAGCAGCACCCGCACCTCCCAAGGGGGGCCGCCTAACGCGCACAGACCCGACCCCGCGTGCGTTGACGCGTGCGTAGCAATTTGTGCGATGCATGCATCGCCGTCTCGCCATAT
>CAYNFK010000092.1:0-18769 GCA_964396405.1 uncultured Enterobacteriaceae bacterium
CATCCACCGGACCGTGTCCACCTCCAGGCGGACCCCGACGAGCTCGTTGAGCGGGGCCTCGACGGTCCGCCACAGGGTGCGGAGGGTCACGGCGTGGGGCCCGATCACCGCTGCGCGCCGGTCGCCCACGGCGCGGACGAGGCAGGGGATGGCGCAGATGGGTCCGCCGATCAGGAACAGCGGAACGAGGAGGAGCGCCCCAGGCCCGGTCAGCAGCATGATGGGCGACAGCAGCGGGAGCAGCAGCGCGCAAACCGCGGCCATCACCAGGAGCTTCTGCGGACTGTAGTGCACGGTCGTCGTCATGGGCGTGCATCCAGGGGGCGGCCGGGTACCACTGGTGCTCGGCGGCGTCGATGGACCGGTCGTCGATGCCCCCGTCGCGGAGTACGCAAGGTGCCTGGAGGAGCCCATGCTGAGAGGGCCTGGACCCATCCTGCGCGACCGCTTCTTCGTGCCGCTCGGCGTGAGCCCGGCGGATCTTGCTCGCGGGACGGGGCTGCATCGCAGCACGGTCCGTCGGCTGCTGAACGGCACTCAGCCCATCACGCTCGATGTTGCGGTGCGCCTCGGGGCCTTTCTCGGGGTGCCAGCGAGGTGGTTCATCCAGCTCCAGGCGGACCACGACGTCGCGGCGGTCGAGGCCCAGGGGGTGTCAGGGTCTGGGCGGGTGGGGCTGGTGATCGACCCGGACTTCATGATCACACCGGGTGGCGTGATCTCGCTGACGCCGCCCGTGGGGCCGGTGAAGGAGGCAGGGGGAGGGCCCCGGACGGTGCGGTATGCGAACGGGTCGGTGGCGCTGTTGGGGTCGGGGTCGTGAACCCGCTGGACGCGCTCCGTGGTGTGGTGGCGCCCGATCTGCTCGATCGCGCGTCCAGGGTCTCCGAACAGCTTAGTGAACGGGGTGTGCCCCACGCCCTGATCGGCGGGCTGGCGGTCGGCTCCGACTCACCGAGGTGACGGGCGCAGATCCGAAACTTCCTGGGCTTGGGTGGGGGTGGTGTGGCGTGGGGTGTGGCGATTCACGGGAATCGGGCGGTTTGCCCGGTTCGGCGAGCCATGCACGATGCTTCTGAGTAGGGCATCCGTGCGATCGGAACGGGGGCAGATCATGACGCCTGAGAAGCGCGCATTCCTCGACGGACTCACAGTTCGGTTTGCAGCCGCTGATGTGTCCACCCTGGCCGCAGAAGCCTTTCGCACCACCATCATGCCCGACTGGACCGCGCTGATCACGCGGGTGCGAGGTGCGGTGTCAGCCGAGCTGTCCGCGCTGAGCGACGTGCAGCGCGACTGGCTCGCCGTGTTCGAGCACGAGCCGGCGCTGTTGGGGCCGCTGGGCAAGGGACGCAACGAGAACCTCCACAGTCGAGCGATCGCGTGGCTGCTCTCTCGCTCCGACACGACGGGTGACACGCTCCGCGCTGCGTGGCTCCGTGTGGTCGACGCAGAGGCGCCGGTATCTGGCTGGCGCGTCACGGCCGAGCTCACAGCGGGGAATGGGTGCCGGGTGGATCTCTGTGTCGAGGTTCCTGGGGCGTGGACCTGCTTCGTGGAGGCCAAGGTCGACTCCGGCGAGCGGGAGCGGCAGCTGCCCGACTATGCGGACGCGCTGGCCCGCCGCTGTGACGGGAAGCAGTTGGAGACGACCCTGGTGTTTCTCACCTTGGACAAGCGGCCTCCGACCGATGACGTCGAGTGTAGGCGCGTCAGCTACGAAGACCTTGCTGTCGCGTTCCTTCCGGCGACCTCGCAGTCGACGCCGACGGCTCGGTACCTGCGGCTGTGGCTCGCGTCGGTGGCGCGGGACCTCTACAAGTACGCTCACGAAGGGCCGGTGACCGCCTGGCCGTCAATCCGCCAGCAGCGCACTCTTGCATGGCTGCGCCGTGCTGAACCGGAGGCATCATGAGCACTGGCATCGTGAGCGACGTGGTGGGCTTTGTGTTTGCAAACGGCGACGACGCCGAGGAGCTGCTCTGGCACGAGCACAAACACGGCGAGCCGGCGCCAGGCGTCACCGACCCCGAGCAGGCCGCGTTGAGGGGGGCGTTGCCTCTTGTGCAGGACGCCGTGGGCGGAATCCTGGGTGCTGGGCGTCTGCACTTGATCGCGCTGGCGGCCGCCCATCGGTGCGGCGACGCGGTGCGGCGGGCGCGCCCGGGCAACCTCCGCGAGACCCGCAGCTTCCGCCTTCCCGTCATCCGTGGACGGATGGAGATGGGCATGGTGATGGAGGCTTGGGGTGAGCCTCGGATCCCGATCTGGGGGTGGATCTGGGTGCGTGAGGAAGATCGTGAGCGAATGATGGAGGCTGCACGCGGTGTGGATGTCGAGGTGAAGCAGGCTCCCAACGGCAACTTGTTCGTTTCACTGGCCGAGCCGGCGACAGGGGACCGGTTTGACGAGGTGGGGCAGCGGGCAGCGGTGAGGTTGTGGGGGATTGCACGCGCGGTGGCCGAGGCGTTTTAGTGCGGCCACGTCCCTAGCCTTCCGGCCATGCGAGGGGGTGTTTGATGCCACGCGCGCTTTGCGGAAGCTCTGAACCGAAGCGGAACTCCGAATCCGGTCCGCAGGAAAGCGCAAGATCTCCCTGTTCTTGGCACTAGGCGCTAGCGTCGGTCGGCAGGCGCTCTTTAGGACACTTAGGTTCCGCGACACCCCTGGGGGCGACTTTGGACTGGCACGAGACTTTCAAGCGATGGGCGAAGGCACCCAGCGACACCGAGGAGGCGAAGGCGGGCAACGCGGCGTCGCAGATCAACGACGCTTTGCGCAGCTCCGGCAAGCTGACCGGCCGCACCTTCTCTGTGTACTCCACAGGGTCTTACCGAAACAACACGAACATCCGACTCGGCAGCGATGTCGACATCGCAGTCGTGCTGGGTGAGGCTTTCTGGTACACCCTTCCGCCCGGGACAAAGGAGGAGGACTTCGGGATAGTTGGTGGCGTCACCTACGGATTCGACGACTTCCGCAAAGACGTCGGTGCCGCGCTCGCCGCGAAGTTCGGTGCTGACGTCACCCCTGGGAACAAGACCTTCGACATCAGGGCCACCGGCACCCGCCTTCCGGCCGACGTCTCGGCGTTCCTTCTCCATCGCCACTACACCGGCACAAAGCGGACGGACGGATCGTGGGACTACCACGAGGGCGTCGAAATGCGCCCCCGGGACGACGCTTGGCGTCGGATCGTCAACTGGCACGAGCACCACTATACGAAGGGGGTCACCCGGAACGATGCGACGAAACGTCGCTTCAAGCGGGTCACCCGCATTCTCAAGAAGCTTCGCGGACACATGCTGGAGAACGGCACTGCGGAGGCAAAGGTGGCCGCGACGCCCGCTGCGTCCTTCCTGATCGAGTGCCTGACCTACAATGCCCCCAACTCATCGTTCAATCTGTCCGACGGAACCTACTTCGACGACGTCCGCGCCGTGATCGCCGCCGGGTGGCACGCCACCAAGGACGATGTCGAAGCGGCGGCTCTTCTGGAGGTGAGCGAGCGCAAGAGGCTGGTGGGCAACGGGCAGCCGTGGAGTCGAGCCGACGCGAACGCGTTCCTCCTGCAGGCGTGGCAGCACGTGGGGTTCAAGTAGCCGTGCCGTCCCGACTCGGCGTTCGCGTCCTGTTGGGGCTGATGATCGTGTCAGTCATCGGCCTCATGCTGGCTCACGGGCAGCCGCTCTCGACCGACTTGTTCCAGTCCGTCTCGATCGCGTCCATCGTGGTTTGGGGCGCTCTGCACGCGTTCGACCGGTGGGTGTGGTCTTGGCGCGCGGTCGCGTGGATGGTGCGCGTGCCTGACCTGCGGGGCACCTGGACCGGTACGCTCGCATCGTCGTGGAAAGATCCCGCGACTTCCACGCCGATCGCGCCCATCCCAGTCGTAGTCGTCGTGCGGCAGTCCTTCTCGACCATCTCAGTCCGCATGTTCACCCGCGAGTCGGAGTCGATGACGGAGACAGCGACCCTGCTGCAGGAGTCTGATGGTCGTCACGTGCTCGCGGCAGTGTACGGCAACGAGCCTGGCCTGCTCCTCCAGCACCGCAGTCGTGCTCACCACGGAGCGTTCCGTCTGCGCCTGGCGGGTGCCGATACCTTTCAACGGCTCGCAGGGTCGTACTGGACTGACCGACTGACCCACGGCGAGATCGACTTGTCCTTCACGTCGCGCCAGCGCGCCGAGTCGTTCGACAATGCGAGGACCCTCGTCTCCGCGCAACCGGCCGCGTTGCCAGCGATCAGTCAGAGTCTTCACCAAGAAGCACCAGATCCCCAGCGAGTCCAAGATCCCGAAGCGCGGAACTGATCCCCTCCACCGCTGCTGCATCGCGACCTCCCGCCGGCGCTGCCTGCGACGTCCCGAGCCGAACAAGTGGCACCGATCGTCCTGCGCGCCTTCTCACAGCACAGCGCCGGGTCATCCCACCGGACTGCACCTCGCTGCGAATCGTCACGGCAGATCGGCGCGGGCCCGGCCGCCACGGGCAGCGACCCCGAGCGCCAAGCGCTCACGCCGAGGAGACCAAGCGCACTTGGCCCTCTGCCTCGACACGTGTCGACGCTGAGCGTGTCGGGCGAAGGAGGGCCTCAACAATATCCGTCATCACTGGCGGGCAGACACCGTTGCCGAGGAGCTTCACGTGCTCCCGGCGCGTCCCAAGATCGAGGGTGTAGTTGTTGTCGTACCCCATCGCGCGCTGGAGCTCTGGCACTTGCAGCATCCGCATGGTGTGTCCGCGCGGCGTTGGCTGTACGAGGGCGAACCGGTCGAGGGTCGTCAGTGTGCGGAGCGGCCGGTCGAGAGGTTGCCAGCCGCCCGCCGCGTCCGACCCGTAGTAGACCAGTAGAAACGGCTCGCGTTTCCCCACCGCGGCCATTGCGCGCTCGGCACGTTCCAGCGTGGCTGCGGCCCGACCCTCTCTGAACAGCGGCTTGACGGGCCATGTTCCGGTTGGATCCAGGATTCCGCGCGCGGTCTTCTTTGCGACGACCTTCGTTGGGCGCATGGCGAACGGCTTGTCCTCTCGTGAACAAACCAGAAATAGGCGACGCCTGGACTGGGGAACCCCGTGGTCCGACGCGTCAATCACCTGTGGCCAGATGTTGTACCCGAGTCCAATCAACTCGCGTTCGAACTCGCGGAACCGGTCCCACGCCCGCATCTGGATGACGTTCTCGACCACGATCCACTTCGGCGCGAGCTCGCGAGCATGGTGGATCACCTGCCATGCGGTCATACGGCTCGCTTCCGACGGTGGCCGTGACCCCCGCGCGCACGAGTGGTTTGTGCACTCTGGCGACGCGAGCAGCAGGTCAATTCGACCGAGGCCCTTCACCCGCGGATCCACGCGGTCGCCGTCGAGCGCGTAGTTGAACGCGCTGGCCCCGGGGAAGTTGCGGCCGAATGTTCGGGCGGCCATGCTCCATGCATCGACACCTGCGACGATTTCGCAGCCAGCAGCACGTGCGCCGTAGCTACTGCCACCGCCGCCAGAAAATAGGTCAAGGACACGGGGGCGCTGAGTCATGGAGCACCGTACCCATGCGCGATCTGCGTTGCAATGTGTTCGCTGGACAACATCAACGCAGCTCCGGGATTCCAGTAGCGACAGGCGTGTACGAGGTAGCCCGGACGTACTCCCAGCATTCGGGCTTCTTGGCCCACTCGGAGACCATCTTACCGTGCGCTGATTTGTGCAACGCTCCGCTGACCTCATGGGCCCAGATTCCCAGCTGCTTTCGGAGCGCGGGTGAAATGTCCTGGTGCTGCCACACCCGGTTTAGGTCGAAACGGCCGCCGAGTCGGTGCGCGAGCACGGACACGAGGTAGGTGGCGACGTTGGCCTGGAATGCTGGAAACATTGGTCGCACGAGCGACTGGGCCTGCTTAAAAACGATCGCCTTGGCCACGCTCGCCTTGAAGAAAGCCGCATCGGGAACCAGCTGTGCCCGGCTCTCACCACCCTCCACCTGGGACCATTCCATGAATCGCTCGAAGTTCTTCTGCGATCCAAAGCTGACCGAGTCCGGCTTCTGATCCCACGCATTGAGGTACTTGGCGAGTTCGGTCTTCGTGATCTTCCGCGAGGGGGGGACCAGAATCGTACGCAGGCGTTTGAGCTTGGCCGCGGTGGTGCCCTCTCGTGCCAGCATCGTGTTGTAGCTTCCCGCGGCTCGTTCGTAGAACCATCGTCCCACACCATCGGGGCAGTAGGTGGACGCCGAGAGCTTCTCCAGCTCAATGTGAAATGGCTTGTTCGCCGACAGATCCGACTGCTTGACCGAGTTCTGGCTGTTGGCACACCGGGAGATGTCGGCGATCAACACCTCTTCGTCGACGACATCTCGCGACTTGAGGATGATGATCTTCGCTGGAACGCGAACCCGTGCCAGATCCACCTCGGGCTCCCGCTTCTTCGTGAAGTAGATCGAGGCAGTGGTCTGTCCTCCGTTTACGATCTGCATGCCCTTCAGCCAGACAAGGCCTGGCGCTCCGTCGCTGCATTTCCCAATCCCGTGCTCGTCAGCGACGAGGACAACGCCGTTGTTGTAGGCCATGAAGCGCTCGGGGTCCTCACGCAACGTGTCCCTGATGCCCCGGTTCACCTTTCCGGTGACGCTCAGAAACGAGCGGACGTTTGCTTCGAGCAGCCTTGCGCCGAACTTCTCGTACACGAATCTCAACGCTTCACCGGGTATCGCCGTTAGCACGCAGTCGTAGTCCGACCCATCTCCCAGAACGAAGACACTCGGGAGCGGACTCCCACAGATTTCGTCGAAGTTCACAACGAGCTCGTCGCGAGGTCGCCCCTCGGACCAGTGGCGGTACAGGCGCTGAATGTCCACGACCTCAAGCTTGATGGTCTTCCCACGCTCATCTCGGGGCTTAAAGTTCTTCGCCTTCGCCACTCGATCTGTGAGTACGTACACTCGGATCTGTTCCAGGCCGGGGTAGATAGTCTGGATAGTCTGGGCTAGATTGTAGGCCTCATTGGACTCGTCGATCTGCTTCACCAAGCGGCCCGACGCGCTGTTGGTCAAAAACCGCAAGCACTGCTCGGCCGCCGCCTTGGTGTCTGTGTCTGTAATGGGTTGGAGGTCGTCGAGTCCTTCGTAGAGGCTGACGAACAGGTCGAGCTGGTCGCCGTCATCCGATAGGGCGTAGCCACTCACCTTCAGCCTTGCGTTGCCGACTTTGGTAATGAAGTGACACACCACAGGGTTGGCCGTCATTCCGTGCTCCGCGAGGTGCTCCATGACCACTTCGGTGAACACGCACTCCGGGTACGGGTAGGGTGGCGAACCTACACGTTCCTCGATCTGCGTCCGGACTTGGGCCTGCGTCTGCGCCAGGAAATCGGCCAGTTCCATGTTCAGTTAGCTCCTAGCAGGACGATCATGGCCAACAGCGGGTGGGCCTGACTCGCCACGGCATCGAGATCGATAGTGTAGCGGACGTCGGTCACCGCAGCGGGAATCAGTGCGCGGGTGAGTCTCGGGAAATGCTCGTCGACGACGAAGTAGCGGGTTTCGGACAGCCGGAATCGCCGCGAGTACCGCTCAGCATGTAGGTCAAGGAAGCCCGCGGCAAGGAGCCGCTCGTCGAAGATCGAGCGCGCCGCCGCCTGTGTGCCCAGCAGTTCACGAACTTGGTGCACAAGCTCGGACAGGACGTCTCCCGACTGGGCCTCGGCGATTCGGACAGCCGCGAGGATGAGCGGGCGCACGAGACCGTCGTCGAGCTGGTCGGGACCATGGACGCGAGCGGGAAAGGAACCGAGAGTTGTGGTCGTCTTGACCTCGATCGCGCCAGTTGGCCACCGGAAGTCATGGAGGCCGTCGAGCGGGCCCGTCCAGCCCTCGCACGCCACGATTCCCGGCACGCCGTGCCTCAGCAACGCGCTTACCACGTGCAGTTCACCAACCAGTCCGACCTCTTGTTCGGGACCAAGGAGTCCGTTCCGCGCTTGGTCCATGAAGAGCTGCCATGCGCGAATCCGATCGAGGACCGAGCGGAGAACGGCTCCGGGCGAAGCGGTCCCAGCGGACCTCAACATTGCCATTAGGTCTTCGACCATGGTGGAGAAGATCTCCAGGCTTGCACTTTCCTTCCTGGCGACGCACAGCCAGAACGTCCCGGCACCTCCAATGCGAAGCACCTCGACCGAAAACCCGCCGCCCTGGGGGAGCACAGTGGCGGCAGGCGGCGCCGCGTCGCGAAGATCGATCAGGAGCGCCTCGGCACCAGATGGCTCGCGGCGTCCGGCCAGTACACGCATGGGCGCATTGCGAGCTACCGCGGCCGTGTTCCAGCCGTTCCCCATGCCTGGCGCGGTTCTGAGCGCCCGCCAAGCCCCTTCGACCTCGTCTCTGCTACTCGGAGGCGCCATATTCCTGCTCCCATCCGATGTTATTCACCTTGTACGAGACCTTGGTGCCGTGGTTGGAGCCTGGGAAGCTCACACCGAACGCGACGATCGGCACGCCGTGAGTGATACGGAGAGCGTCCGTGTCCCCGTACGCCTTGCTCGGATCTAGGGCGTAAAGAAGAAGGAGCCCACGCTCTGGATGCGCGGGGACCCCTTCTGCGCCGAAGCCGCGAATCTTTCGAATCGCGGGGCCGCTGGGTGCGTCAGGTTCCTCAAACGCTCGGCGATCGGGGTCCTTCTGGCGCCAGATTTCGCGTGTGAGGGCGAGGGCTGCCGCCCACGCTGGGAGGTCGAGATCGATGGCCTCGTCTCGGGGCGAGAGCAGCCGCCCGATGGAGTACTTGGCCTCGGTGGAGCTTTCCTCGCCCCCGCGTTCGAGCATCGGAACTTCGACTCCGACGTTGGCCAAGTCGCGCTTGGCCTTGTCACCCGCGCCGATGACGGCGACCGTCCACGACGTCAACTCGCCGCCCTGATTCATTCCTCGAATGAACTTCGAGATCATGGGACCGTTTACCTTCCACGCGTCGGGGTGGGTCCGCCATGTAGCGAAGAGGTCCGCGACGTCTGCGCCGGGCACGCCGTGCCAGATCCGTCCCTTTTCCCATGTCTGGGGGCCGTTCGGGCGTTCCTGGCGCGGTTCCTCCCCAGCACCCAACCGGCCGATGAGGCGCCGGGTGGTCTCCAGGTTCTGCTCCACCGAATCCCGATCGCGCCGGAGCGCCACAGTCTCTAGAACGCTCCCGCTGAAAGACAGGAGCTGGTCTCTCGCAGTGCGCATCTTCATACGAGAGGTGACCATGAGCGTTGGATGTGACTGGACCTTCAAGCCGTAGTCGCGCGGTGTGCCGCCGCTCGCGGCCATGAGATCGAATTCCTCTCGCAGTTCCTCCGCCGCGTCGGTGATGTGACCGAACCAGAGGACAAGCTCAGAGGTGGTGTAGAGGCGACACAGGTCGAGGTACCCCGGGCGGTAACCAAACCACCGGCCCATCTGCATTAGGGTGTCGTACATCCTGGACGCGCGGAGAAAGTACGAAACCGTTAGTCCTTCGAGGGTGAGCCCGCGCGACAGCTTGTCGCCCCCAATAGCGATGACCTTGAGGCCTGTTGTCTGGTGTTCGACGTAGTCGAGCGCATCCTTAGCGGTTCCGTTGATACGCCGGATAGTGACGTCCTTAATCGCAGGCAGAAGCTCATCCCGGATGTCGGTCCATGAGTGGATAGGCCCGCACAACTCTGGATGAGCGTTTCGGATCGCCGGCGCCTTCTTGACAAATTCGCGGTCCCAGAGTTCCTCGAGACCGGCGATGACCGCCTCGTGGTCGATGGACCGCTCGATCCTTTGCCTCATGGTTAGGACGTGTTCGTCAATCTGATCATAGACGAGTTGCTGCACGCTGGGAGTTCCCTTCGCCCCACCTGCTCCGCTGAATCGCGTCACGTGCACCAGCATAGAACAGTGTTGGTCTTGCTGCCCACGCAATCGTCTCGCGGCGCACGCCAGAAGGAACACGTCGACAGCCTCGGCCAGCGACGGCGGAAGTTGCGGTCGTTCATCGTACAGGGGTACGTGGTCCCGCTTGTGCCTTGTCGGCATCCAGGCCTCGTGATCACCCTCGAGCTTGTTCACGACGGGTAGTCCCCCTGTACGACCGCCCGCCTCACGGACGCCAAAGACCTTCGAGGGCCCGATGTAGTCGGACGGGGCGGCGAGGTTGACGATGAAGGCGGACGGAAAGAGATCTGGGCCCTCTGCCTCCGTGCGGCCCTTGTCGTGGATGAATATATTGGCGAACGGTGTCGCCGTATACCCAACGTATGCGGCACGGTGGAATGAATGCATGAGCTTTCGAATTAGGCGGTTGATCGCTGTAGGCTGGTGCTCCCGATCGAGCATGCCATCTTCGCCGACGACTTGCTCGCCCGTGTCGACCGAGCCGTTGTCGGCCTCGTCATCGATCATCAGCAACGGCAGATGGGTGACTAGGTGTCGGCCCGCTTCCTGGCGGTCTGCGACGTGATCCCGAATCCACCGGTACAGGTGGTCGAGGACGCTCTTGTTCTTCTTAACGACGAACAGCCAGGGTTTCTCCTCGGGGGAGATTCCGAGGTTGCGCACGACGTGGGCGTTGAAGTCGCCACGTTCCGCCCGATTCGTCGCGTAGTTTGGCCGGATGCCGCTGTCAATTATCCCGACACCGATGGCAGGATGTGCAGCGGGGTCGCGATCAGGAGATGTTTCGAATCCGAGGAAGCCCTCGTCAAGCCGCATTTGGGTCTGCGATCGCAGGCTATTGTGGAGACCCGCGAGCACGATGATGATTTTGTACCCCGCGTCCGCTGCCTTGCAGATCAGGCCCGTGTAGTTGCCAGTCTTGCCGGACTGTACGTGACCGACCACCAAGCCCCTCCGATCCCACGGGCCTGCCCGTTGGGGATCCTCCAGGTAGCGGAGCACATTGTCCGTGGCCTTGTCGAGGCCGCCGATCGCCGGGATGGACAGCTTCTGCTCCAGGAACTCTGCGTAGCGCTGCCAGTAGCGCCAGCCCGACTTACGGTCGGAGTTGAGCCAATCGACGTGTCCGACACTACTCCACAGCGACCTGTCGGCGCCGATCCAAACGCTGTACCGACGGATTAGTTCATCCGTGACGGCGCCCCGGTCAAGATCGACGGCGAGGGTCGGTCGGAACGTGATCACGTCGTCGATCTTCTCGTCGATGACTTCGGGCGTGATCGGCCCATTTCGGCCCTGGTCCTCGATGAGATCCTGGACTCCCTTTACGACCTTAAGCTCACGTTCCCCCATCGCCATGGTCCTACTCCTGGTTTGCAGGGCTGTCAGTCAGCTCTGCGATCAGCCTTCCCTGATTCTGGAAACCGTCGGTCCGAAGCAGTTGCGCCCGCGCCTCGGCCGGCGAGTAACCCTTTCGCACAACCAAATTGCGGTATACGGTCTGCAGAATCGATTTCACTTGCGCCTCAGGGACTGCGTCGAACCCTGTGCGTGGCGTTTCGCGCGCCTCGGCTGTGTCGAGCCAGATCCGCTGGACGGGGACGGTCTCCTCTATGACGCGCAACATTGCCCGGATCGATGGTGTCAGTGGACCGGCGGCTTCCAGCACCGGACCGATCGCAGCGTGTGCTTCATCGATTCGGTAGCGAACGCCGCCGGGGCCTCGCTCCGTCCGCCATGCCTGCACGATCGGCGCGCGAGCCGCGCCACGGACGGCTTGACCGCGATGCGCGAACACGCTTCGGGCGCGCGCTCGGACGTCGTCCGCGAAATGGGACAGGCGATCCTTCACGGTCGAGGGCGGGCGCGCTCTGGACTTGCGCACGTCGATCTTCCACTGATCGTCTGCGCTGTTGGGCAGGTCCAGTTGGATGCGCGCGAGCCGTGTCGGCTCTTCCTTGGTCCAGGGACGGGGGCGACCGAGTCCCAGCCATCCCCCGGCGACGAGGAGCCGCTGATTCCGGTAAACGTAAAAGCCCTGCTGTGCCGTCCAGCCATCGAGCCCTGCGCCTCGTTCGTATTGGTCAGCCGTGAGCCTGTCTCGATGCGGGAGAACGTAGCCTACGGCACGCACCACTCCGGCCGAAGTCTCGAAGGCCACTTCTGGGGACGTCCAGGTGGCTGGGTGGTTCGACAGGAACGGATCCCATCCTTCGATGCACCGACCGTTGATGCGAATCTTGAGGTTGGGCTTCGGGCCCTCAACGAAGCGGTGGAACACCATGGCGAGGTGTCGCTGCACGACATCGATTAGGTCGAGGAAGTCCTTCGAGGTGAATCCGGCAGGCACTACGCGGTCAAGGTTCTCCCAGACGACGACCGTACCGTTGCTGTCGTCGGGAAGGAGCCCCGGTATCCACGATGAGGTTGAATCCGGACCCTCGAGCAACATCCAGTTTCGGCCCGCGCTCGTGGCGAGGACGTCGAGGTCCCAGCGCAAGCAACTCGTCACTGCATTGCGCCTGCTCGCAACGGTGAGTCGTCTCGCCTGGGAAAGCGACGCGGTCTTCAGCCCCAGTCCGAATCGGCCGAGGTCGGTGATGGCCCGAGTGCCGAGCGGATCGATCACTCCAAGGCACATGGCCCGCTCGAGCTCGGCGTCTCCCATTCCGCACCCGTCATCTGTGATGGCAATCCAGCTCCGAACGCCCTCCCAGTGAAATTCGATGTCCACCGAGGAGGCGCCCGCCGCGATGCTATTGTCGATGATGTCGGCGAGCGCGGTGGGGACGGAGTACCCGAGCCCGCGTAGGGCCTCGAACATCGTGCCAGGCTGCGGCGGCGCATACCGGAAACCCTCAGGCATGTGCCGTGCTCGCATTGGTTGCACTGAGCAACTCTTGGACGGCAGCAGTCAGTCGCAGCTTCCCCAGTGCAGTCTGTTCGATCTGGCGTATGCGCTCACGGGAGAGTTTCAATTCCATACCAATCTCCGACAGGGTGCGGTCCTCTCCGTCTGTCAGGCCATAGCGGAGATTGAGAACCTTAAGCTCGCGCGCCGTCAGCGCCACATCTAGGGCACCGCGGACGAGTCCCAGCAACTGTCTGTCGGCGGCGTTTTCCTCGGGCGACGGCACGGCTTCGTGTCCCGTCCAGGGTGCCTCATCATCGTCTCCATCAGGAAGGGTCACAAATTCGAACGTGGTTGACACCGCTCGAACGACGGTTTCGATGGTGAGCCCCGTCGCGATTGCCAGCTCCTCGGGAGCGACGGCTACGCCACCACGTTCGAGGCGGTTCCGCACCTTGCCAAGAGTCCGCTGCGCTTGCAACAACCCCGCCGAGCCGTGCACGAGCGTCGACTGGTCGACGAACCGGAACGTTCGGGCGCGGATCCACCACACGGAGTAGGTCGCGAAGGCGAAGCCGCGCCGATGATCCAGTCTGTCGGCCGCAATCATCAATCCGATGCATGCCTCTTGCACAACATCTTCGAAGGGTGTGTCTCCTCGTGAGACCTTGCGGCTGAAGTCGACGGCGAAACGTAGGTGACTGCAGACCAAGCCAGCCCAGGCCACCTGCCACGCGTCGAAGGCCCCGATCAGGCTCTTCGCCAGAGGGTGCGGATCTGGCTCCGCCTGAATCGCGCGGACTAGGGCACGAAGGGGAGTCCGCGCCTTTGACACGGCGGTCCGCACCGCAGCGATGTCGAAGTCCGTGGACACCCCAACCTGCTTCGCCAGCCGCAGGAGCGCCCACCCGGCACCTGAACGCACCGGTGCGCCCTGTTCGGGGCCCTCGTCGCCATCGTCGATGTGCCCATGCTCCTCGGCTTCTTCGAGCAAGGCGGACAAATGTTCGCGAAGCCGTGTGCTGTTGGCGACTGCAGCAAAAGTCGCGATCTGACCAGCCGCGATCGCCCGGGCCAGCCGATCCTCGCCCGCTCGACCCAGCCTACCCTCGTAGAGCTTCGACTGGAAGCGGCGATGGACAGGTTTGCGGTCGTCTTCCAGCCCTCGAAAACGCAGGACTGCATCGTGCGTTCCTCGTGCGAGTGCCGCGGGGACGTTCTCGGCGTCGGTCCCTGGCCAGGGAGGGAACGCTTCTATCACCACGTCGAAGTCTTCGAGGACCGCCTCGATGAGGTCACGGGCAACGTCGGGTTCGTGGTCGGTCTGAGCTTCCGCCACTGTGTCGATGGCATGTTCGCTCACCCACCCTGCGTGCAGGGCGGAGCTGAAGAACCGTCGCCAAAGGTGATCACTTGGCAACAACCCCATTTGAGCAGCTTCCTGCTTCGGCCGCGCGATGGGCAACTGGACGCGGACATCAGTCCAATCCTCATCCCGGTCAACTGGTGTATGCGCTGACAGCACTGCCTGGACGGCTTCGGCACCCTGTAGAGCGCTCTGATCGTGTGCAGGTGTGGAAGGGACCCCTTCCTCTTCCCATCCCCCGTCGTCCCAGAAGTTGTCGAAGACTGGGTACAGGACAGGGTCGGGCTCCGCGGCAGTAGGTGCGAGCGTCTTGGGTACGGGCTGCGACTGATTGTGCTCCAGCAAGAGCAGGACGACGCCGGTTTGTTTGGCATCCGTGGCATGACCGAGCGCGTCCACGCCGCTAGCATCCCGCAAGTCCACTCTGGCACCGACCTCAAGGAGGAACTTGCATGTGCGGCGATGTCCCCCACGGGCCGCGAGCATGAGGATGGTTCGCCCATCCTCGTCGAGGGCATCAACCGGCACTCCATTCTGAAGTTGTCGGCGGATCAACGCGTCCAGTCCGCTTTCTGCGGCCCGCTTGAGTATGGGGTGCATCATCGAGGGTGTTCGCGCCCCACTTTGCTCCAACCCGCCCCCCTCCCGGCTCTGCCGCCTCCGCGGCCGCCTGCCATGCGTATCAAGCTTGTGACCGACGGACAGGACGGGCAATTCTTCACCTCCGCACATCATAATGCGCGCTCCGTTCGCGATTGGCACGCGCGCCAATGAGCGACTAGGCGCCCAACGCACCGTCGCGCTCCTCACCGCCCCTTCCCCCGCAACCTCACCTTCAACGCCCGCAACCGCTCCTCATGCGGCTCGTGCCGCGTCCCGTCCGCCTCCGCCAGCACCAGCAGGTCCGACGCCTCCTCCCACCGCTCCTGATCCATCCGAATCTCGGCGATCCCCAAGATGGCGTAGCTCTTCCCGCCCGCCACCGACCGCTCCGACGCCCGCGCGAGGTGCTCGGCGTGGGCGGCCTCGGCGTCGTCTAGTCGCTTCATCAACCGCAGGATCTTGCCCCGATTGCCCAGACAAGTGCGGATGCCGGGGTCGTCGTCGAGGTCACGGTAGAGGTCCAGCGCACGCTTGTTGAGCGCAAGCGCCTCGGGAAGCTTGCCCTGTTCCACCCGCCGCGCCGCCGCACTGTTGAGCGCGGCCGCCCCACGGCCGGTCTCACCAGCGGCGAACCACAGCTCACTCGCCTCGATCCACCGATCACCGGCAGCTTGCGGTTCCTTCGCCGCACCGAGCACGAGCGCCTGCTCTTTGCGAAGCTGGGCCTGCGTGCGGGGATCGAGGGTGGCCCGCCCCTCCACCACCTGGAGTATGTCCACAGCTTCCGTGTGCTCGCCGCCCTTCACCATCGCGTGGGCGAGCGCGAGGCCGAACGCCACGAACGGTGCATCCTCGAGCCCAGCGGCGTGGTCCGCCCACCATGCCCGTCCCGCCTCGATCGCTGAGCGGTCCGTGGCCTTGGCCTCGTAGGTGGCGATCGCCAGCTCCTGGTAGGCCTCCGATGCCAGATCCGGGCGGACCGCTTCGATCCGCCGCCAGATATCGGTCGCCACATCCCGCGCCTCGGTGCGCCGACCGACCGTCGCCAGCGCGCAACGGTGCGTCCTGGCCACCCGAAGCCACAGGTGGGGATCTTGCTCGGGTGCCACCACCTCCAGCCCCACGGCGATCAGCAGGGCGTCGAGGAACCCGAACGTGAGCAGCACATCGAACAGCGGGCCGAGCCGCCCAAGGTCCAGCGCCTCCTGCAGCCACGCTTGGCTCTGTTCCTCGCTCAGGGTGGCGAGCGCGACGTGGGTGGACTCTGCCAGGAGGCGCGCTTCGCGCCGGGACGACACCAGGGCGCGCCAGGGGAGGGGATCGCCCCCGCCGAAGCTGAGCACCACCGCGAGCGGCACAGCGTGGTGCACGGGTGGGAAGGTGTCCTTCCACAGCGCCTCGAGGTCCGCGGGATCCTGGCAGCGACGCTGCTCCATCAGGTGCCGGGCGATGCGGTTCTCGAGCCGCCCATCATGGTCGAAGCGCACAAGGTCGGACGCGTCGGCGCTCGGACCCGGGAGCACCTGGAGGAGGTCGCGCTGAAGCCGGCCGAAGATGCCGCGGGCGAACAGTCCGGCCCTCAAGGTGCTGTCCTCGGCGGCCACCGAGAGCACCAGCTCGGGCGTCCGTGCGCGCCACATGGCGGTCGCCACCCCGTCGAGAAAGGCCTCCAGCGCCTCGGACTCGGCAGCCGGCTCGGCCAGGTCGGTGAGGATGGCCCGCCGGGCCCATGCGCCCTGGGTTCCGCTTCGAAGCAGCTCCACCCACCGCCGGACGCGCAGGGGGGAGGTGAGGCACGCACGCTCGCGGTCGGTGAGCTCGGCGAGCAGGCGCAGGCTCTTCCCGAACGAGAGGGTGATCGCCTCGCACTCGCGCGAGGTGAGGGGCGGGATCGCATACACGAGGCCGCCCTCGGCGGTCGCGCTGTGGATCTGGTCGCTGAACGCGCTCAGCGCCGACATCACGTACGTGCCGCTGCGTGCGGCCACCACCAACCGCAGGGCGGGTTCGTTCGCGGCCAGCGCAGCGAGGCTGGCCACGAGTGGCCATGCCGTGCGTTCGGCGTCCTCGGCGCGGTCCACCCCGTCCACGAACACCCACAAGCGGGTGCTCTCGGCAGCGGCGAGCCGGCAGCCGTCGGCCAGCCACGCTTCCCAGGACGCGTGGGGTTGGGCGGCGTCGACGAGGGCTGGCAGCAGGCCGGCTGGGCGTGTCTCCAACAAGACAGCGGCATCACCCCCTGACTCCGCGGTGCGGGCCGTCGTGCCGCCGATCGCCCTCGCCCACATGCTCATCAGGGTGCTCTTTCCGGAACCACGGTGTCCGGAGACCAGCAGGATGCGTCGACCACCCGCCCGGAAGGCGGCGAAGTGCTGGTCGGCCGCTTCCCTCGGCACGCCTCCTTGCGGGGCCAGGATCGCCGCAGTTCGTGCCACCTGGAGGTCGCAGCCGTCTCGAAACGCGGGCCATGGGGACTGCCCGCCACGTGGGTCCAGCCAGAAACCGTCGTCTCCATCGCGCACGAAGCGCGACGCTGTGGTCCTGAGGTCGACCTCGGGCTCGAGCGCCCCTCGCAGCCGCGAGATCCACACCTTCACGTTGGCCGGCTTGGGAGTGCCCGTCTCGAGCGCGGCCCACAGGTCATCCACCGACACCGTCACGCCCGGGGACGCCGCGAGGCGACGCAGCACCTTGAGGGGCTGTCCGTCCGACACGCGGAGCGCCTCGCCCGTCGTGGTGGCACCGCGTCCGGTCTGCAGGTCGACCCACCGATCACTTAGCTCCAGGCGCATCGGATCTCGCTCGCGTGAAATGGCCTGAAATGGGCGTCACAGGCCAGACAACGAACGACCTCTGCCCGAACGGCGACGCCGTAGATTTGCCGTGTTGCGAATCACCGCAACGAGCCCCAAAGACCTGGAGAGACCATGACCTGGACCACGTTCTTGCGCACGCTCATCGTGTGCGGCCTTTCGATCCTCGGCGGCTGTGAGGAGCAGCTGTTCGACACCGACACCCCCGGTGACACGGCTGCGGAGGCCGACGACACCGCCAGCGGTATGCCGCAGTCCCCGCCGCCCTACCTGCAGCTCCAGCTCACGAGCCTCAGCGGAGAGCGGGACGTGGTCTCCACCTACGGTGGCCACGTGGCCTGGGACTTCAACAAGGTGGGTACGTCGGGCAACGGAGACTTTGGCGAGCCGGTGGTGGCCCCGGCGAACGGGCGCATCGAGGCCCAGGTTCGCAACTGCGACGACTGGAGCTCCAGCGGCTGCTCGGGCGGTGCTGGCAACTACGTCCGCATCGATCTCGACGGCACCGACGCCGACGTTCTCCTCTACCACCTCTGCAAGAACCAGCCGGTGGTGCTCAACCAGTGGGTGGAAGCCGGACAGACGGTGGGTTTGCGGTGTTCGTCGGGCAACAGCACGGCGGCGCATAGCCATACGGAGGCCCGTGATGGGGCGAACCGCGCGTTCTTGCCCACCTACGTGTGGGATGGCGGTGCGGGCGGCCTGTGGAGCGGCGCCGTGGTGAAGTCGCGCAACCACGGGAAGTTTGACAGCCTCCGGAACCGCATGGGCGCTGCCAAGCTCGGCAACATGAAGACCGCCGTCGCCTCGCGGGTCACCGCCGCCGGCATCTCGGCCGAGTACAGCGGCGGCACCATGGGCGCGGTCTCTGTGTACTACGAGGCCTTGGGCTGGGCGGGCTCCTACAACAATACGAACTACGCCTACGCCGTGTCTGACAAGATCCGCAGCTCGTACCACATGATGGGCGGGCCCAACAGCTGGCTCGGCTACCCCACCGGCGACCAGACCTTCAACGGCACCACCAACCGGCAGACCTTCCGCTACGGCTACATGGTGCACGACATCCGCACCGGCAAGGTCACGGCCTACCGGTACTGACGCCCTCGCGTTCGGTTCATCGTACTTGGAGCGTCCCCACAGGGGGGCGCTCCTCGTCGTTGTGGGGTCTGTGGTTCCTCCTCACCCCCCAAACCTCCCCCACACCCGCTCCTTCAAGAACGCCCCCGTCCGGTCCGG
>CAYNFK010000093.1:0-18495 GCA_964396405.1 uncultured Enterobacteriaceae bacterium
ATGCGGTAGACTTCAGACGGTTCTCAACCGTCCACGGGATCGGATCAGGCCCACCGTTGTCCACGAACGACGTCACGCAGTCCCAGGTGCGCTCCCGCAGCCACGGAGCGCCGGTCCATGACTTCGGGGTGACGTAGTACCACCGCCACTGGCACCCGCAGATCAACGTGCCGATCTTGGTGAAGGTAGCGTCGAGCGATGGCGCGGAAGCCCGGGCTGCGACCCCTGCGCGCGCAGACGCTTCGGAGGCGGCTCGCGACACGGTACGCATTGTGTACGCGAAAATCGGCCTAAATATGCCGATGATAAGTGGCGTCCAAAAATTTGGACACCTCGTCGCACAACGGGTCCGCTGTAGAACTTCCCCAGACAGCCGGACGCCGCGGGGCGTGCCAGCGAGGTCGGTCCTCCGCGCAGGACCGATTGGGGGGAATCGCGCGGCATGTTCAGGGCAATGCGTCATGGATCCGAATCTCTTCCATGTGGACTGGGAGCGCACGATCGAGGCGCTCGGCGCGGTGGTGGTGCTGTCGTTCATCGTCGAGCGCGCCCTCGCGGTGATCTTCGAGAGCCGCATGTGGGTGCTTCGCGGGCCCTCGGGCGGCGGTAAAGAGCTGCTCGCGGCGGCGGTTGGGGTGGCCGTCTGCTGGCATTGGCAGTTCGACGCGGTGAGCATCATCGTCTTGCGGGAGCACGTCAGCGAGGCGGGCTTCGTGCTCACGGGTCTGCTGGTCGCTGGGGGCAGCAAGGCCAGCGTCAAGCTGTTCCACGACGTGCTGGGGGTGAAGTCCGACGTCTATGGAGCGCGGCACACGGTGCGTGCCGAGGCCGCGGTCCAGCAGGTCGAAACCATGGTTCAGCGTGCCTCCACCACCGCTGCGGACGGCACCACCACCACCAAGCTCACCGAGGCGCAGAAGAAGGAGGCGGAGACGCAGCTCCTGCGAGCCGAGGCTGCCCTGCTGGAGGCCCCGAGCGAGGCGCTTACCCAGAAGATCGCGCTGCTGCGTGACCTGCTGGGGCGGCTCGGATGATCCGCCTCGGCACCATCCTGGCGCTTGCGCTCACGCTCGCCCTGCCCGAGGCGCGCGCGGACTACCTCGTGCTGAGCCGCGTGGCCTACCTGCGCAAGGCTCCCGATCAAGCCAGCGGCGACAAGCTTGAGGAGGGCACCTACCTGGCCCTGCTCGATGACGGCGCGCAGCAGGACGGCTGGTACAAGGTGCGCACGGAGGCCGGAAAGACGGGCTTCGTGTACAGGACGCTCGGGCGGCGCTGGCGGGACGGCACGGGGCCGTTCCCCGACGCCGTCGTCAGCGACGGTGGTGGCTCTGGATCCGGCGGTGGCACGGTGGCCACCGGGGAGCCGCTGGCGGTGATCTTCGAAGACGTCGCGCAGGGCGACGCGATCCTGCTCGATCTGGGGGACTTCGAGGTACTCATCGACGCCGGGACCCGCGAGGACTGGCGCACGGGCATGCCCAACGTGGCCGCAGCGATCGACGGCTCGCTCGACGTGCTCGTGATCACCCATCCTCACTGGGACCACTACGCCGGCGCGCCGAGCCTGCTGCGGGAGATCGAGGTCGATCGCCTGGTCACCAACGGGGAGTTCCGCGGTCCGCCGCGTGACCCCGAGGCCATGACGAGCTGGGACCTCCTGGAGGAGGCCTGGGAAGACGCGGGGCTCACGCCCGAGGCCGCCGTCGCGGGCACCGAGCTGCTCTCCGAGCAGGGCCTGCGCATCACCACGCTGGCCTCAGGTGGGCGCTTCCCCGACGACGCTGACGGCGACAACATCAACAACGACTCGGTGGTGCTCCGGGTGGAGTTCGGCGGGCGGTCGATCCTGCTCACCGGCGACATCGAGGAGGACGCTGGCCACTGGCTGGTCGACACCTACTGCCCGCCGGTCGGTGCGTGCTCGAAGCTGTCGTCCGACGTGCTCAAGGTCGCCCACCACGGGTCGGCGAAGTTCGACCCGGATCTCCTGGAGCAGGTCGACCCCGAGTGGGCTGTGGTGTCGGCGCACTACGCCGCGAAGAAGCACCACCTCCCGCGGACCAGCGCCCTCGACGCGCTCGTGGCGGTGGGCGCGAAGGTCTACAGCACGTCGGCCGACGGCCAGGAGCCGGTGGTGCTCACAGTCGACCGCGCGGGCGCGATGAGCTGGGAGGCGCCGGCCGACGACGGGGCGTTCTGGCGGAAGGTGGATGAGACGACCTGGGTGGTCGAGACGCATCCGCAGGGTGGGTTGTGATGAGAAACCTCGGGGCAAGGGAGATCCAGGTGATCAAGACGGGTGCAACGGGCCTTGTGCTGTTGGTGCTGGGTGTGGGGTGCCAGGACGGCTTTCGTCTGGTCCCCCAAGGCGGGCAGATCCTGCTGCGCGCCGACTCCACCACCGTGGAGATCGACGGCTCCCTGCTGCTCACCGCGTGCGGCATCACCTCGGAGGGCTTCGCCGTCGCCTCGGAGACGACGATCTACCTCAAGGCCTCCGAGGGTCGCTTCGGCGGAGCAGTGCGCTCCCCCGGCGGTTCGACGTTCGACGACCCGGACGACACGGAGGCATCTGACTCCGACGCTTCCGTCGGGCGTTGCGCGATCGAGGCCTCGGAAGGCTCGGCGCTGCTGGTCTCCGAGACCGCTCCCGTCGACTCGGACGACAAGCTCCCCCACAACGACGACGAGGGGACCGGCTACGCCTGCGTGACCCTGTGCTTCGTACCCCCCCGCAGGGCCGCCACGGTCACCCTGGGTGCCGAGTCGGGCGCCGTGAAGGCGCAGGACGTCACGGTGACGGTGGTCGACGTGCCCACCTCACTGGAGCTGTGGTCTGAGCCCACCCAGCTCGGGCCCGACGGCGGCGCAGCGAGCCTGATCGCCGACGTGCGTGGGCGAACGGGGGCCGCGGTCGCCGGGGCCTCGGTGCGGTTCGTGGTGGCCAACGGCTCCCTCACCACCGGCGGTGTGGCCACCTCCGATGCGGACGGGCGCGCCAAGGTGGACTGGACCACCGACCTTGGCGGCGCTGTGGAAGCGAAGCTGCTCGGGGGCAGTGCTGTCGGCGACACGGTGGTGATCGTCCCCCCCCCTCGCCTCACCCGCGTCGCCCCCAGCACGGCCGCTTGGGTCGAAGCGGAGCCGGTGGAGCTGACGGTGTTCGGAGGCTCCTTCTCGCCCGAGGCGCGTGTGTGGTTCGCCTTCCCTGGCGAGGAGGAGCGGCTGGCGGAGGTCCAGCCCGGGGCGACAGCAGGCGCGCTGGCGGTGAAGCCGCCCGTGCCGTCTCCGCTGCCCGCAGAGGGCGCCCCGGTTGTGGCCGAGGTGCGGGTCGAGAATCCAAATGGGCTGACGTCGGGCCAGAGCGGCACCGGGTCGGTCACCTTTACCTACGAAGCCGAAGAAGTCGCAGAGACCGAAGAGACCGACACGGTTGGGGGTGTCCAGTGAGGCGGTTCCTGGTTGCAGTTGCACTCATGAGCGGCTCGCTGTGCGCCCATTCGGCGAGCCTCGAAGACTTGAACACTTCAGCGGAAAACCTGGACCAGGTCTGGAAGAGCGAGGTGCCGTGGAGCAAGTCCCCCGGTCTGGGCGGCGCGGGGAGGGCCTCGATGGGTTGTGACCTCCGCGCAAACGCCGTGCAGCTGCGGTCCGACGCCCATGAGGCATGGAAGGCCAAGGCAAACCCCACGGAGGTGGACCGCACTCGTTACGGGACCATCCTGCGCAAAGCTACCGCCGTCGCCGCAAGGGCCGAGCGGATCGCCAGGCGGAACGACCTCGAGTGTTCTGATGTGTTGGGCGAATCGCCCACCCCCACCACGACGGCCGCGAGCAAGCGGGCGGGTACGACGCTGCCCACCGTCGTCGTCGACGTGAACGGCCGCCCCGGACGGTCGAACGACCTCGGGCGCGTCCAGGCCCAAGATCCCCGGTCCGATCAGGCGCTCCCCGTGGAGGTTCTCACCACGCAGCTCCTGGACGTCGCGGCGACGTACTCGGGTGCCGGCGGCCCCACCGGGACGACCTTCCTGCAGGAAGGGAGCGACGGCAAGGTGCTGCTCGCGCCTGGACAGAAGCACGTCCTGGCTTGGGTTGTCTCGGACCGGGAGGAGCCGCCGGAGGTGAAGCTCGTCCCGGGGTCGCCCACCCTGTCGGCGTGGGAATTCAAGCACGCCGCGTTTCCCGACTGTGGTGTCCCGGCAGCACCGGCCGGCGCAGCACCCACACCGATACCCCCTGTTGCCATCACCCTTGGCGGTGTGGCCACCAACGTCCCGATGGCTCGTGACAGTTCGAACACGTTGACCGGACAGGTCATCGTGGGGGGTGGGACCTTCGACCTCTCCGCGATGTGCAGCAACGCGGCCGGACCTGTGCCAGGCATCACCGTGGTGGGGCCCTCGGGCGTCAAGCCCGAGAGCGTCTCGGTGGGGGGCGTTGTGGTGACGTCCCCGAGCGCGCCTAGGCCGAGGTTTGCAACGCAAGCCGAGAAGAATGCGGCAGTGGCCGCCGACTCCGTGTGCGCGCCGGACGCTGGCCTCACCGCCAGCGCACGAGCGGCGTGGCCTAAGGCGGGTTCGGGCTGGGTGTATGCCTGTCCGATGCCCACGCCTGACACAGGCCAGGTCCTGGTGCGCATGGACCCAAGCAGCACGGGCCCCGTGCCCATCCCTACTGCGTACGCCCCGTCGGTCCTTCGGGCCTCGCTGGACGCAGTGGAACTACGAGCGCAGGCGGGATCGGGTGCCGTGACGGCCTACTCGGTCGACGTGAAGGGAGGCTCGGATCGGGTCGCGCTCGTGCCCACGCTGACCTCGGGAGACTGGAAGCTTTCCCTCCGCGCCACGGGGATGCGCGGCGACGCACCCGTCGTGGTCGAGTCCGCCGTCGGCACGCTCAAGGTGAAGGAAGGGCCTCCGGAGGTTGGACCCGTGGCGATCCACGTCGGCCTCCTCACCCGCGACACCCTTCGGTCCATCGTGTTCGCGGGCACCGTCTCCCCGGTGTGGTTCCCTCGTCACTACGAGCGCTTCTTCGAGCGCGAGAAGGGGTTTGGTGGGATCTACGTGCCCGTGCCCGTGGCCGGCATTCGCCTCGGGACCCAGTCCGATGACGTGCTCGCGATGACCCTGGGCCTCGGACAAAATCTGGTCCCCGGACTGATGATCGTGGCCGGGCTGGAGTTCGGCACGCGACACATCACCGAGACCTGGCAGCCCGAGCGCTCGTGGTTTGTGGGCATCACCATGAGCCCAGGCATCTTCGACAAGCTGGTTCGGGCCGGCCGACGCAACAGCGACAACTAGGAGGGAACGTGAGGGCTACGATCTGGTACAAGCGAGAGTCAGGTGACCTGGACAACGTCGGCTTTACGTCGGCTGCGATCGAGGCCATGAAACTCCACGACAACATCGTCGAATCCACCGCGAACAAACGATTGCGGGCGGTGCCCGGTGCCGACGGCCTCGTGCGGCTGTTCTGGCGGGACGACGTCGACGATCCGCAGATCAAGGCCATGGTGATCGCCTTCGAGGAGGACATGTACAAGGCCGTGAAGGAACACCTCAACGTCGAGGACCCCACCACGCGGATCCTACGCAAGGTGACGTAGAGCAAGTCGCTGTCCCCGCCGGGGGACGGCCGTCGTCGGGCCGACGGGTTGAATCTATGCGGGAGGGAGCATGGGGATCACGTCCGGACAACTGAAGGTAGCCCTGGGTGCCGCGGCGGTGCTCGGTGTCATGGTGTTCACCCTGCTCGTCCTCTACCCGTGCCCTTCCATGGCACAGGCCTACGGGATTGTGTTGGCTTCGTCGTTGGCTGCGGGATGCCTCGTCTTCGCGCTAATCGGCAAGTTCGACATGTCGGTGACCGCCCGCGGCGTGACGAGCTCCGGAGCGGCCGCTGTGTTCGTCATGGTCTTCGCGGCATACTCAGACAATGCCAAGGCGATGACGTGCATGGGGTCCCTGGTCGTTCGTGTGTGCGACCAGGCTGCCTGTCCTGGCGGTGGCCTCTCGGGTGCGAGGGTGTCGCTGCTGAGGCCGGGCGTGGCCACAGCAACCTACGAGACGCAGATCGCTGGCGAGGTGGTGATCGACCTCCCCCCCGACGTGATCTCCCGGGACGCGCAGCTGTTCGCCGAGCTCGGCGGCTGGCGGGCCACGGCACCCCTCTCGCTGAAGCTGCAGTCCGGGCTCACGGCGCAGATCCCGATGATGCCCTGGAACCCGGCCAGCGCGGCGCCGGCCCCATCCGAGCTCGCGCTTCCGCGTGTCGACGTGGGCGAACCGCACGAGCCGGTCCGCATCGATCGAGACGACGTGGCCGGGTTCCTCGCGGAACACGGGGGGGATGAGGCCACACGAGGCGCGGCTGCGCTCGTCCTGCTCGGCTCGGGCGATCTTGCAGCCTCCCAGCGCGTCATGGAGGTGCAGCCTTTCCTTCAGCTCGACGATGGTGTGGCTCGGGAAGGCGTCCCCCCGACCGTCGCACCCCTCCCTCCTGTCATCGAGCCCAAGACGCTTCGGACGTCACCGATCCGCCGGTGGCTGGCGACCGCCCCGATCCGTGACGCCACACCCGAGGCAGGCGAGGCCTCCGCACACTGAGTACAGCCCGGATGAGCCGAGGATCAGCCATTCTCGCCCGATCCCTTGGGCCCTCTCAGTTCCGGCGCCGCTACAACCTGTTCGTGTTGGGATCCGGGTTCACGGTGGGCCGCTTCGTGCGGGTGTGGCGGGAGGTGTTGGACTCTGAGGCGGGGGCGTACACCCGCTACCGGAACACGACCTCCATCGTGAGGCCCGGACACAGCGGCGCGCTCAGCGTCCACGGCCCCGTACCCGCCCGCTGGTTCAGCTCGGGGAGGGTGAGCGCGAAGATGTGAATGTCCTCGTTTCCGAAAGGGAAGTCGTTGTCGGCGACCACAAGGTTGAGCTGCTCCCCGCCTTCGACCGTGAGGTCGAACGTCTCGGACCACGCCGGAACCAAGGTGTCGAAGCGCGACTGAGTGGCGAACTGCTCCTGGCCCCCCACGAACCCGGCCACGAAGGCGTCGGGGGACGTGAACACGATGGGGTCCCAGGTCTCGCCCGCGCCGTCCGTGCCCGCGATCGTCGCGCTGACGACGGTGATGCGCATGCGCTCGCGGAGGCAGGTGGACGAACAGCCGTCGCCGTCGCGGAGGTTGCCGTCGTCACAGGTCTCGCCAGCATCCACGCTGCGGTCGCCGCACTCGGCTGGAACCGGCTCGTCGGTGTCGACCGGCTCATCCGTGTCGACCGGCTCATCGGTGTCGACCGGCTCATCGGTGTCGACCGGCTCGTCCGTGTCGACCGGCTCATCCGTGTCAACCGGCTCATCCGTGTCGACCGGCTCGTCGGTGTCGGGCAGGACGTCCGTGTCGACCGGCTCGTCGGTGTCGACCGACTCATCCGTGTCCACCGGCTCGTCCGTGTCGACCGGCTCGTCGGTGTCGGGGAGGACGTCGGTCTCTACGCCGTCGTCGTCGGTGGTGGCGGGCGCCGTGTCGAGGGGCGCATCCGTGATCGTCAGCTCCCCGCCGGGGTCACAGGCGAACACAACCACCGACAGCAGCAAGGACCGGCGCATGGGTGTCCCTCCACCTCGGCATCGTAGCGGATCGACCGTGGGGTCTGCGGCCTTTTCTAGCCCACCCCCTCCTGCGCCAGCAGCCCCGCGGCGATGCACGCCTCCGCCACCAGGTACGTCACCATGATCGCGAACGCCCCCACCGCCGACGGTGCTTCCGCCACCAGGAAGTTCAGCCCGATCAGGGTGTCCGAGAGCACGAAGGTCGCCGCACCGCCCACCACCAGCCCGAAGCTGCGCCCAGAGACCCGGCCGTACCGGTGGATCGCAAAGCCCAGCATGGTGAGCAGCAGCGTGGCGTAGAGCGCGATCGGCCCGGCCGCCATCGCACGCTCGGGGTCGCCCAGCACCGCAGGCACCACGACCCCGCCCACGCCGATCGCGTAGATCGGGAGCGGCAGGAACCACCCCAACCGGCGAGGCCAAAGGCCCGGTGCCGCAGGGTCGCTCACCCGACGGTACATCGTGATCAGCAGCAGGTGCGCCCCGAAGAACCCGGCCACGCCCACCAGGAACCACACAGGGTGCTTCGGGATGCCGAGCACCGCGACGTCCTCGGGAGTAGCCGGAGCCAACATCAGCGCCATGTCGCCCACCCAGGACCCGAACAGCACGCCGAGCATCCGGCGGTGAAACCAGCCGCCGCGCTCCGCGATCCGCGCGGTCACCCAGGCCGCGAGCAACGGCATGAGCGTGGCCTTGAGCACGAAGGCTGGCTCGGGCATCGCCAGCAGCTCGGTGACGCTCTCCACGGCCCCGACGAGCACGAACGCCACCATCCATCCGTCGCCTCGTCTCACGCTGTCTCCGCTCGTGGCGGGACGATGTTACATCGCCAGCGCACCGTCTGGGGACGGTGTCACCCCAATCACCTCCGGAGACCTCCATGTCCCACACCTTCCGCGCCTCGTTGCTCCTCGGTCTGGTCTTCGCTTCGGCCTGCGGCGCCTCCCCCGCCAGCATCTGCGCCCGCTTGGATGACTGCAACTCCCTGGCCACCGGCGTCAGCGCAACCCAGTGCACGGAAGACCTCGACAAGGGCATCAACGAGCTCACGGCTTCGCGGCGCGCGGACTGCCTGGCCGACCTCACGGACGCCCTGGCGAACGCATCCTGTGAGCAGTTCTTCGCCGACGTGAATGCGGCCGCTTGCGGCGGCGGCGGCGGCGGCACCACCGACACCTTCTGAGGTGCGGCGGCTGACCTCGCTGCGTCGGCGTGCGGTGATGGACTCGGCGATTGCCGGGTTCCGAGAGCCGCCATAGCGCCTTGCAGAGGTCGACCATGCAGCAGTCCTGGGTGCGCGTGAGCCTGTTCGCCTGTCTGGTGGGTTGTGGCGCAACCGGCGACGTGGGCGATGCCCCGCGCGAGGTCGAGGTGTACGTCGACTGTGAGCTCGGCTCCGCGCACGACGGCGCGGGGGGGTGTGAGCCCTGCCCCACCGCTGAGAACGGCACGGCCTGCAACGAAGCGGGCACCTGTGTGTGGAACGACACCCGCGAGGAGGCCGAGTGCGTGTGCGCGCTCGGCTGGAAGGGCGACGAGTGCGAGGACTTCGAGGTCTGCGAGCTCGAGCCCTGCGGAGAGCACGGCGACTGCGAACCGCTCGATGTCCTCGGGGCCTACACCTGCACCTGTGAGGTGGGCTTCGGCGGCAACACCTGCGAGGCGTGCCCGCCCGAGCCGGTCACAACCCGGTGCGACGAAGGAGCCGAGTGCGGCCTGGCCGAAGACGGAGACGAGAGGTCGCAGTTCTCCATCTCGTGCGCCGTTCCCTCCGACCTGTCCGACGAGTTCTGCGTGGAAGTGCGTGCCTGCCCCACCGAGGACCCGTGCATCCGCGACTTCGATCTGCACGTCAGCCTGCTGACCGAGACGGCGGTCTCGCGGGTGTGGGTGCTCTCGGACTGGTGGACGAAGCGGCCCGACGTGGTGGAGATCTGGGTGTCGAGCGACCCGTCCATGGGCCCCGACAACGGCGCCACGCTGGCCGGCACGGTCTCCGCGCAGCGCTCACCCTGGCAGTGCGTAGACGGCGAGCCCTGCACGGACGATGTGCCCGACACCTGCTGTCCGAACGGGCGCGACGAAGATCAGGACCTCAGCGACCTCGATGGTCCGTTTGCTAAGTGGGACATCTTGGAGGTCACCCCCACCGTCGGCGACGAGGTGTGGGTGCGCGTGGTCAACACCCAGCAGCCCGCCGAGCTCGTCCTGCACGAGGTGTTCGTGGAGGGCAGCGAGTGCCTCGGGGACGAGTAGGGACCGGTTGCGACCCTTCGGGGGCGGGCACAGGCCCGGTTAGCGAGCCCCTCGGGTTGCCGCGGCCGCTCTCGACGGTACTTCGATAGGGGAAGAGCGGTAGCGCGGCGCGAGTTCGCCCGTTGCGTCCAGGATGCCAGCCGCCTGAAGGCGAAGCGCGCGATCGGCCGCCGACATGGTGCGCCACCGTTCGGCGAACTGGCGGGTTGCTTCGGCCACTTCTTCGGCTTCGCGCTTCGTCATGACCACCTCGCTCTTGGTCAACCTATACCACCATCCGGCCGCCCTTGCCGGGTCAACGCCTGCCCTCTCGCTCGGCCGGCAGGAAGTAGCCGACGACACAAGCCGGATGGCGTACGGCAATCTGCACGTGCGTCTTCACGAAGATCCGCGCGCCCGGGTACGCTGGAGGTCCCTCAGTGAACACCCCTCGAACCGTGTCATGCCGGATGCCGCCGACCTCAAGTTCTGACAGGGCGAAGTTCAGCACGGCGCAGTCGAGCCTGCGCAGCACCAGGTCGGAGTCTTGGGCGCCCGCAGAACGATTTTCCGGCATCGGTCTTCCGGACTTTCGCATCTCTTCATCGAGCGAACGGTGGTAGGTCGCGAGCATCGCAGTGGCCGACGTGTCCGTGAGATCGAAGCATCGCCCCAGGTGGATGTACGCCCCCAGCACGAAGGGCGCGGCGATCTCTCCGCGGGCGTGCTTCCACTCGGCGAACTCCCACGCGCGCTCCGGGCCGTGCTCCCAGAAGTAGATCCCCTTGCCCAGCCAGTCGTAGTCGTTGTTGGACGGCGTGAGCCTGCCACCGCGCAGCAGCACACGCTCGCCGACCGAGCGGTCACACCCATGGTACCCCACGATCATCCGTTGGTAGGTAAAGCTGCCGGCCATGTCGAGCCGCGTAGCACACGCCCCGCGCGATCGCCGCGCCACGGGCTACCCGTTGCCGCCTGCAGCCTCCGCAGAACGCAGGTCCTGCCCCAGACTTCCGGAGTATCCGAACACGATGGTTCGCTCCAAGGTGTTGCTCTTCGCGCGGCCCGCTGCCTGCGCACCTCACCTTCAGGCGAACCTGCGAGATGCGGCTCGGTAGCGATCAGGCCCGAATCGCCTTCAGGTGCACATCGAGGTGGTCAAACGCGCGCTCCCATCCCTGCTTCAGCATCGCATGGCTGGCGTCGAAGGTGGCCTGCTCCTCCGGAGTGGCGTGGTAGGCGCGCCAGTCGAGCGCAACGTGCGTCTTGCCGTCCAACTCGGTGAGCGTGGTGGTGATGAGCATCTCCAGCGGCCACGTGGGCGACATCGGGTGGCGCGTGATGTTCTGGGCTTCGTCGCAGTAGGCCGCGATGACGACGAACGTCTCCTGCGGCGTCAGCTCCGTGAACGTGCGCTTGGCGTGGAGTACGGCGCCGCCCGGCACGGCGATGCCGTAGAGGAACACGCCCCCGACCCGCAGGTCGACGGATGCGTAAGCGAGCGCGCCGGTGGGCCCGAACCAGCGCATCAGGTGTTCGTCCTTGGTCATCGCGTCCCACACGAGGGTGCGCGGCGCGTCGAGGGTGCGTTCGAGGAGGAACGGTGTGGAAGTCATGAGCAGGCCCTGCGGTGCCGTGTTTCCTATCCCAGGAAACGCAGGCGATCCGGAGAACGGCACGCACCGCCTTGCAGCCGCGCTCGGCAGGTTCACCGCGCAGGGCGGAGCCCAACGACCAAGGGGCAGAACCCCGGCTCTGCCGAAGCTCTGCCCCTGGTGTTGAAGAGTGGAGGCGGCGGGAATCGAACCCGCGTCCGAAGCCGCTCAGTCAAAGCATCTACGTGTGTAGTTCCCTGAATCGCCTGCCGAGCCCCGGGAACGCAGGTTCCCGGCAGGTGGTCACGATTTCGAGCGGTTGTTTCTCATCGCCTGGCCCCCACATGACGGGACGACCTCACGACTATCCAGGTCAAGACACGCCCAAATGGAGCCCCTGGCAGCTATTCCATTCGGACGGGCGAACGCGGAGATTAGGCCGCGAGAGCGCCAGCGTAGTTGTTGTTGTTGGCAGCTACTTGTTTTACCGAGCGGATTAACGAGGAAGCCCGACACCCTCGACACGCAGCTCATCCCTACCACGACCCCGTCGAGACCTGTGCACCCCCAAAGTGGCGCGGACGGAGATCCGATGCTGGACCCGGGAGCATTCCCGCCCCAGCACATGCTTTGTGTAGGCGCGGACGCATCGAACGTCAAGCCCAGGGCCGGGGTCGGGCCTCCCGCTTCAGGGAGCGCCGAGGCTGGCCGAGAGGTTCGTGAGCAGGTTCACCACGCCCTTCCGGGTGGATGAGGTGACCAGGCTGTTGGGCACGAACAGGCTGGTGACGAGCTGCACCTTGTACTCGAGCGTGCTGCCGGTGGCCGCGGGGGTGACGCGCCAGGAGGTGCTGTAGGTCTTGAACGCGTTCGAAGAGACGAGCTCGCCCACGTAGCCATCCTTGGCCGGGCACTGCTTCACCTGGTAGCGCACGGTGAGGAACGGGCTCGGCGATGTGTAGTCCACATCGAGGCACGCACCCTGCTTCCCCGTGACGACGGCCGTGGTGCCGCCCTTGCTCACCTGGGCCACCCACACCGGATCCGCCAGCTTCACGCGCACTGCCTCGGGGGCCATCGGCACGGACACGCGACCCACGACGGTGTCGGTGCCCTGCACCTCCACCGTGGGCTCTCCGGCCAGGGCCACCGCCAACCACACCCATCCCATCTGCGCCTCGCTGCTGCCGCGGTCTAATCCTGTTGAAGCACACATCGGATCGGACGGTGGTCAAAGTAGGTGACGTCGAGCACGTCGCTCGCTGAGGCCGCCACGCACGGCCCGCGCCACCGGTCGCTCACCACGTGGTCGATGTCCACAGCGAGCCCGCCGATGCCGCCGTACGAACCCGGCGTCTGGTCGCTCACTTCCGTGACCCAGTGAAAGGGTTTCCCCTCCCCCACAAAGTCGTGCCAGCGCTCAGCGCTGCGGTCGAACGCCTGGAACCTCGCTGGATCCGTGTTGAGGTCGCCCAGCACGAGGTGGCTCACGCCGTTCACCAGGGGCGCGCCTCCCTCCCCGTTCACAAAGATGCGCTCGACCTGCATCACCCGGCAGGCCGCATCGCTCGCCGTGATGCCGGAGCTGCCGTGCACGTTCACCACCGTGAGCGGCGCTTGAGCGGGTCGGATCACCACGCCACGCGCCACCCGCGCGCCTGAGCCGCAGCCCTCCACGTCGTCGCCCACGAGGGCATCCAGGCACAGGTCGCCCTCACACCCCTCCCAGGTGCCGAAGCGCTCGTGCACCCCCACACACTTGTCGGGCTTGCCGCGGTGACAGGCGATCTGGAACGCGGGGCCCAGCACAGCTTGGAACACCCACGGCTCGCCCTCCGCCCAGTCCCGGCAGGCAAGGTCCAGGCTCGGATCCACGTCGATGGCGGCGCAGTCGCCGTTCGGGAACATCTCCTGCACGGCCACGAGGTCGGGATCGGCCCGCTCCACCCACGCCCGCGCCGCCTCGATCGCCGGGCCCCAGGCGAGGCCCGTGCCATAAAGCTCCTGGTTCGCTTCCACCTCGGCCGCCGTGGGTCCGCCCGGCTCGTCTCCAGGCGCTGCACCGCCCCCGGTGTTGAACGTGACGGCCACCATCGGCGTCGACTCGGGGTTGTCCGTTACGGGCTCGGCGACACAGGCTGTGAGCCCCGTGAGCGCCAGCGTGAGCCTCACGTGAGCCACCCGCCGTGCGCCCGGCGTGCGAGGTCCAGCAGGGTCTTCACGGGCTGGAAGGTCCACCCCGGCACCTCCACCAGCACCGTGTTCCACCCGGCCATCCCACCGTTCCACAGGCCCGGGTGCTCCAGCACGCGCGCCCGCTGACCCTCGATCACCTTCTCGCTCACCAGCGCGGCCGACGCATCGACGTAGCGCTGCAGATCGTGCGGCCGCCCGTCGGCGTCGCGCAGGCCCAGCACGAGATCCACGGGGTTGAAGTGGGTGGAAGCCGCGAGGATACCGCGCTGATCGGGATCCTCAAGGTCCACCTGCGCCTGCTCCACGATCTGCGGATCCGGCTGACCCTCCACCCAGAACGGCCCGCCGCCCGGCTGGCCCTCGTTGCGCACCATCCCGGCCACGCGCCAGGGTCGATCCAGGTGGGCCAGCAGGGCGCTGGCCGAAGCCTCGATGGCCCCGTGCCCCAGTCGCTGCAGGAAGGCCTGCGCTTCCTCGACGCCTCCCCCAACCCGAAGGCGGTGCACCAGCGCGTGGGCCTCTTCTTGCGTCTGCACGAGCAGCCCGATCAGCCGCCTGCGCCACGCCAGCACCTCGGGCCGCAGCACGTCGGTGACCACATTGTCGATGTTGCGCACCACCACCACGTCGCCGCCGGTGGCCGCGAGGTTGCCCAAGAGCGCGCCGTGGCCGCCGGGCCGAAACAGCACGCGGCCATCGGCACTGCGCACCAGCTCGCCGTCCTCCCCCAGCGCCACGGTGTCGGTCGCCGCGGCCTGGTCGCTGAACCCGAGCACGTAGTGAACACCAAGCGAGGACTCGAGCGCAGGACGCAGCACAGCGGCCGTGGCCTCGAAGCGGGCCTGGTGCTCGGTGGCGGCCGTGAAGTGCAGCCGAACCTCACCCTGCGCCGACGCCAGCAGCGCCGCTCCATCCCGGAGGTGCTCCTCGAACGCCGTGCGCGGACCCGCGGGGTGCGGGTGAAACGGCACCAGGGCCTTCGGCATGCGCTGCAGCCCCAGCGCACCCTCATCGAGCCATGCCGACGCTGTGCTCTCGACGTCGCCAGCCACAGCGCCTGCCGCCTGGGTGGCGGGCCACAGGGCCAGCCGCGGAGCCTGCTCCAGGAGGTCGTGCCACGCGGCCGACACAGGCTTTCCGCTGCGACGCGCCGCCGCAAGCTCCCCCACCATGCGGGTGGCAGCCCCGGACGCCGGCACGAAGCCCGTCACGCGTCCCCGCTCAGCCGCCTCGGACGCCAAGGCTTCGAGCGCTGGCGCTTCCGCAGGGTCGAGCGCGTGGAGCCCATCCCCCAGGGTGCACGGCCGCAGCAGGCGGGTGCGTGGCGCAGGGCCCGCGAGCACCGCGATCTGCGCCTCGACGGACGCCAGAGATCGACCGGACGCCGCGATCGCTGCGCGATCCTCGTCCCGAATCACGGAGCGATCTTCGCACGGCGACGGGTCCACAGCTTCCACCCCACCCACACCACTAAGGCCACGCCCAGTGTGATGAACAGCCAGGTCTGGAACTGGCGCGACCACAGCATGGCCTGCTCGATCTGCTCGCCAAAGTACCAGCCCGCCACCACCCACACCGGCACGCTCACGCTGGCGGCGAGGAAGTCCTGCACCATGTACGTGCGGGGCGGCACGCCCATCGCGCCGGCCATCAGGTAGATCGGGCTGCGCAGACCCGGCAAGAAACGGGCCGCAAAGCAGATCACACGGGCGTTGCGCAGCACGCGTTCCTTGGCGGCCTGCAGCGCGGCGGGGCGCATGATCCGACGCACAAACGGGGCATCGAGCACATGGTCGCCGTAGCGTCGGCCCAAGAAGAACAGGACGGCGTCGCCGGACAGCACGCCCGCCATCCCGAGCACGATGCCCACCCACAACGGGAACTTGCCCAGGCTGGCGAGGAAGCCCGTGGTGATCAGCACGATGTCTTCGGGCATCGGGAAGCCGAGCCCACAGACGAGCAGCACGCCGGCGATCGACAGGAGCGCGGTTCGCGGCTCCATGTCGCGAAGCCCCTGGATCAGGGCGTCGATCAGCCAGCCTTCACGGTCGTCCATAGGGCCTCGAGCGGGTGGACGCTGCCCGTCTAGCCGATCGCCGCGCGGCCCGCGCGACGCGGTGTCAAAGCACGCCAGGATGGAACATCCCCCCCACAGGCGGCTAGACCCCTCACCCCAAGGAGGTCGGGTGTCGGGTCGTCGCATCGAGGTCAGCCGCGCCTGCCAGCATGCCTGCCGGTTCTGCGATGTGGCGGACCGCCTGGATCGGCGCGCCGTGGATCCGCAGGAGGCGGCGGACGCCGTCGATCGTGCAGCCGCCGACGGTGTGCGCTCGGTGGTGCTGTCGGGCGGTGAGCCGACGCTGTCGCGCGCGATGATCGTCGCGCTCAACCGGGCCAAGGCGCTGGGCCTGGCCGTCGAGCTGCGCACCAACGGTCGGCACCTGTCGGTTCCTGCGAACCTCGGTCGCCTCGTGGCCGTGGGGGTGCAAGGCGTGACGATCCCGCTGCACGCTGTGGATCCGACGATCCATCGGCACCTCGTGGGCGGCGATCCGCTCGCGTACGTCCAGGCGCTCTCGGCCCTGCGTCAGTGCGCGGCGCACTTCCCCACGACCCTGTCCACGGTGCTCACGGCCCACAACCGGGGCGAGCTCGCGGGGCTGGTGGCCCTGTGTGCCGAGCTGGGCGTCGACTTCGAGCTGCGCCGCCTCACGCCGAGCGTGCCGGTCGCCGACGACCTGATGGTGCCGGTAGCCGACACCCTGCGCGCCTGGCAGGAGGCCCGAACGGCCTGCGCCGCGCTGAGGGTGACGTTCACCGCCCGCGGCTTCGATGACCTGGGCCTGTTGGGGTCGCCGGTCACCTCGCCGCCCGTCGCGCTCGATGTTGGCCTCCGCGCCGCGATCGTCGCCGGACTGCCGCCCGCAGAGGCCCTGGCCGGGGTGCGGGTGCCCGATCGTGCAGCGCTCACCACGCTCGCGGCGGAGCTGTCGGTGCGTGCCAGCGACCTGCCCTTCCTGCTGGCTGCGCGTCGCCTGCCGGTGGTGAACCTCGACCCAGCCCGTGGCGGCCTGGGGCTTGAGCCCACGCCCGACGACCTCGCCAGCCTGCCCGTCGCCCCGGCGCGCGCCGCGGTGTCGCGGGTGGCCGTGGTCGTGCCGCACGATGCCGACCGTCTCACGGTGGCCTCCACCTTGCCAGCGCTCGCCGAGGCGCTGAAGGCCGCCGGCGTGCACGTGGACTGGCACTCCCCGTTTCGTGCGGCCCCCGGCGACCCCACCCCGCTCACGCCGCCTCCGCCCAAACGCTCCCTGTGGGGACGCAACGCGGACCTGCGTCCGTACCACCCTGGGGATGGGAGCGTGGCCCCTGTCGCGTGGACGCCTGAGTCCCTTCGTGCGCTGGATCTCGGTCGTGCCGACGCCGTCCTGACCTGGGGCTGGCCGCTGGCGACCCTGGTGCGCGCCGTGGCCCCCAGCGTCGCGCGCTGGGTGGTGGACCTCGCAGAGCTGGCCGGCTTTGACGGCGTGCTGGGCCCCCACGATCGGCTGATCACGCCGCGCGCGGATCGGGCGCGGGTGCTGCTGGCGTCGGGCTTGGCGTGGCACCAGATCCTGCTCGCGCCTGCGCCTGTGCACGCGCCGCATCTCCCGACAGCGGGGGCAGCGCGCGGCGTGGACTTGGTGCGCGCGGGCCCCCTGCCCGCCGGCTGGACCGACGTCGGCACTGTGGCTCTTCAGCCGCTGGACCTGCTGGGTGTCGCTCCTCGCGCCCGCCTGCTGTGGGTGCCGGCCCCCCGTGGGGTCTCCCCGGAGTTCTTTGCGCTCGCTGCGGCCCTGGGCCTGCCCGTGGTGGCGTCGGAAGGACCCGTGGCCGCAGCGCACCTACGTCCTGGATCCGGCTGGCTGCTGCGCCCCGATCAGCCCGCCGCACACGGCGCCCTCCTGGAGCAGCTGCGCACCGACGACGCTGCTGTAGGCGAAGCCTCCCGCAGGGCACGCGCTGAAGCTTCGGGGGTCGACACGTTGGTGCATCGGCTGCTGGGACGCGCGCTGCCTGCGTCGGCGTCGGTGCCCCGGTGGCCCTGGTAGCCGCTGGCCCTTCGTTGTGGGCGCCGATACCCCTGCGCCCCTCGGAGCCTCCATGACCTTCCGCGCCCGCTTCGCCCCCTCGCCCACGGGCTCCCTGCATGTGGGCGGTGCCCGCACAGCTCTCTACTGCCGCCTTCTCGCTCAGCGACGCGGAGGCGTGTTCCTGCTGCGCATCGAGGACACCGACCAGGCGCGCTCCACCACCGCGTCCGCCGAAGGGCTGCTGCGGGACCTTCGCTGGCTGGGCCTGCCGTGGAACGAGGGCCCCGGGGCCGAGCAGGCCGAAACGGGTCCGTACTACCAGTCCCAGCGGCTGGAGCTGTACAACACCGTGATGGAGCAGCTCGTCGAGGCAGGCGTGGCCTACGAGGCGTGGGACTCCACCGAAGAGCTAGAGGCCCAGCGCAAGGCGGCGATGGACGCCAAGCAGAACTTCCACTACCGGCGTCGAACCTGGACGGACGCGGAGGTCGCGGCGTTTCGGGCCGAGAGTCGGGTGCCGGTGCTGAGGCTGGAGGCCCCGCACCACGATCTCACGGTGGACGACGCGATCCTGGGCCCGGTCACCATCGTGGCCGACGAGCTCGACGACATCATCATCCGCAAGGGCGATGGTTTTCCCACCTACCACTTCGCCGTGGTGGTGGACGACCACCACATGGGCGTGACCCTGGTGCTGCGCGGGCAGGAGCACCTGATGAACACCCACAAGCACCTCGGGCTCTACGAGGCGCTCGGGTGGACCCCGCCGG
>CAYNFK010000094.1:0-17946 GCA_964396405.1 uncultured Enterobacteriaceae bacterium
TGCCGTCGTCGCAGGTCTCGCCGCCCGTGACCTGGTTGTCGCCGCAGTCGGTCTCGCAGACCGAGGGGCTGCCGGTGCACGTCCAGCCGTCTTCCACGTCACAGGTGCTGTCGCAGCCGTCGCCGGAGCCGAGGTTGCCGTCGTCGCATTCTTCGACGGTCTGCACGCGGGCGTTACCGCACACGGCCGTGTTGACCTCGTCGCTCGTGGCTTGAAGCGCGACGCCCGTGCCAAGCGTCTCTCCGTTGAAGTTCACGATGGCGCGGTTGAGGATCAACGTGCCCGCGGTGGGCGTGGCCACTGCGACGCGGAACGAGACTGTGACGCTGCTGCCGATGGCCAGGCGGCCGCCCTGGCTGGAGGTGGCGCCGGAGCCGAGGAAGAAGCGCACGGCACCGCGCGGGCTGGGGGCTGACAAGCGCACGCCCGTGTCGTCGCCTGCAGCATCCGTGCGGGTGCTCGCCGCCACCCGCAGCGAGCCCGCCACGTAGGTAGTGCCCGGGGGGATGTTGTCGTCGAGGACGACGCGCAGCGCGTCATCGCGGCCGCGGTTCTGCACCGTGACCGTGTAGAGGATCTCGTCGCCCACCTCGGCGACCTGATCCGCGTCCACAGCGCCACCCGGATCGAGCACCTGGGCACCCTTGGTGGCGACCATGTCGGGGGCCTGCACCTGGGTGGTGAACGACGCGTACATCGCGCGATTCGACTCACCGTTGCCAGCAAAGAGCTCCATCGTGGCCGAGGTCTGCCCATTGGTCAGGCGGTCACCCACCTGGAAGCCGTCGACATCGGTGCCCAGGGTGTTGTCGTGCGCCGGGATGCGGGCGCTCTGCTTGACGCCCTTCACCGAGAGCGTGCTGTTGCCGTAGTCCTTGGCTGGGTTGATCGCGTTGGACACCGAAGTGCCGTTGAAGCCGACCGAGTCCGCCTTGTCGTCGTTCGACCGGTTTTCGTAGCGGTCACCGTCGCCCGAGTAGACCGTGAACAGCGAGTCGATCGCGCCCTGGAAGGGCGTGACGAAGCCCGTGAGGGGCACGGACTTGGTGGAGCCCGAGCCGTAGTCGATCAGGCCATGGTAGAGCTGGACATTGCGCCAGGAGTTCGTGTTGTCGGCGTAGACGACCTGAAGGATCCAGCTGCCGATGTTGTCGTCGCAGCCCTGGCTGAACGGAAGGTTGGCAACCCAGTAGTCGCCGGAGCCCTTCGACTGAACGAAGGAGGTGACCTCGGCCATGCCGGTGTAGAAGCGGTTGGTCTGCGAGCCGGTGGTGCCGACGTTGCACGGCGTGGTGGCGGGGCTGCAGGCGGGCGAACGGAACACCTGAGCGACGACCGGCGCGTAGTTGGCGTCGCCGGGACCGGCGAGCAGCACCCGGTCGTACTGCGCCAGGCTGGCAGGTGGCAGCACGCCCGAGTCGTCATCGTGCGCCTCGCCGTACCACTGCAGCGCTGCGTACACGACGGTGGATCCGGCGGGGATCGTGAGCTTGGCGGAGGTGGAGTTGTAGGTGTCGCTGGATCCGGTGCGCTGCCAGTCCGAGGAAGGCGCGCCGGAGCGGCCGTCGTCGTAGTCCGACCAGCGCGTGCAGTAGCCCGTGGAGAGCGCCGAGTTGTCGTTGCCGATGCCTGAAGCCAGGTTCGTGTCGGCGTTGACGGCGTTGCACGTGGACGCGCTGTGCTTGGCGGGGTCGCACTCGTTCTGAGCGTTACCGACGACCGTGAGATCGCCCTGCAGCGTAGACGTGTAGAACGACGCCAGCGACGTGGTGAGTGGCGACGGCGGCGGCAGCGGCTCATCAGAGAACGGCAGCGCGATCACGCCACCGTCTTCGGTCTGCACCGTGTGCGAGAGCGGATCCCCGTCCTCGGATCCGTCGACCTCGGGGCTACACCCCGCCGCCAACACGCCCGAGAACAACAACGCGGCCGCAGCCGACGAAAGCCGGCGCCAATCGATATTCAACATGTTCCTCTCGCTTCCCCGTGAATCCGTGGCCGTCGGTCGGTTCCCAGGTGTTGCCCGCGACGCCCCACGTCACGGCCCGAGAACCTTCCGATCGACACGTCTCTGTGTGGCGATCAAGGGGAAAGTGACACCGCGCATCACCAAAAGCAAAACAAATTTTCCTCAAGTCCCTACAGGAACGAGCCGATAGCCGAATGGGGACGTCATTTCGGCACGAATCGGGTACCGAACTTGCGGAAAAAGGTTGGGTACGTACGGGTCGACGCCGCCATTCGCTGATACGCGCGGCGCATCTCCACGCTCGACGAGTCCAGGGCCTCATCGGGGCGAGAACCCGAGCGGAGTCTTACACTGTCGGCCTAGTTCCCTACTCATCGTCGATTCGTTCGCTTACTCGACGTAGCCCAGCACCTCGAGGCGCTCGCGCTCCTCGGTGCCGATCTTTCCCGGCCCCTCGCCCTTCCCGAGCTTGGGATCATAGGGAGAAAAGCTCGCATGCCAGGCGGCGATTCGACCGCACACGGCCCCGGTCCTCGTCGGATCCGACGACGCGCGATCGACCTGCTCCAAGGCATCGGCCGGCATGTCGTACAGCTCGCGCACACCGATGCTGCTCTCGATGCACTTGCTGTCAAGCGTCTCGACCGCGTCGTACGTGCGCATCCACGGCTCCCGATCCAGGCTGGGATGGAGCTTCGCGACCCGATCCAGGGCCATGGGCGTAGCAGCCACCAACTCTGAAAACGCCTCGCCGCCATACGACCCAGGGCGCAGCAGGCTGTGCGACAGCGTGCCACCAGGCAGCGGCACACCGGCGAGCTCCGCCACCGTTGCAAACACGCCAAGTGTGGACACCACCTCGGTGACGCGCGCTGGCGACACCTTGGCCGGGTACCGGATCACCAGAGGCACCCGCACCAGGGGCGCATACACGCTGTACTTGTGATCGTAGCGGCCGTGCTCGCCGAGGTGCTCACCGTGATCGGAGGTGACCACGACGATCGTGTTGTCGAGCTCGCCGCGCGCACGCAGGCGCTCGAACAGCATGCCCGTCGCAGCGTCCAGGTCGCGCATCGACGCGTCGTACACCGTGGAGATCGCGCGGTTCGTGGCGTCGTCGAAGGTGTGCTTGCCGACCGTCGCCGCGAGCATGTACCCATACGACTGATCCAGTCGGAGCTGGTCGGCCACTTCTTCCGGCCCGAACAGCGCCTCGCGCGAGGCCAGGCTGGGGAGTCGCGGCATGTGCGCCTCCATGTAGTTCACGACCGCTAGCCAAGGGCGCTTCGGCTCGGCCCGACCGTCCACCCAGCGGGTGAGCGCGTCGACCGCGACAGGGCCCGCATCCTTCACGTTGTCGTTGCTTCGACCGGCTGGGTACTCACGCTCCTGCCACTTCGGGCCAAGGGTGTTGCTGGCGTCGTCGGGGTGAATCTTGCTGGTGGTTGCGGCCGCCGCAGCCGCTTTCCACTTCGCGTCCCACGGGAACTCACGCGTCTCGAACCCCTGGCCGAGGTTGGTGTGGTCGTCGAGGTAGGGATTCGCCGAGAACAGATAGGTGTCGTAGCCAGCGAGCCAGAAGGTGTCGGCTAAGGTGGGGAACCGTGCGTCCAGCCACTTGTGGGTGGCCCACGCGCCATGGGCGCTCTCGGGCAGGCCAGTAAACAGGCTCGCGTGGCTCGGTAGCGTCCACATCGCAGGGGAGACGGCGCGCTCGAACAGCATCCCCTCCCCGGCCAGCTTGGTCAGGTTCGGGGTGGTGTCGAGCGGGTAGCCATAAGCGCTGGTGCGATCCGCACGGGCGGTGTCCCACACCAGGATCAGCACGTTGGGGCCTGCGTCCCGCGCGCCGCGCTCACCTTCGGGCGTGGCCGTGATGGTGCTCTTCTTCTTGCCCTTGTGTCCCTTGCCGGCCTTGGGCGCCGGCTTCGTCGCCTTCACGGGCTCGGGCTCTTCGGCGTCGAACCAGCCGCAGCCTGTGGCCCCGAGGAACCCTGCGAGCACCCACCACGACCGGCCCATGGCTACCTCCGTCCCCGGCCTTAACCCAGGTCCCCTCCCCGTCCGGCGCAGCCCGGGTACGAAACCGTTAGGAACCGCTCGGAGGACCCGTATGCTCCCCTTCCCGTGGCTCGTTGCCCTCTCGGGCCTGTCCGGATGTTGGACGCCGGCTCCAGCACCCGCCCCCCCCGCCCCGGTCGACGCTACGGCCTCCGACGGTGCCCCACATGCCGTGCGCACCGACCTCCCCGACCTCGTGTTCATCACGCTCGACACCACGCGCGCAGACCACCTCGGACTCTACGGCTACCCGCGGACCACCTCCCCTGCGCTCGACGCGCTGGGATCGGAGAGCCTCGTCTTCGAGCGCCTGATCGTGCCGATGGCCACCACGCTCCCCACCCACACCAGCTTGTTCCTCTCCACCTGGCCCGAAGAGCACGGCGTGCTCGCCAACGTGCAGCACGGCGGTCGCCGCTTCGTCGCCAGCGATGCGCTCGTGCCCTTTGCCAGTTGGGCTGCATCGGTAGGCTACCAGACCGCTGGATTTACCAGTGCCATCCCCCTGGCACCCTCCACGGGCATCCAAACGGGCTTCCAGACCTTCTCGGCCCCGCGCGGCGAGCAGCGGCCCGGGAGCCAGACGGTGGATGAGGCGCTCGCTTGGCTCGGCGAGGCCTCAGAGGCCCCGCTGCTCCTCTGGGTGCACCTGTACGACCCGCACAACCCTTACCACCCGAACCCCGTCCACCAGGCTGCGATGCGCGCCTCCAGCGCGGAGATCGAGCCCTGGCTGGAGGCGCGTAGATTCGAGCGCGAGACCCGGCGTCCCTCGGGCGAGGTGGTCCGCCTGCACCCCACCCTCCACGACTACGACGCCGAGATCCGCACGATGGACGACGCGGTGCTGCGACTCCTCGACGCGCTGCGCGCGCGTCCACGATGGCCCACAACCGCCATGGTAGTCATGGGCGACCACGGTGAGGGCCTCAATCAGCACGGTGAGCCGGGCCACGGCCTCGTGTGGAATGAGCAGCTCCACGCGCCCCTGCTGCTGCGGGTGCCCGGCCTCTCCGCGGGGCGCAACCCCACCCTCCTCAGCGTGGCCGACGTGATCCCCACCCTTCTGGGCCAGCTGGAGCTGCCCCGGGAGGACGCTTACCTGACCCAGGCCTCCGGCCGCGACGTGCTCGCACCAGACTTTGTGGAGCGCCCCGTCTTGAGCCAGGCCTCCGAGCGGCAGGTTGGGCTAGGCAAGGAGCGCGTCTTCGCGCTCACCGCGGCCGACCACAAGTGCGTGGCCACCGAGACCCACCACGTCGCGCTCTACCGCACGGCGACGGATCCGTTTGAACTCGCGCCCGTCGAAGACCCCGCCGCAGCGCAGGCCTGCCGGGAGCAGCTCCTCGCGGTTCTCCAGGCGCAGCGCGCGCGGGGTGTTGCGCTGGGAGCCGGGCGCTCGGTGCCGGCCCCCGCCAGCGAGCTGGAGATGCTCAAGGCGCTCGGCTACCACGAGCCCGACGAGTAGATCGTCCCCCCTCAACGAACGAGCCCCGATGCCATGCGGCACCGGGGCTCGGAGATGACCCTACGCGGCGCGATCAGGCGGCGATGGGACGACGCCGGCGGAAGCCAGCGCCCACCAGAAGGGCGAGCACCATCGGTGCCACACTGCGGCTGCCTGCGGTGGCGCTGCACCCCTGGCAGCAGGGGCCGATGAGGGCGTCGGAGTCGTCACAGTCGAGCTCACGGCCCCCCTTGACCCAGGGACCCCCATCGGGCCGGTCGCAGGCCTTCTCCACGGTGGAGTTGGAGCCGAAGCTGTCGTTGTCGACGTCGATGTACCAGTTGTCGGCATCCACCGCAGCGCCTTCGTCGATGCCGTTGGCGCAGTTGTTGTCGACGCCGTCACAGACCTCATCGTTGAGCGGGTACGCATCGGGGTTGGCATCGTCACAGTCGCCGGCCCGCGTGGCGTAGCCAAGCGGCGAGCCGCACGCGCTGATGCTCTTGGTGAGGTCGCCGTAGCCGTCGCCGTCGAAGTCCAGGTAGAACTCGCTTGCCGTGCCATCGTTCACTTCGTCGATGGTGCCGTCGCAGTCGTTGTCGAAGCCGTCGCAGGTCTCGGCTGCCAGAGGGTTGATGCTCGCAGCGAGCGCCGAGGCGTCATCACAGTCGCCGGGCTCAGAAGCCGTGCCATTCTGACCGCAGAGGTCGACCGTGGCCACGACAACGCGGGGGCTACCGTAGCCGTCACCGTCGAGGTCCTCGAAGCAGTCGTCGAACCCGTTGCAGTCCTGATCGAGGCCATCGCCTGCAACCTCAGTGCCGCGAGGGTTGCTGCTGGCGTCACGATCATCACAGTCGAGGTTGTTCGCCGACGTGAACGTGGAGAGGTTGCGGCAGTTCATGTCGTCGTCGAGCATGAAGCGCTGGCCCGAGATCGCGTCGGGCGCCTCGCCGTAGCGGTCGCTGTCCATGTCGGGGTAGCACAGGTCGACACCGTCGCAGTCCTGGTCGATGCCATCGGCCACGTTGGTGAGCAGGCCGGGGGCGCGATCGGCTTCGTTGCGCTCCAGGGCGCGCAGGGCGAGCGGCCGGTGAATCTGGCGGTCGATGGTGATCAGCGGGTGGACGCCCGGCTTCGTGTCGTCGCAGTCATCGGCAAACGGCGAGTAGAAGTCCGAGGGAGGGCAGTCGGCCTGCAGCTCGTTGATGCCGGCCGAAGGGGCGCCAAAGCCGTCGCCATCGAAGTCCGGGAAGTACGTGCGAACCGGGATCCCTTCGTCGATCTGCAAGTCACAGTCATTGTCTTCGCCGTCGCAGAACTCGACGCGGCCTGGGCTCACGAGCGCGTTCGCAGGCCGACAGTCGCCCGCGAGCGTGACCCACACGCCCTCGCCCACCGGGATCGTGGAGGGCTGTTCGCCAGGGCACAGCTCCTCGGGCGGGTACTGGTTGTCGTCTGCGTTGCCGTAGCCGTCGAAGTCGCGGTCGATGTAGAACGTGCGCTCGTTGTCGTCGACGATGCCGTTGCAGTCGTTGTCGGCGTTGTCGCAGATGTCTTCCGCGTAGGGGTAGACGTTCGGGTTGGCGTCGTCGCAGTCGTAGATGTTGACCCAGCCATCGCCATCCGCATCCTCGGCGCCCGCACTCTGGCCGCCGAACGCGCCCATGTCGGAGCGAGACCCGCCCACATCGAGGATGTCGGGGTCACCGGAGTCCACAGCCGGAGACGCAGGATCCAGCCAGAACGACCAGATTCGCCACTCGTCGTGGATCGCGGTTGGGTAGTACGCGAACAGTGGGTCCTGAAACAGGTTGACGGACGTGTTCACACGCAGGCCCGCGAGCTGGCCCACGAAAACGTTGGAACCGGGCTGCGCGCCTTCCGAGAAGAAGTCGTTGTACTCCACGATCGGAACCGAGCCGATGGCCCAGTTCTGCGACCCGATGACGCCTGCCAGCTCGTCAAACGCGATGTTGTTGCGGAACTCGAGCTGCGAGCTGTCGACCATGATCGCGGCGCCGCCCACCAATGCCGGCAGGTTCGACACGAAGGTGTTGTTCTCGATGAGCGGCGTGATGCCACCCTGGTTGCCACGCAGCATGATGGCACCGGCCCAGTCGAGCGCGCCGTTGCTCAGGAACACGTTGTTCTGCACGGTCACGTCGGAGTACTCCGCGTAGATCGCACCGCCCTCGTACTCCACCAGCAGCGGAGCCCCGGGCGAGGAGTCGGCGGTGTTGGCCACGAAGAAGTTGCGCCGCGCATCCAGTTGACTGGACTCGACGTACACGGCACCGCCATCCTCGGCGAAGTTCTCGAAGAACTCGTTGCCATCCAGCACGAGGTTCGTTCCATCGTTCACGTAGATGGCGCCGCCATACCGGTGGCCGTTGGTGCGGAAGTAGGAGTCGACCACCTCGAAGGTGGTGACGCCAACGCCGAAGAGGGCACCACCGCGCGACCGGGTGTAGCCACCATTCACGGACATCAGGAAGCCGCCGCGGTTCGAGATGAAGCGGCTGTCGCGAATGGAGATCAGGTTGGCGTTGTCGGCATAGAGAACGCCGGCTTCCACACCCACCGAGAAGCCCTCGAACTCAGAGGCGACGATGTTCAGGTTGCTGCCCGAGCGCGCGTAGAAGGCGCGGAAGTCGAAGAAGAACGGCCCCACCGTGGGCTGGGGATCGGCTGTGTCGTACGCAGGCGCACAGAGCGGGTCCTGATCGTCAGCGAAGCCGTTGCCGTCGTTGTCGATGTCATCGTTGCAGTGAACTTCCGCGATCTTGAACCGGATGTTCTCGAACGTGAGCGTGCGGTTGCTGTTGATGACGAAGGCACCGATGAAGCCCGGGGTGAACGTGGTCGACAGCACGTCGACATAGAGCACCGAGTCGTCGACGATGTCGACATCGTCGATCTCGCGCGGGGGCGCGAAGCCTCGAATGGTGAGGTTCTTGGTGATGACGATCGGCGCAAAGATCGGGTGGAGACCCGGCTCTACAATGATCGTGTCGCCCGCGGCAGCGGCGGTGACCGCGTCGGCGAGGAGTCCGAAGTCCGACGGCACCGAGAGGGTGGCGGCGTGGGCGGTCGAGGAGGCGGTGAGGAAAGCAAGGAGAGCGGTCAGCATCTGGACCCCGGGGGATGGGTTCGGATCGTTCCTATCGGCGCGACGCTGCGGCAGTGTACCCTACCGCAGCGCTGGTGGGCCACTAGCCGCACGGACAGCGAAGAAACCCGCAGGCGCGGGCGAATCGAACACTCGCACCAACGCGAAGCGGCCGCGCGACATCAAAGGTTCGCGGCCAGCTCTGCAGTCGTCGATGCTGACGGTGCCGCAGCGAGGCGCAGCGCGAGCTCCGAGAGCGGCACCAGCTCCCCGTGCTGCCGCACGAGGGTCTCTACCCGGACGACGCGTGCGCGGGCCGGATCACACGGCATGCGCTCCACCACCTCACCCGGCTTGCCAGGCTTGCAGTCGACCCCGCCGAGCTCCACATGCAGCGTCGGCACGGCCGTGTTCGGCTCCATCCTGAGCGCATGGATCATCGGCCGGATGTCGACATCGGCCAGCGTGCGCCGACCCCTTCGCCCGCCCGCCTTAGTGCGCCGACTCGAGAGCACCGTCTCGGCGCCCAGGAGATCGTCGATGGCCTCTTGCACTTCCTCGGCATCGGCGCCGAAGAGCTGGATCTTGTAGATGCCGCCGGCCACCAAGCCCATCAGAGAGGGCGACTTCAGGGGAACGACCTGCGCGTCGATCACCTCGAAGCCCTCGGGCAGCGTGGCGTTGATGCGCTTGGGCAGCGACGCGGCATCGACCGTCTCCGACAGCTCAATGTCGAGGTAGTCGCCAACGGACTCTTCCCCCAGCGGCATCGCGTTCGAGAACGCCATCGTGGGCCGCGGATGGAACCCCACGCTGTAGGACAAGGGAATGTTGGCCCGACGCAGCGAGCGCATCCACGCGGTCTGGCCTTCCAGGTGCGACAAGAAGCGGCCCTTGCCCGTGCGCGCCACCCGCAGCCAAATGCGCTGGGCACGCACGGGTGCCGGACGCGCCGGCGACGGCTTGCGCTCCCAAGCGCGCTCCAGCTTGCGACCCTCCACGTTCTCTCGCAGCATCGCCGCGCAGAGCTCGCGCTCAGCATCGATCACGCCACACTTGTGACAGCGCTTGTGGCGACAGTCCTCGGCGTGCTGCAGCTCCAGCGCGCGCTTCCAGTCGGCCGCGAACCACGACTTGGGGATCAAGACGTCAATGTGGTCCCAAGGGAGGCGCTCTTCCACGTCCCGCTCACGCAGCGCGTCGGCCACATCGAAGCCGGTCTCTTCGATGGCCTGCACCCACAGGTCGAAGCGCATCAGCTCGCGCCACGCATCAAACCGCGCACCCAGGCGCCAAGCGGCCTCGATCAGATCGCCCGCGCGGCGATCGGAGCGCGACAGCAGGCCTTCCAGGTAGGTCTCCTCCGGCTCGTGGTGCCCGAACTTGATCGCGTTGCCGCGCGGCAGCGCGCGCTGGAGCACGTGCTGGCGACGCGCGGTCTCTTCCGGCGGGATCTGCGCCGCCCACTGAAACGGCGTGAACGGCTTGGGCACGAAGGTGGACACACCGAGGTTGACCTTGGCGCGACCGTTGTGCTTGCGACCCACGTCGAGTGTGCGACGCGCGAGGTCGGCGATCGCGAGGATGTCGTCGTCGCGCTCGGTGGGGAGGCCAATCATGAAGTAGAGCTTCACGTGGTTCCATGACAGCGAGAACGCCTTGTCGGCCATGCCGAGCAGGTCTTCGTCGGGGATCCACTTGTTGATGAGCGCACGCAGACGCGGACTGGCGGCCTCGGGTGCCACGGTGAGGCCCGTGCGGCGGGTCTCAGCCACCATGTCGGCCAGCTCCACGCTGAAGCTGTCGAGGCGGAGCGATGGCAGGCCCACGGCGACATTGCGGGCGCGCGCCACCTCCACCGTGTTCTCCACGAGCTGCCGCACCCGACTGTGGTCGCAGGTGGACAGGCTCACGAGACTGACCTCTTCGTAGCCGGTGGCGTCGAGCGTGCGCTGGAGCAGCTCATCGACCCGCTCCAGGCTGCGCTCTCGCACAGGGCGCGTGACCATGCCGGCCTGGCAGAACCGGCACCCTTGGGTGCAGCCTCGCAGCACCTCCAGGCTCACCCGGTCGTGGACCTGCGGGGTGAACGGCACGATGTAGTCGACGGGGAACGTGGCCCCATCCAGATCGCGTGTGATGCGCTTGCGGATCTTGGGTGCCCCTTCCGCTGGGAGCACGCGGCCATCGGGCAAGGTCTCCATCGGGTAGAGCTCGGGCACATACGCGCCCTCGATGGCGGCGAGCGCCGTGAGCTTCTCGCGCCGCGTGCGCCCCTTGTAGGCTCGCAGTACCTCGGCGATCTCTACGATGGCGTCTTCCCCATCGCCCATGATGAACAGGTCGATGAACGGCGCGAGCGGCTCGGGGTTGAACACCGCGGGACCGCCGGCAAACACGATCGGGTGCGCATCGGTGCGGTCGCGGCTGCGCACCGGCATCCCGCCCAGGTCGAGCAGGTTGAGGATGTTGGTCCAGGTGAGCTCGGACTGCAGCGTGATGCCCAGCCCATCGAACTGGTCGAGGCTGTCCTTCGACTCCAGAGCGAACAGCGGCAGGTTCCGCGCTCGCAGCTCACGTTCCAGATCGAGACCTGGAGAGTAAGCGCGCTCGCACGAGGCCCACGGGAGCGCGTTGATCACCGTGTAGAGGATGTGGATGCCGAGGTTGCCCAGACCAAGGTCGTAGAGGTCGGGGAACGCCAGCACCAAGCGCACATCGAGACCGGCAGGGTCTTTGTGCGTGGCGTTGACCTCGTTGCCCAGGTAGCGCGACGGCCGCTCCACCTTCGCCAAGATCTCCTGCTCAAGCACCGATTCGAGGTTCATCACGCATTCCGAGGTAAGCCTTGTCGGCCGATGGCCACACGCTCGGGCCGGGGGTCGGCTGAACGAGTGGCCCGGTCGTGCACGGCCGCACCCTTATGGGCTGTCTACGCAGTCGTCACCGTCGACCACGTCATCGCAGTCGTTGTCGATGCCATCGCACCGCTCCATCGCGTCGGGTCGGACGGCCGAGCGCGTGTCGTCGCAGTCCGTACCGCCGCTGCAGCCGAGGTGGTCGTAGCTATCCCCGTCCGCATCGCACGAGAGCTCGAACGAGACCGGCACCAGCGTCTCCTCGACGACGTACCCGGCCGGATCGGGCAGCCCGGTGTTGGGGTCCGTAGAAGGAGACCCGCCGACCTCGAAGCGCAGGGTGGCCTCGTACGCGTTCGACGACCACACCGCGAGCTGCTCCCCGATCGGCGGACGCACACGAACCTCGACCACCGTGCTCTCACGCAGTTCAAGGGGAACGCTGGTGGCGCCCGCGCGAAGGCGAGCCTCCAAGAACGGCGCGCCATCGCCCTGCAGCTCTACACCACGGACATCGAGGGGGAAGTAGGAGCTGTTGATGACACCCACCTGCTCCCAGCGCAGGGCGAAGCTGTCGTTCGTCCATTGGGCTTGGCCGAGGTCCAACGAGCGGGGGAAGAAGTTGTAGACCGGGCCATCGGCACCGGGCGCACACCCCGAGGCGAGCCCTACCCACAGCACCCGAAGCATCACTCCACGCATGAGCGCTCCTCCATCCGAACCGTAGCACCTCGCACCGCTGCACGCGCCCCGCTAGCCGGTGGTTCGGGATGGAATCGTTGACCGGACTGTTGGCTCCCAGATGGTTCGCGCGCGTCACAGGCGACCACCGCCCTGCCCTGCTCTCGCTCCCCGCGAGCCTGGTGGTGGTGCAGGTGGGCGACACGATGGGCGTTCACCACCGCGATGTGCTCTGGCTTCCGTTCCCGGGACGCGCCGCTGCCGTGCCGCTCCTCGGTCCGATTCGGGTGGTGCACGAGGGCCCGCACGGTCTGGCTGTCGGGGCCGACGGCACCACCGTCGGCTGGGGGCCATCGGCCGTGTGGGTCGACGCGGACCCCGGTCACCGCCATGGTCGAGATCGAACCCTCACCCGTGTGCGTGAGCGGTGGCAGGGCCTCCACCCGGAAGGGCCAGCCACGTCTTCGACGGCCCAGCCGTTCGCTGTAGGCCATGGTGTCGCGTGGGCCGACGCCGGCTGGGTGTACCGCCAGGCCATCGGTCGGCCGCCCACCCCGGTGGGGCCGTTCGCACCGCAGGAGCAGCTCTTCGTGGGTCCGGAGGGAGCGCTGCTCGTCGGATCCGAGGGTCGCTGGACCCACGGGGCCACCGCGACAGGCACACTCGTTGCTCTCGCCCGGCCATTGGCTCACGACGGATCCACCCGGTTCGGCGCGAACGGCGGGTGGGTGGTGGGCCGGGAGCCAGGCGCCGACACGTTTCTGCGCCTCTCGCTGGTCGATGGTGGGGTGGAGGAGGAGGTCACCGAGGGGGTTCCCACCACCCATGCGCTGTGCGAAGTCGGCGACGGCACCGATGCGGGCGAGGCGCTGATGGCCCTCGACCCAGCGTGGGACGCCGGCGCAATGGCAGGCCCTGGCGGTCGACTCTGGCCGCTGCTGCCGCTTCCGCATGCCGGCGCCGAACTCGTGTGGGAGGGCCCGATCGCTGCCGCAGGCGCACGGTGGGTGGCCCACGATGAGGGTCGCTTGGTTTGGTTCGACCCCACGACCGGGAAGGTGGTGGGCCGTAGCGCCGTGCGGGTCCGCGATCCGCTGCGCGCGTGGGGATCCGAAGGCGTCGCGGCCTTCGTCCAGGAAGACGGGCAGGTGGTGGTCATCGACCTCCGCGGGCCGAGCCAGCGGCTCCCGCCACAGCCCCCCGCAGCAGGCGGCGTCGACCCCGACGAGGCCTCACTCGGTGCCACCCACGCGCTGGATCACCCCGCCGGGCGTCTGCTGTGGAACGATGACGGCCTGCTCGTGTTCACTCCACGGTGACGGACTTCGCGAGGTTGCGGGGCTTGTCGATGTCGCGAGAGAGTGCCAGCGCCGTGCGGTAAGCCAGCAGCTGCAGCGGGAGCACCGTGACCAGCGGGCTGACCGCCTCATGCACGGCCGGAACGGGGATCGAGACGTGCGCCAGCTCCGCGATCTCGTCGTCGCCTTCGGTGTGAATGACAATCAGCCGAGCACCGCGCGCCGCCACCTCGCGCAGGTTGCCGACCGCCTTGTCGCGTTGGTGGTCTCGCGGTGCCACTACAACGACCGGCGACCCCTCCTCCAGCATCGCGATCGGGCCGTGCTTCATCTCTCCCGATGGGTACGCCTCGCACGGAATGTAAGCGACCTCCTTCAGCTTGAGCGCCCCCTCCAACGCCACCGGGTAGCTGAAGCCCCTGCCCAAGAAGAGCACGTAGCGGGCCGCCCGCACCAGCTCGACGGCCTGGTCGATCGGGCCTGGTCGGTCGAGGTAGTGCGCCATCTTCTCGGGCGCCTCGGCGAGCGCTCGCGCGAACGCCTGCCCTTCTTGGAACGACAGATCGCGGGTGCGCGACACCATCAGCGAGAACAGCAGCAGCGCTGTGACCTGCGAGGTGAACGCCTTGGTGGAGGCCACGGCCACCTCGGGGCCTGAGTGCAGGTACACCCCTCGCCCACAGGTTCGCGCGAGCGTGCTGCCCACCACGTTGACCACGCCCATCACGTCGCCGCCCTTGAGCTGGATCTCGTGGACGGCACCCAGCGTGTCGGCCGTCTCGCCGGACTGGCTGATCGCCAGGAAGATCGCATCGCGCTGCACGATGGGATGCCGGTGCCGAAACTCGCTCGCGATCTCAGCCTTGGCCGGCAAGCGTGCCAGCGCCTCGATCGCCAGCGACCCCACCATGCCCGCGTGGTAGCTCGTTCCGCACCCCAGGCTCACGACGCGCTGCACGGCCGCGAGGTCACGCGCCGTGACGTTGAGGCCGCCGAGCTTAGCGTTGCCCTCGTCGGTCTGGATGCGGCCGCGCAGGCACCGACGCACGCTCCGCGGCTGCTCGTGGATCTCCTTGAGCATGAAGTGCGGGTAGCCCTCCATGTTGGCGAGATCGTAGTCAGCCTCGATCAGCTCTACGTTGCGGTCCAGCGCTGTGCCGTCGAAAGCATGGACGGCCACGCCGTCCGCCGACAGCACCGCGATCTCGCGGTCCTTGAGGTAGACCACCCGACGCGTGTGCTCGACGACCGCCTGGGGATCACTGGCCACGACGTTCTCGCCATCCCCCATGCCGATCACCAGCGGCGAGCCGTTGCGCGCGGCAACCAGCAGGTCGGGACGATCGGCGAACACCACGGCGATGCCGTAGGTCCCGCGAATCGGCTCCAGCGCCTTTCGGACCGCCTCCAGCGGATCGCCCGCCCAGTGGCGGCTCAGCAGGTGCGCAAGCACCTCCGTGTCGGTCTCCGAGCGGAACACCACCCCTTCCGCCTTGAGCTTGGTGCGCAGCTCAGTCATGTTCTCGATGATGCCGTTGTGCACCACCGCGATGCGCTGGGGCCCATCGACGTGGGGATGGGCGTTGGCCTCGGTGACCCCGCCGTGCGTGGCCCACCGGGTGTGAGCGATGCCTACAGCATGAGGGGGGCCGCCCTCGACCTTCGCAGCGAGCAGGGCCACGCGCCCCACGGCCCGTCGCACCCACAGACCCGAACCTCCGACGAGGGCTACACCCGCGGAGTCGTAGCCCCGGTACTCCAGGCGCCGAAGGCCCTCGATCAGAATGGGCAGCGCGGCCCGGCTACCCACATACCCGACGATGCCACACATCCATCCACCTCACTGCGTCGACAGCCGATCCCAGGTACGCACCGCTTCATCCAGCCAGCCGAGCCCGGACCCGTCGTACCCGACATGCACGGCGCGGGACACGCCTGCACCATCGACGACCCACGTGGTGGGGAGGTCCTTCACGTCGAACAGGTGGCGAAGCTCAGGCGCACGCACCACCGACATGGTGTCCCACGGCAGCTTTGCCAGGGCTCGTCGGTACGCGCTCTCGTCTTCGTCCACGCTGACCGCGATGACCCGCACGCGCACCCCTTCTTTCTCCCAGACCGCCGTCATGCCGTCGAGCAGCGGCAGCTCGGCGAAGCACGGACGACACCAGGACGCCCAGAAGGACAGCACGACGACCTCACCCAGCAGATCCGTGGACCGCACCGCCCCCACAGCCCACCGCGGCGCGGTGCGTCCCAGCGCCACACCGGTGTCGCCATCGAGGATGCGCGCGATCGCCGCCGCCTCATCGGTGGGACGCGCGAGCCGGCGCAGCGTGGCCGTGCGCAGGAAGCGGGCTCGCTCCAGCTCGTCGAGCCACCCGGCTGCGGCCCGCAGCGCGCCGGCATCGCGCACCGGCTCAACCACCTCGGGGTCGAGGGTACGGCCAGCACGTCGCGCCGCCTCCAGGGCGACAGCGCGCTCGAGCTGGCACCGCTCACGCAGCGTGGCAAGGCAGGTGTCGTCGGGCGTGATTCGATCCACCAAGCGGTCGACGTTGGGTGCCAGCAGCGCCGACGTGCGCGCCCTGGCCAGCCGTGCACGGCTCGCTTGCAGCGCTTGCAGCGGCGAGAGCCAGGTCGCGGACTCCAGCGCCGCTGCCAGGACGTCGGTGCTGGGCAGCCCGGATCCATCAACCTCCATGCCGGCCTCGACGGCACGTCGCGCCGCGATCGCGACCCGATCGGGTTCCGGTTGCAGACGCGCTGCAATGCCAAAAGCCAGCGCCGCATCGGCCGTCGCGCCGCCGAGGTCGGCGACCCGACCAAACGCCGCCCAAGCCTCCGCGTGGTCCACCAGCAGCGCCTCGACCTCCAGACCCGCCACATCGACCGTGGGGAACAGATCGGTGCCGCCCACGCAGCGCAGCAGCCGATCCTCGGCGAGCGCGCGCCCTTCCGCACCCTTTCCCGCGCGCGCCAGCACCTCAGCGCGACGGCTCGGCGCGCAGCCGCCCACGTACCGATCGATGAACGCGTCGGCGACATCGGGCAGTCCGCGTGACCACGCCTCCTCCGCAGCAGCGAGCGCCATCCTGCGCGTCTCCTCGGCGCGTCCCCACACGAGCTCGGTCTTGCCCTGGCGCACCACGAGCTTTCCCACCTCGTCGAGCATCGGCGCGCCCCAACGGGCACGCCGCGGAACTTCCCACGCCGTCCACCCTTCCGGGCCTGCGGCGAAGCCGTCGAGGCGCTCCTGGTAGGTGGCCTCGTGACCCATGATGGTGCGAAGGCGGAGGCGCAGCGCTTCCAGCCGGTCCGTGTCGCCCAGCGCGAGCAAGAACTGAGCCGCGCGCAGCAGGCCGAGGGGATGATCCGCCTCGGCGATGCGTGTGTCCACGCGGGCCAGGATGGCGGCGCGGGCTCGTTCCACCTCCTTGGTCGCCTTCCCTACAAACAACGGCAGGAGCGGCGTGAACGCTTCCTCCGAGGGCTCCTCGCCCGGCCAGTCCTGCGCGAGCCGCGCAAGTCCGGTGAGGTCGCCGGTGGCGGCTCGCACCTCGGCAGCCAACGCGAGGTGTTCGTCGTCCGCGCTGCGGTCGGCCACAGCCTGAGCCTCGGCGACAGCGCCACGAGCCAACGCGAGCCGGGCATTCACGAGGTCGAGACCCTTCACGCCCTCCGGTGTTGCGAGCCTGCGGCCGGTCTCGACCTGCCACTGCGCATACGCCTGATCGGCGGCCTCGCTGCGGCGCTCTGCGCTCGCATACTCAGCCTCGATCCATGGCTGAAGTCCGGCATCGTGCAACACACGCAGACGAGCCAGGTGCCAACGGACGTCGTTGGGAAGCTGACGCACCGCCCGCCGGGTGAGCGCTAGAGCGGACGACCGCTCGCCGAGGTCGAGCCAGAGCTCCACCTGCACGAGCGCGGCGGTGACGGTGTCGGGGTCGACATCTGCGGCGCTTGCGATCGAAGGCGGCCACAGCACCAAGACCAGGGCGGCCGCGCACCCGAGGAGCCGACGCCTCACGAAGCGACCGGGTGGGCGTGCTCACGCAGGGCGGCCTCCACGTGGTCGGGGACGAAGCCCGACACGTCGCCGCCGTGGCTGGCGATCTCGCGAACGATCGAGGACGAGATGTAGATCATGCCGGGATCAGCCAGCAAGAAGAACGTCTCGATGCCCGACAGGGCGCGGTTCGCCAGCCCGTTTCGAAACTCGAGGTCGAAGTCGGACAGCGCGCGCAGCCCTCGCAGGACAACATCCGCGTCGTGGCGGCGAGCGGCATCCACCAGGAGCCCGCGAAACGCAACGATCTCCACGTTGGGGAGCCCCGCCGCACTGGTGCGCACAAGCTCGAGGCGCTGCTCGAGGTCGAGCAGGTAACGCTTCGCCGGGTTGTTCCCGACCGCAACGACCAGCCGGTCAAACAGCTGGGCTCCACGCCGGATGATGTCGAGGTGGCCGTTGGTGACGGGGTCGAACGAGCCAGCGTAGATCGCAGTACGGGCCATTC
>CAYNFK010000095.1:0-17909 GCA_964396405.1 uncultured Enterobacteriaceae bacterium
GCGATCTGTTCGTCGGTCCAAGAGAAGTCCATGGCGCGCTCCGATCAGGGAAGAAAGGTGCCCCGCACCAGCGCGAGCAGCGTGCTGCGCATGGCGAGGCGGTCGATGGGGGGGGCGGTGCCGGGGGCGAGCATCGCCACGATCGCGGCCTGCAGCGCGCCGAGCAGCAGCACCGGCAGGGCCTCGGGATCGACCTCGTGGCGCAGCACGCCCTTGGCTTGGGCGGTGCGCAGCGCGGAGGTGAGGCTGGCGATCGCCCGCGCCACATCGGGGTGCGTGAGCGCCTGACCTCGCCGTGCGAGGCGGCCATACTCCACCAGGATCACCTGGATGCGGGCCGGGTACGCCTCCACGGCGCCGAGCACGTAGTCGACCATCGCGCGGAGCAGGTCGTCGATGGCGCGCGGGGAGCCCACGAGGCCCTCCACCACATCGGCGAACGTGGCCCAGTTCTCGTCGAACACCGTGGCGAGCAGGCGATCCTTGGTGCCGAAGTAGTGGTAGACGAGGCCGTAGGCGACGCCGGCCGCATCCGCGACGTCCTGGATGCGCGTGTCATCGTGCCCGCGGGCCGCGAACACAGCCACGGCCGCGTCCAGGATCTGGCGCCGACGATCGGTGGGCAGGGTCTCGGGGGAGGTGGCCATGGTCCCGTCTGGGAACATGGCTTGACATGGATGTCAATGGTCGCCGCAACGGGTAGCACCCCGGCTGTGGCGGGTGTCGTGCGCGTTAGGGTCGCCCCCGCTGGAGGAGACCGTGGAGCTGCGCCGTCTGGGACGATCGGATCTGAGGGTGAGCAAGCTCGGCCTGGGCACCATGACCTGGGGCGAGCAGAACACCGAGGACGAAGCGCACGCGCAGCTCGACCTGGCGCTGGACCTGGGCGTCAACTTCGTCGACACGGCCGAGATGTACCCGGTGGCCACCCGCGCCGAGACCGCCGGCCGCACCGAGGCCTACCTGGGCACGTGGCTGGCCAAGCCCGGCCACCGCGAGCGTGTGGTGCTGGCCACGAAGATCGTGGGTCCCGCACGCGGCATCGCCTGGATCCGCGGCGGCGAGACGCGCTTCGACGCCCACCACCTGAACGCGGCCGTGGAAGGCAGCCTGCAGCGCCTGCGCACCGACACCCTCGACCTGTTCCAGCTCCACTGGCCCGACCGCAGCGTGCCGCTGTTCGGTCGGCTGGAGTACCGCCACGACGGGAACGAGCAGGCCACGCCGCTCGACGAGACCCTGCGCGCCCTCGACGACCTCGTGCGCTCGGGCAAGGTCCGGTACGTGGGCGTGTCGAACGAGACGCCCTGGGGCCTGATGAAGCTGCTCGCGCTCGCCGAGCAGGCCGTGGGTCCGCGCATGGTGGCGATCCAGAACGCGTACTCGCTGCTCAACCGCACCTTCGAGATCGGTCTCTCGGAGATCTGCCACCGCGAAGAGGTGGGCCTGCTGGCCTACTCCTCGCTCGCGATGGGCCTGCTCACCGGGAAGTACGCGGGCGGTGCCCGTCCCGAGGGTGCGCGCCTCACGCTGTTCCCGGCCTTCACCCGCTACATGACCGAGAAGGGCCACGAGCGCGCACCCCTCTACGCGGCCCTCGCGCAGCAGCACGGCCTCGACCCGGCCCAGATGGCGCTGGCCTACGTGGCGTCCCGGCCGTTCGTGGCGAGCACGCTGGTGGGGGCCACCACCCTGGCGCAGCTCCGCACAAACCTGGGTGCGGCCGACGTGGTGCTGTCGGCCGAGGTGCTCAAGGGCATCGAGGCGATCCACAGGGCGTGGCCGAATCCCTGCCCGTAGCTCCGGGTCCTACCGGCCGAGCTCACCCAGCCAGATCCGCGCATGGACGCCCTCGTCGGTACCCCACGACCGATCGAGCAGGGTCTGCGAGACATCGGCACCTTCACCGCCGCCTTGGTCGCGAAACACGGTTGCTGAGACCCGACCCTCGTCCATCGTGGTGGTGAGGATCACGTCGACACCACGATCGTCAGCCCCTTCTGGGTGCGCCGTGACCCACGCGGTCGACCGCTCCACGTCGACACAGCGTGCGTGCCAGGTGGCCAGCGAACCCGGGTCCGAAGCGACCAACTCCACGACTGCGGCGCAGCCCGTGCCCACCAGGTCGGTGCCGACGGCCAGATTGGCGGTGGTGACGATGCGGAACACCGCGGCCGGCCCGCAGGTGGCGGCGTCCCAGGTGGAGGGCTCCGCGGCGACGGCCAGCTCGCCGGTGGTCCCCGTGGGGGCATGGAACGTGGCGGACACAGTCTCGGGCCAAGAGGCACCCGCGGCATCGTCTCCCGTGAATGTGTGCTCCTCGCCCCAGTCGTCGAGCTCGGACTTGGGGGAGGGCCCCCAGGGCAACGGCTCAGCCAGAGCATGCGCCGTGCGCGTCGTGGGACACAGCTCGGACTTCAGCGCGGGCGACAGCTCCGGCTGGCAGGCCACGAGCGCGGCCGGCAGCGCGCCGATCAGCCCCGGTGCCGAGAGTCGCCTCCAGCCCACCCCGTGTCGCGACCCCACCGACTGCGACATTCGAGACCCCCCTGTGCTGTGGGCAACCATCACCCAGGTCAGTACGCGACTGCGCTGTGGGGCAGTCCGTACCAGACGATGGAGAGGGGGGACGGTCCGGGCTGGCCGGGGCCCTGGTACGCGCGCTCGGCATATGCGGGCCCATAGTCGCTCCACCCGTAGCCAGCGTCATACCGCTCGATCCGTTTGGGGCTCAGGGGGACCGTGGGGTTGCCGACCAGACGGAGGGTGAGGGCGGTGGGGTAAAAGTCGGCGAGGTCCATGCCCAGCAGGTCTCGGCAGCGGCTGTAGGAGAAGGTGTACTCTTCGACGTTTGAGACGGTCACTGAGAGCCCGAAATCGCAGGATGGGCACACGGGTTGGTAGACGGCGGTGAGGTCAGCCGCGCCGTTGCAGATGGGCACACCCTCGGCATTCTCCAGGCGCACGATGAACGATCCCGACCACGTCGACGAGGTGGTGGACTCGGTGAGCGTGCCGCGTGGGTAGCGGGTCCACACCCCCAGCCCTGTGGGCTTCGCGACGGTGGAGTACGGGTTGTGGAGGAACACGCTGGTCGATGTGGAGGGCGCGCCACCCGCGCCAAAGGCGGCTGCCTGCAGCTCGAACCGAGCGCCGTCCGGCGTGCGCGGCACCCTCGTGGAGGCTGTCCAAGCTCCTGCGCTGTTCGCCCTTCCCGACCTCACCACCACCGGCGATCGGGGGCGCAAGCACAGCGACTGGAGCACAGGCGGGCATGCCGTGACCCCGGAGCCCGTGCCCGCCACGACGTAGACCCACTGGCCCGGCTCGGCCCCGCTGACCTCTAAGGTGACAGTGGACCTGGCATCGAGCGTACCGAGGACCGTGAGTTCGAGCGCCGCGGCACGGGGTGCGTACGCAGCAGTGCACAACACGACCGTGGCGAAGGCGGAACGTCGCATCGGGGGCACTCCAGGCCGAATCTTATCGGACCGGATTCGACCCCGCGACCCAGCGCCCCTCGTTGCCCGCCGAATCACGCACCGTGAGCGCCACGATCGCCCCGCCCGCCGGCGGCTGCAGCGGGGTCCTTCCGTCCACCGGGTCGGGCGCGTCCACGGTCTCCTCGACGAGCGAGGCATCCTCAAGCTCCCACGTGAGCGTGAGCGGCCCGCGGACGGGGTTGTTGCCGGTCACGTCGCCGTCGACGTCGACCATGCGAAACCCTGAGGGCGGGGCGACGAGGGCAGCCGTGAACCCGGCCTCGGTGGGCTGGACGGTGAGGGCGGCCGGCACCACGTTGAACGGCTCGGTGGCGAAGCTGTAAGGCACGCCCGCCCACGGGAACGCGTCGTCGGGCGCTTGCAGGGACTGGCCCTCGATGCGCAGCCTGTAGGTGCCGACGGGCAGGGCCGCGCGGTCGGGCCCTTGGCCAAGCGCCTGCCACACCACCCACCAGCTGTGGGTCTGCACGGCGTCGGCGGGGAACAGCGGATCGGGGCGGGTGGTGAGCACGAAGTCGGGCCGGTCGTTGGACACCACGCGTCCGGTGAGCGTGGTGACGGGGCTCCACACCGCGCCGTCGAGGTGCTCCAGGGTGACGAAGGGGTCGTCCACCGCGGGATCACCGCCCACCCACGCCACCTGCACCTGGCCCTGCACGCGCGGCACGCTCGGCGGCATCGTGAGGTCGACGGTGAAGCCGCTCGGCACCCACAGCGAGGCGGGGTCGGTGTCGGTGCCCAGGCGCGTGCCTGCGGTCAGCGTGACGTCGGGCGGCGTGTTCGGGAAGTCCGGCAGGTCGTAGACCTCGGGGCCGCGCGCTTCGTCGTGCGGCTCCAGCTCGGGGCTCCGCAGGAGGCCACCTGCGTCGGCGAGCACGTTCTCGAGGATCCACTCGGCCCCGAGCGGCCCGTTGAACGTGATGTCGGGCTCGTAGCCGCCGCGCAGCCAGTCCTCGGCCACCAGCAGGTAGCCCTCGTGGTCCATGCTGTAGCCGATCATCGCGTTGTGCCGAAGACCCAGCTCGTCCGCGGCACGACGCCGCCAGGTCTCGGCGTAGAAGTGCACCGGCTCGCCGGGAAAGAAGCCCAGCAGGACGTCGTCCTGGCCTTGCGTGCCGTCGAGGCTGCGGACGCCGATGGGGCCGAAGCGTGCTGCCGCCACCAGGGTCTGCGACATGCCGCGTGCGGGGAGCGAGATGCTCTCGCCGGGCGGGTAGAAGTAGGTCTGGATCAGCGACTTGAGCAGCGAGACCTGCAGGCAGTTCTGGTAGGCGCAGTCTTGGCCTTCGGGGCAGGCACCATCCACCTCGTTCGCCACGCCCGGCAGGCCGCCGATGGGCAGGTCCAGTCCGCCCCAGCCGCAGAACCCGGCGCCGTAGTCGGTGTACCACTCGTCGAAGTCGCCGCGGAGCGAGCCATCGTCGTTGTAGATGAGGTTGTCGGGCTGGTGGACGTCGGCCTGCGCGGGGTCCCAGCGCGGGTAACGCCAGTCGACGGCACCGTTGCGGGTGACGTGGATGTCGGCCGTGGTGATCGGCACGGCGTGCACGAAGGACTCGAGGCGGATCGGCGCCGTCGACGTGGGCGTCTCGTCGCGGAGCCTGAGCACGTGATCCCGAACGCGCGCACCGACAGCTTCGGTCTGCCGCCACCCCTCGCCGAGGCCGACCACGTTCGCATCGCCCGCACCGCCCTGCAGGAACATCGCCACCACGGGCTCGGGTGCGTCGACGAAGCTCTCGGCCACCTCCTGCTCGATCGGGCCGATCGCGTCGGCGCTCACGAGGGGGTTGTCTTCCCAGAAGGTGACGGGGTGAAAACCAAAGCCGAACACCACCGCGATCGGGTCGCCGCTGACGGCATCGTCCACCCGCAGCAGGTGCATCGTGGGGTCTTTGTCGGCCTGCTCGGGGCCCACATCGGGGAACAGCACGAGGTCATCGTTGGTGGGGCGGCGGTCTTCGTAGATCGCATCCGTGGGGTCGAAGTGGGAAGCCAGCCCGAAGCCGAGCGCGGCCGGACGGCGCTGAGCGTAGGCCTCGAGGGCCACATCGACCAGCTGCTGCACGAGGCGCTCGAAGATCTCGCGGTGGAAGCTGTCGGCGCCGAGCAGGAACGCGTCGTTGGCAGTGAACGCGCCGTAGCTGGAGTGCGTGTGGGTGGTGCTCCAGGTGAGCTGACCGGCCAGATCTTCGCCCGTGGCCACCTCCAGGCGGCGGGTGACCTCATCGACCACGCCGTCGAACGCGAACCCGAGGTCGGCCTTCGTCATCACGAGGTGCTGCTGGCCGTTGGAGACCCACACGGCCTTGATCGTGGGGCGGATGTAGACGCCGGCGCTCTCCACGAACGCGTTCGCGTAGGGCGACGCGCGCTTGTCGGGCTCGCTCGTGCTGTCGAGGCAGGCGCAGCGGCTGGAGAACGCAGCGAGCGGCGTGCCCAGCGGGAGGTGCAGGGCGGCTTCCGCAGCACCCACAAGGGCCGGGCCCGCCTCCACCTGGGGCAGCTCGGGTGCCAGGGCCGTGCCGCCCGGGTTGCAGGCCGCCATGAGGCCGGCGAGCCACGAAGCGCGGACGAGCGAGGCAGGCAGGTTCACGGCGAGGCTCCGCGGGATGGGGCGCGAGCCTACCCGCGCCGGGGGCAGGCCCGCACCTGGGAGTTGCAGGCGCGACAGTTCCTGAACAGCCGCGGTGAGGGCTCGGGACCGCTGAAACCGAGGTGCCGGGCCCAGGGGAGCGTGTGTCGGCCTCGGGGGAGTGTGTGCCGGGTCCAGGGGAATGTGTGTCGGCCTCGGGGGAGTGTGTGCCGGCTCCGGGGGAGTGTGTGCCGGCCCCAGGGGAGTGTGTGCCGGCGCTGGGGGAAGGGGCGCGCGGGTTGGGGGCGGGGAGGGGTGGGGTACCCTCTGCGGAGGGTGGGACCCTCGCACCGTGGGGGCAGGGAATGGGGCGCGAACGGCCGCCCCACGCTTTTCGGGAGTTGCCCCACGCTTTTCGGGAGTTGCCCCACGGAGAAAAGGCGATCTGGCGCTGTGCGGGCGAGAGGGTGTCCCCGTGGTTGTGTAGGCCCCCTGCCTGTGCTCCTCTCCTTGAGGAGGGAGGGTCGCCAACGGTGGTCACCCAGCACCGGTTCATGGTCGGCGGCGAGCTGCTCCCGCAGGCACGGGTGCGGTACGATGCCGAGGGCGACGTGGCGCGGGTGGACCGGTACGTCTACACGACGTCGGCGGGCGTCACGACGGGGTTCCCCGAGCGAAGAGCCACACGTCTACCGGGTTGAAGCGTAGCATCGACCCGTCTTCGGCCCGCGCACTACCAGGATGCCAGGTCAGGGCGGAACTGCAAGAGCTGCTTGTCGCGCGTGACCAGCGTGGCCCGGCGACGCTGCGCCGTGGCAAGGATCATGCGGTCCAGCGGGTCGCCGTGTTGCCACGAAGCCTGCAGGTTCCCGGCGGCAGCGGCGTCCAGAGCTGTGAGTGGGCACACGCGAATGCCTGCACCCACCGTGGCTTCCTGGACCCACTCGTCGACGGGCAGGTGAAGTTGCACCCGGCTGCGCGCAACCAACACATGGAGTTCGTAGACACTGGCCGAGCAGATCCACTGCTCGTCGGCGGTCAGCACCCGTCGAACCACCTCGGCTGGCATCTCGCGCACGTTTCCGGTGATCAGCCAGATCCACGCGTGGGTGTCGAGCACGACCCTACGCGCCACTCTCTTCCTCAGGCGTGGGCCCGAGGATGGTGCCCGAGTTCCACAGTTTCGGGGGGATGCGCAGCCGGTACCACGCCTGGATGTCGGCGGGGAACGCCGGCGGTGCCGCCTGGCCGGCGCTCGGCGCTGACGGGGGCTTCGAGCCGCCGATCCTCATCGACGCTCCAGACTTCATGGGGTTGCGCAACCGCTTCGACTTCACGTTCGTAGGCCCCTCGCAACGCTTATATCGCGACCCAGGGTGGACGAGCGGCACCCTCGCGACCGACCCCCGACGGCCGTCGGACGCAGGTCCCAGCGACCGATCCATCGGGACCTCCGCACTCCAGTCGACGCCGGCGACAGCCGGGGCCGCACCGCCGCCGGCTGCCACGGAGGCCCGGTTCGAGGGAGTCTTGGTCAGGCCTGCTCGAACGCCTCGAACCCGCCGAAGATCATGCGCTTGCCATCGAAGGGCATGTCGTTCGGATCCCACTCCATCTCGGCCATGACCTTGTTGTTGACCTCGTCGCGGTGCGCGCGGTCCCTGTAGGTGATGTACGCGAAGACCACGATCTCATCGTCCGTCGCGAGGACCGCACGGGGGAACGAGGTGAGCTCGCCCACAGGCGCATCGTCGGCCAGCGCCTCCACGTAGCTGAGCGCGCCGTGCTTCATCCAGCTCTCCCGGCCCATGCGGGCCATCTTCTTGTAGCTGTCGAGCTTGTCCTTCTTGACTGCCAGAATGAAGCCATCGACGTACATAGGGGTCTCTCCTGCTGGGGTGAGCGGTGGTCACGCTCCTCCAGGGCTATCCAGTTCTGGGTGCCGGCAGGCAGGTGTCGTCTTGTGTCCATGAGGCTTCGAGCGCCCGTCTTGCAGGCGCTCGAAGCGTAAGCGACGTGCCCTACGGGATGCTGACCTTGGCCGCCGCGCCGAGGGTGAGCGCCGCGGTCTTGGTGAGCAAGCGGCCGCCGTCGACGACAGCGTCAGCACCGAGCGTCAGGGCCGCCGGGGTGACGACCGTGCCACTCAACGATGCGGCCGCGCCGAGCGTGACGGCACCGTCGCACAGGAAGAAGACGTTGGCGGGCTCCGCGCCGCCCTGCAAGGTGACGTGGACCCCGGCTGCGAGCGAGCAGGCGGCGTTCACGCGGAAGATGAACGTGGCGTCGCGGTCGTTGCCGGCGTCGAGCACCATGGGGGTGGCGAGTGCCACGGCCGGTACCGAGACGTAGTGGCCGGGCGGCAGCGGGCCTGCGGTGGCCACCGCGGCCGAGAACGGGAGGATCGGGGCGACGGCGCGACCGTTCAGGTCGGCGGTGACCACGTCGAACGCGGCGAGCATGCCCGCAGGAACCACGGGGCCGGCCGGGCTGTAGACCATGCCCGACACCTGGGCGACCAGGTCCGTGAAGCCCGACAGCGCGCCGACCGAGGCGACGTCGCCGGTGACCGAGGTGGGCGGGGCGGTGCCCACCACCGTAGCGCCCAGCATCGCAACCGACGCGAGGGGACCCAAGCTCGCGGGCAGCTCATTGATCGCCAGACCGGTGGTGAACGACCAGACGTAGTCGTTCTCCAGCGCGGCGCCGGTCGCATCCTCGGCGCCTGCCAGGATGGTCACGGTGTACGTGGTGCTCGGGGCCAAGAAGGCGAGGGGCGTTGCGGGCCCGAAGCCCAAGCTCGGCGGGAGCGGAGCGGGCGCGAACACAACGCTGTTCGAGGCGATGTCGAAGGTGGGGTCGACCGCGCTGACGTCGGGCGAGATGAGGAAGTGCGCGCGCACGGAGTCGCCGTTCATCGGCAGGTCGAAGGTGGCGGTGATGGCTCGGTTGGTGGCCACGGCGATCGCGGAGGCCTGGAGGTTCGTGTCGATCACGACCGGTGCCGGCCCGGGCACGGCGGTGTCGACGGGGAGCTCGCAGCTCCCGTCATCGACGTTGGCGAGCGGCTCGAAGTTGAGCGCGAGCGGGTCCGTGCAGCCCTCGACGGGCGTGACGACCACGCTCTGAATCGTGTTCGACAGCAGGCTGTCCGCGCCGCGCATTCCGCGGATGGTGATCGCTTGCATGGCGGGCGCCGTGCCGACACGGAGCCGGATGGCCGGCACGTGAAAGCTGTGCGTGCCGTCGATGTTGGCCGTGGCACCGGTCACCAGGATCGCCGGAGCGACCAGCGAGAGGCACTGCCACCCGATCTCGGCGTGGCACGGTCCCAGGCCCGCGCCGCGGAGCGAGTAGCCTAGGTAGATGGTCTCGCCAGGGTGAGCGCCGCTCACCGTGTACACGGCGCGCTCGCCGCGGGGGAGCTCGGCCGGGCCGCTCAAGACCAACGTGCCGTGGGGCGGGGCGAGCGAGGCGCCCGCGCGATCGGCGTCGAGTTCGGGGGCACCGACCCCGCACGCCGTGAGGGCCATCAAGAGAACATGTAGACCGGTCATCAGGACTCCCAGGCGGCGAAACGGAACAACGCCTTAGGTGTCCAATGGGATCGCGGACCTCCGAACGGTAAAATGGACGCGAATGAAGCGCTCACGTCGCGGTACCCGCCCGTCACGCGCGCGTGGGCGACGACGGTCACGCCCAGCCCCACCTCGCCCTCACCCCTCGCCTCGCCCCACCCTCGCCAGCCGCTCCACCTGCTCCTGCGGCCCCACCAACACCAGCCGGTCGCGCGCGTCCAGCACGCGGGTCGCATCGGCCGGCAGGCGCTCGCGCTGCTGGTTCGTGTCGCTCCACGCTGAGATCGCGAGCACGGTGCAGCCGCACTGCGCGGGGAGGCGAAGCTCGGCCAGGGTGCGACCGGCGTGCGCGGTGCCCACGTCGACGACCTGCACCACCTGGCCCTGGGGCAGCTCCACGTGCTCGTCGTGCTGGGCATCCCCAGCGTCGGAGACGAGGTGGGCGTGGCGGGCCGACGTGCGCAGGGACTCGCGGTGGTAGGTGGCCATCACGTCGCGCTCGGCCAGGATGCCCACCAGGCGGCCTTCGCTATCGATCACCGGCAGCTCGGCGAAGCCGGTCTCGTAGAACGACGGCAGCACCGAAGCGAGGGTCTGGTGCGGCCGTAGGGCGGGCGGAGGGCGCAGGGAGAGGTCGCTCGCGCGCAGCTCGTGCTCGGTGGGCGGCTGGGCGAGCACGCCCTTGACGTCTTGCAGATCGATGGTGCGCAGGTAGCGCCCGTTGTCGTCGAGAACGTGCAGGCGCTCCACCCGTCTGGCGAGGAATCGGGTAACCAGGGCCGACATCGGCTCATCGGATCGCACCGTCTCGAAGCCGTCGGCGCGGAGGAGGTCGGCCACCTTGAGGTGCTGGAGCGCGGCGGACTCCCGCGTGCGGCTCACCACCACCCCGCGCCGCTCGAGCTGCATCTCGTAGATCGAGCGAATGCGGAAGCTGGCGGACACAGCGCCTGCCACCGACAGCGAGAGCAGCAGCGGAAGGATGACCTGGTAGTTGCCGGTCATCTCGAACAGCATCAGCGTCATCGTGATCGGCGCGCTCATCACGGCGGCGGCCACGGCGCCCATGCCCACCATGCCGTAGGCGCCCGCGGCCTCGGTGTGGCCCGGCCAGATCACCTGCACGGCCATGCCGAACAGCGTGCCCGTGACCGCCCCCACGAACAGGCTGGGGGCGAACAGGCCGGCACCGACGCGGCCCGCTGAGGTGAGCATCGTGGCGAACACCTTCGCCGCCAGCAAGCCGGTGACGAACAGCATCGTGCCGCCCTTGCCGGCGAGCAAGGCCTCCACGTACGCGTAGCCGTTGCCCATCACGGGGTTCATGCCCAGCCAGGCGATCAGACCCACCCCGAGGCCCGCGAGCCCCGGCCGCAGCCACGAGGGCATCGGCACGTCCGCCAGCCGGCCCGATCCGTGCACCACGGCCTGCTTGAGCGCCCACGCCACACCGGCCGAAGCCGCGCCCAGCACGAGGTAGAAGAATAGCTCCACCGGGTGCTGGAGCACGAAGGGCGGCAGGTGCAGGGCGACGCGGTCGCCGAGCAGCGCCTCCCCCACGACCGTGCCGGTGACCGTGGCCGCCACCACCGGGGCGAAGGCCTCCACCGCGAAGCTTCCGAGGATGATCTCCAGCGCGAAGAACGCGCCGCCCAGCGGGGTGTCGAAGCTTGCGGCGATGCCGGCGGCTGCACCCGCAGCGAGCAGGGCAGGGAGGTCGGCCGGTCGCACGCCCAGGCGCTCTGCCACCCGCCCCGCAAGCGCTGCCGACGCCTGCACGATCGGCCCTTCGCGCCCGCCCGACTGACCGCCGCCGACCACCAGCGCCGCGGCCACGGCCGTGACGATGCCGTCGCGCATGGAGAGCCGCGACTCGTGCACCTGCACGCGGGCGAGGAGGTCGGAGATGCCCTGGGCGCTGCCGGACTGCGTGAAGAAGCGGATCAGCAGGCCCGCCGCCAGACCCGCCAACGCAGGCGCGGCCACGATCATCCAGCCCACCGGCGGAATCATCGACGGCTCTTCGGTGCCCAGCAGGCCGTGACCGACGGCTTGCGTGACGCGGTCGAAGGCCCAGGCCACCACACCGCCGAGCGCGCCCACCACCATGCCGGCCGCGAGCAGGCGGCTGGCCTCCTGGCGACGCAGCGCGTCGGGGGAGGGCACACGACCGTCGGCCCCGAGACGCCGCCAGGGCAGCATCCACCGGAACCATGGGCCGGGCAAAGGGTCAGGGTGAAGGGGTGCCATGCGAGCCGCGGGGAAAGGGCCGGCGTCTAACGTGTTGGGGGCGGAAGCAGCGGCCGGACGTGCTCCGCGAGGCCTTGCGCCGTGCGCTCGGCACCGGCCGCGTTGAGGTGACAGCAGGGGTTCAGGCGCAGCGCCTCGATCGCGGCCCCGGTCCACAAGGACTCGGCGCGCACCACCCGCACGCCGTGGGTCTCCGCCCAGCGCAGCACGGGATCGTACCAGTCCACCGGATGGGCCTGGAGGTCTTCCACCGACCGGTCGAGCGGGGCCGCGAGCCACAGCACGAGCTGCCCCCCCGATGCGGTGGTGAGCTGGTGCAGGGCCGTCAGATCGGTGTCGATCAGCTCCTCCCAGCCGCGTCCGCAGCCCTTGCACGGCGAGGTGAGCGCCAGCGTTCCCCAGGCCCAGAAGCGGCTGTGGTCGAAGAGCAGGTGGTGGAGGGGTCCGCCGAAGCCGCCGGGGAGGGTGGGGTAGCCCGCGTCATCTGCAGGCAGGCCGTGCAGATCGTACGCGGCGTCGCCCAGGCGCGTGGGGATGCGCGGCGAGCCATACCAGAGCTGCTGGATCACCACCTGGGGGTGGTCGGTGGGGACGTGCTCCATGGCGAAAGCAAGCTGCGAACACACGGTAGATCCGGGCTGCGCGAAGGTGCGCACGCACACGTCGGGGCCGAGCGCGGCCTGCAGCTGGGGGCCCACGGATTCGGCGGCGTCGAGACCGGCACCGAACGCGATGGAGTCGCCGTAGAGGTGGACGCGGACGGCCCCCTCACAGGCGAGGTTCTCGCGCACAGCACCCCGATCGCCGGCCTGCTCGGGCTGCCGCCACACCACCCGATCGTGCAGCTCCGAGAGCAGCAAGCGGGGCGGGGATTCGTGGTGGCGGAAGATCGCCACCCTCGGCTCGATGCGGCCGGCGCGGATCACGACCTCGCCCAGCACCAGCGAGGTGACGGCGAACAGCACGAAGCCCGCCGTGACACGAGCGATGACCGTTTGGAGGCCCATGCCAACCCCTAACGCGCACCTGACGCGGCCCCCTCGCGCAACGGCGATCCGCGTGCCAAGGTGGTGGGGCTGGAGGCTGCGTGCGTCGTTGGCTGGCGTGGATGGTCGGGGCGTCGGCGTGTGTGGCAGACCCTGTCACCGACGAGGTCGACACCGACTCCGTTCCCGAGCCCCATGTGTGGCCCGAGCCTTCGGCTTGGGGTCCACGCACCGGCCCTGGCGTAGGCGCGGTCACGTTCACCGAAGAGCAGCTCTGGCAGCCCTGCGCGAACCTCCAGGGCGATCCGCTGCGGTCGGCCGATCACCACAACCTCGTGGCGATGTTCGACGGCTACGTGCTGATGCCGTGGGCCCCCGAGGACGGCGTGGACCGCTACGCCTGGAACCCCGAGACCGACGGCGGGCCCACGCCCACGCCTGAGAGCCCGGGCACCCTGGCCTCGAAGCCCGGCGTGTTCGGCGGTGGCATCACGTTCTGGGACTTCTCCGACCCCTGCGCGCCCACGAAGGTGGGGGAGGCCTGGTCGCCGTGGATGCGGGAGTCCCACACCTTGGGCTTCTCGCGGGTGGGGGATCGCACCTACCTGGCGGTCGACTTCTTGGGCTACCCCAGCGAGACGCCTGGCACCGAAGGCGGCCCTCCCGTGAAGGGGGATGCCATCGGAGGCGTGGGCTTCTGGGACATCACCGATCCCACGGCGCCGTTCTGGGCGAGCCAGGTCGCGCTGCCCGGTCACACCTACCCCGACAGCTACACGCGCCTCACGTTGTCCACGTTCTGGCAGGGGCCCTACGTGTTCGCTTCCACGGCCTTCCGGGGCATCTTCGTGGTGGATGCGCGCGACCCGCTGAACCCCTTCGTGGTCGACCTCGACCCCAGCACCGAGGACGTGATCGACCCGATCACCTTCCCGCTCGCACCGGTGGGCAGCTTCCATGTGTGGGGCAACCGCGCGATGGCGTCGTCGGCCGGCGTGAGCAAGACCGGCCTGTTCGACGTGTCTGACCCGCTCTCACCGTTCCTGGCGTTCGAGGGCGAGTTCTACACCCAAGACCTCGAAGGTGACGACGCGCCCTACTACTTCGCGAACCTCGGGGCGGATCACGCGCTGTTCGCCCGCAAAGAGAGCGGCGGCGGACCCGTGGTCTACGACATCTCGGAGCCCGACCAGGCCCCTGTGTTTGTGGGTCAGGCGATCTCGGCCGACGGCGACGGCGGCTACGTGTTCCAGCACGGGAATGTGCTGTTCCAGGGCGAGTCGAACTTCGGCGCGCTCTACGACTTCACCGATCCTGCGCTGCCGGTGGAGATCGGGCGGGTGGATCTGCCCGGTGATGTCGACACGATCACGCCCCTGGGCCACCTGATCATCGCCTCGGTGGATGAGGGTGGTGTGGCGGGCGAAGCCACGAAGGTGTTCCCGTGGACCACGGCGCCCGACGCGCAGCCGCCGCGCGCTGGCATGCGCAGCCCCGAAGACGGCGCCACGGCGGTTCCGATCACGAGCCGGGTCGGGGTGGTGTTCGACGAGATGATCGAGCCGGTGAGCGCGTTTGAGGGCAGCTTCCGCGTGGCGTCGGCGGACGACCTCCAGGCCGTGCCGGGCAGCTTCAACGTGCAGGAGAACATCGTGAACTTCACGCCGGACGCGCCGCTGCGCCCAGGCGTCACCTACACGGTGGAGCTGCCGGCGGATGGGCTCATCGACCTCGCGGGCAACCCGCTGGCTGAGGCCGTGATGTGGTCCTTCGAGACGGCGGCTCAGTGAGGTCGGCCCGGTCGCTCGGGGTGCTGCTCGCGGTGGCCGCGTGCAACCCGGGCGCGCCTGGGGTCGACGACACCGACGAGGTCGACACCCCCGACACCGACCCGGCCGACACGGTGCTGCTGGTGGCCGAAGCGGGCACCGACGTCGTGGTGGAGGTGGGCGCAGCCGTGGTGCTGGATGCCGGCGCAAGCCGGGGCGCGGTGAAGGCGCGGTGGTCCTTTGGGGATGGCAGCGACACGGAGCCGAGCGAGACGCTCACCACGAGCCACGCGTGGGCGGCGCCGGGTCACTACCGGGTGGGGCTGGAGGTGTTCGGAGAGGACGACCGACGTGCCACGGACACCGTGCTGGTCACGGTGATCTGGCCGGTGCTCGACCCGGCCCCTGCGGTGTCGTCGACGGTGGTGGTGGGGGCTGGACGCGTGTGGGTGGCGCTGCCCGACTTTGGCGCTGTGGCGGTGGTGGATCCGAGCACGCGCACCGTGGAGCAGCACCTGTCGCCGTGCCCTGCGCCCCGTCGCTTGAGCTTTGAGGCGGGTGCTCTCGGGGGCGGACGGCTGGCGGTGAGCTGCGAGGCGCAAGCGCCGGGCGTGGTGGTCTACGACATCACGGCGGCGGGCGTGGCCACCGAGCTGCGGCGCGTGAACCTCACCGGCCTTGGGATCAGCCCCTTCGGCGTGGTGCTCGGGGGCGAGCAGGTGGTGCTCACCGCGCGTGAGCGGGCCTCCGAGACAGGGCTCCTGCTGCGCTACGCCCTGGGTCGCGGTCCCGACGACGTGCTGCGCATGGGCACCGATCTGCGAGGCCTGGCTTATGCGAGCGGCGCGTGGCTGGTGAGCCGTGCGCGCAGCCCCGATGAAGCGGCCGAGCTGTGGGCGGTGACGGACGAGGCGGTGCCGTTCGGTCTCTTGCCGGATCCGGGCCCCGACAGCGACACGAACGCGCGCGGCGTGCCCACCTCGCTCGACGCTGTGGCGATCCGTCCCGACGGGCGGGTGGCGGTGGTGGCGGGCCAGAAAGCCAACGTGGGTCGCGGCCTGGTGCGCGATGGCCTGCCGCTCACCCACGAGACCACCCTGCGCGCCGACCTGCGGGCTGTGGCGTGGTCGGCCGAAGAAGGGGAGCGCGGTGCGGAGCTGGGTCGGCTGGTGCTCGATGACCGTGATCTGATCGCGGCCGTGGCCTTCCACCCCCGCGGCGACTGGCTCTACGCCGTCACCTCCGGCAGCCAGACGCTGGAGGTGATCGACAGCTACACGCTGCGCCGCACGGCTGTGGTGCACGGGCTCGGCATCGGCCTGGATGGGGTGGCCGTGGATCCCGATGGGGCCACAGCCTACGTGCACGGGCGCTGGTCGCGCACGCTGGCCTGGGTGGACCTCGAAGGGGGTGGCGATGCGCCGGTGGCCACCCTCGATCTGAAGCCGGGAGCCGAGGTGTTGTCGGCCTCCGCGCTGCTCGGCGCGCAGGTGTTCCACACGGCCGCCGATCCCCGCATGACCCAAGACAGCTACGTGAGCTGTGCCTCCTGCCACCTCGACGGCGAGCAGGACGGCCGCGTGTGGGACTTCACCAGCCGAGGCGAGGGCCTGCGCAACACGATCTCGCTGCGCGGCATGTCGGAGCGGGTGGGCCTGCCGATCCACTGGTCGGGCAACTTCGACGAGGTGCAGGACTTCGAGCACGACATCCGCGGTCCCCAGGCGGGGCGCGGCTTCCTCTCGGACGCCGACTGGGCGGCCACGAACACCACGCTGGGCGCGCCGAAGGCGGGGCTGTCGCCCGAGCTGGATGGGCTCGCGGCGTGGGTGGAGGGCCTGCAGCCGCTCGACGTGCCCTGGGATGTGGACGTCTCGGAAGGCGAGGCGCTGTTTCGCTCAGAGGCCGTGGGGTGTGCCGAGTGTCACCCTGAGGGCGGCTCCAGCTCGCGCTGGCTCGACGTGGGCGTGCCCGAGCTGATCGATGTGGGCACGATCGTCGCCAGCTCGGGACAGCGACTGGGCGGCCCGTTGCTGGGCCTCGATGTGCCCGATCTTCGCGGCCTGTGGGCCACGGCGCCGTACCTGCACGACGGGTCGGCGCGCACGCTACGGGAGGTGCTCGTGGACCGAAACCCCGGCGACCTCCACGGCATCACCCAAGCCCTCTCTCCCGAGGATCTCGATGCGCTCGAACAGTACCTCCGCGCCCTCTGATCGCGGCTCCTGGGCCCGACTTCTCGCTGTGGCTAGCGTGATCGCGCTCTCGCTGGCGTGCCGCCCGGTCGATGACGCCAGCCGCTCCTTCGACGAGGCCCTGCACGAGGCCTACGTCGGGTTCGATGCCGAAGATCAGGAGCTCGCGCCGATCCTGCGCAACCTCGAGTCCCGGATGTACAAGGACTTCCTCGTCGACGACGGCGACGTGGTGTTGCGCAGCGCAGCGCCGTCGGTGCTCACCGAGGAAGAAGCGAGCGTGGTGTCGCCGCGGCCGCCGGGCACCGACCTTTCGAAGGCCAAGGGCGTGTCGGTGGCCTACCCGTCGCCGTTCACGATCGCGGAGCACAGCCAGATCCCCGTGCTCATCGACCAGCGCCCCGTGGAGCGGCAGTCCCCCACCCAGTACGACCGGGACTTCCTGGAGGGCCTGCCGTGCTGGAGGTCGCGCGACTGCGCGTGGCTGCGCACCTTCCAGACCCTCACCAAGGAGTACGGCGTCTTCTTCCTGCCCGAGATCACCTACCCCATGTACAAGGACTACCGGTGGGTCGACTTGGCGGTGGACCAGCGCGGCGAAGATCCGCGCTGGGCCTACATCGCGCGCACCTGGAACCCCGAGTCAGCGGCGTCGGAGGACGGCGGCAACCAGATCGTGCAGTCGTACACGGTGGAGGTCTGGTTCCCTCGCGATGGGCGCGGCTTCGTGTGGGAGAAGCCGGACCCCGAGCGCCCCGAGACGCAAGGAGACTCGACCGTGGGCGGAACCTTGCGCATGATGACGGTGTGGTCGCAGGCGACCACGGCGATCATGAATGACCCCGACGAACAGGCCCCCTTCATCCGCAACGGCACCAACGAAGTCTTTGTGTACCACGACAACTGGCTGGAAGAACAAGGGAAGCCCTGAACCCCTTACGGGTCTACGCTCTCTCGCATCCCCGAGGCACTCGATGAACGCACGCTCCTGGCTCCCAGCCCTCCTGCTCGCCCCCTCGCTCGCGTGGGCCGAAGGCGGCGGCGGCGTCACCC
>CAYNFK010000096.1:0-17405 GCA_964396405.1 uncultured Enterobacteriaceae bacterium
ACAGCCCCGAGACCGACGAGACCGACGAGACCGACGTCGTCACCGAGGTGGTGGTCACCGAAGCGAGCTTCGGCTGCCTCACCGAGATGGACTCGGTGCGGCGCTACAGGGCCACGAACCTGCTCGGCGACACGGCGGCCACGCTGGCTGTGGCGGCCGATCCCGAAGGCAAGGTGTTTCCGCCGGGCTCGCTGCTCCAGCTTGTGCCGGCCGAAGCGATGGTGAAGCGGGAGGCGGGCTTCGCGCCCGAGACCGACGACTGGGAGTTCTTCTTCCTCGACGTGAGCGCCGAGGGCACCGAGATCCTCACCCGCGGGCCCGATGCGAAGAACGCCTTCGGCGGCAACTGCGCCGACTGCCACGCCGCCGCGGCCACCAGCTACGACTGGGTGTGCGAAGACACCCACGGCTGCGTGGAGCTGCCGCTCACGAGCGAAGCGATCCTGAGCATCCAGGAGGCCGATCCGCGCTGCCCCTGACCCGGCGGCGCAGGAGGCCCACGAGCAGCAGGCCGGGCAGGCTGGGCACCGCGCTCAAGGCACAGCCCCCGCTCGATGGAGCCGATCCCCGCGGGATGCGGGCGTCGGCCCCGCAGCCCACAGGCAGCGCTTCTTCGGGCTCGTCGTCCGTCCGGTGGCGCTTGCGGTTGGGCGCACCGGGCGTGCAGCGCGAGGTGGTGACGAAGTCGTCGGCCGATCGCTGGCTGTCGAGCCCGTCGTCATCCCGCGCCACACACTGTCCCTCGGCGGGGTCCGGGGCGACCTCCGCCGGCACGTCGCCGTCGTCTTCCGCAAGTCGGTCGTTGTTGGCCCCGCCGAACAGCACGGAGTCGACGAGCATGCCGTCGCAGTCGACGAGGATGAGGGCGTCGGCGCCGCTGCCGCTGGGCAGATCGAGCACCGGCACCACCGCATCGGCCGGAGCGTTGGCGCCGCCGACCACCCACCACCCGCCGGCGGGCACGACATCGCTGCTGCCAAAGGTGTGCAGACCGCTCGGCGCAGCCGAACCCGACGTCTGGCGCAGGAGCTGCCAGCCCGCGAGGTTCACCGCTTCCTCGGCAGCGAACAGCTCCACCCACTCGTCGTTGGCCACAGCGTCGGGTCCGCGGGTGTCGGGCATCAGCTCGTTGATCGCCACGGCGTGGCCGGCGTCGCAGGAGGTGGAGGGGTTGGGCTCGCCCGGGGTGGCCTGCGCAGCGATCTGCCAGTCGGCGGCGTGATCGTCGGAGTCGACACCCTCCAAGCGTCGTGCGAGCGGGAGGCCGCTGCGCAGGGCCGGAGCCACAGCATCGTCGGGAAGCGGCTCCTCGGCAGCGTCGGTGAAGCCGTCGGGGTTCTGGCCTCCGTAGACGACGGCGTCGATCTCGGTGCCCTCGCAGTCGACGAGTCGCAGGGCATCCTGCGCGTTGCCCAGCGAGAGTGGACGCTCGCCATCGTCGGCCCGCACGACGTGGCCTCCGGCTGGGAGCACGAGGCCGGTGAGGCTGTGGGTGCGTGCGGCGCTGCCCCAGTCGGCCGGGCGACCCGCGGTCTGCAGCGTCCAGCCGGCCAAGGGGAGCGCTTCGTTCAGGTGGCTGCGCAGCTCCACCCACTCCGCGCCGGCATCCCCTCCCTCGGGATCCGCCAGCAGCTCGTTGAGCAGCACGTCGCCCGGCTGTGCCGCCATGCAGTCTTCGGCCGGAGCATCCGGCGACGCGTTGGGGGCACCCGGCGTGGGATCCTGCCGCACGAGGTCGGTGCCGGAGCCCGTGTCGAGCCCATCCGGCACCCGGGCCAGGGCCAGGCCCGACTTCGGGGAGGGCGCGAGGCGGTCGGTCTCGATGGGCACGCCTTCTTCATCCACGAACAGCGCGCCGGGACCGTTGCTGCTGCCGTACACCACCACGTCCACGGCAGTGCCCGCTGCGTTTACGAGCGCCACAGCATCGCTGCTGCTGCCGGCGTTGCCCAGCTCCGCCCCGGGCACCAGCCACAGGATGGCTTCCCCATCGATCCCATCGGCCTCTGGACCCGCCAGCACCAGGCGCTCCCCCGGCGCGATCCAGGTGCCTTCGGGCAGCTCGAACACCGTGGACCACGAGCCCGGCTGGGTGGCCCGCTGCACCGTCCACCCGGTGAGCTCGACCGGCGCAGCATCGACGCCCAGAAGCTCCACCCACTCTCCACCCGCATCGGACCCCGCCGCATCCGGCACCACCTCGTTGATCACAACGCCGCCCTCGGCCCAAGCCGCCAGCGCCCACAGCCACACCCTCATCGTGCACCCCGCCATCCCGGCCCCCACGGCCGTCCGGCACGATAGCCAGGGAGTCAGCGCGCTTGGAGGAAGCCTGGACATCGACGTCCGCCAGCTCACGAAGGTGTACCGTGTGCCCATCAAGGAGCCGGGCCTGCTCAACAGCCTGCGCTCGCTGTGGAACCGCACCTACAAGGAGGTGCGCGCTGTGGATGACCTGAGCTTCCACATCGGGCCGGGTGAGCGCGTCGGCTTCCTCGGGCCCAACGGCGCTGGCAAGACCACCACGCTCAAGCTGCTCACGGGGCTGCTGCACCCCACGTCCGGCACGCTCACCGTGGGCGGCCACAAGCCCCAGGATCGCGCCCGCGACTTCCTCCGCAGCGTCACGCTGGTGATGGGTCAGAAGCAGCAGCTGCTGTGGGACCTGCCGCCTTCCGAGACCTTTGCGCTCAACCGCGCCCTCTTCGATCTGGACCACGCGGCCTGGAAGCGCACCCGCGACGAGCTCGTGGAGCTGCTGCAGATCGGGGACGTGATCGATCGTCCCTCTCGCAACCTGTCGCTGGGTCAGCGCATGCGGTGCGAGCTGGCCGCAGCGCTGATCCACGAGCCCACGGTGCTGTTCTTGGATGAGCCCACGATCGGCCTCGACGTGGAGGTGCAGGCGGTCGTGCGCGCGTTCATCGCCGACTACAGCCGGCGGCACGGGGCCACCGTGCTGCTCACCAGCCACGACATGGACGACGTGGCCCGCATCACCGACCGCATCTTGCTCATCGACGAAGGCACGCTGCGCTTTGACGGTCACCTCGACGCGCTGGCCGCACGCTTTGGCGATGGGCGGCGGCTCGCTGTGCGGGGCCCTGAGGCGGGCCTGGAGCCCTTGGGCTTTGAGCGCACGGGGCCGCGCTCCTGGTCGCTCACCGCGCAGGCGGCCGAGGTGAACCAGCGCCTGTCGGCGGTGCTCGCGCGCTACCCGGAGGCCGATGTCACCGTGTCGGACCCACCGCTCGAAGACGTGCTGCGCAATGCGTTCGGCGCGGTGCGAACGGGCTCAGGGCAGGTCGACGGGCTGACGACCGGTGAGGCCCCAGCACCACACGCCCCCTGAGCTGTCGCGGCCGCACTGAAGGTCGGAGCCGCCTTCGAGCGCCACGAAGTCACGCACGGGCGGTGGCTCGAGGCTGCCCATGTACATCCGACCCCAGCACGTCGCGGCGCCGTTGCGGTCGATGCCGCAGGCGTTGTTGGTGGCCACGGACACGTCCACGAAGGGGCCGGGGTCGTCCGGGGGCAGCGTGCCGGAACCCCAGCAGCTCACGGAGCGGTCGCGGCGAACCCCGCAGCCGTGGAGGCCGTCGAGGTCCATGGAGGCGAACGCGCCGGTCGGGGCCCAGATCCGGGGTCCGTTGGCGTTCCAGCAGGTGATCGTGTCGTCCAGGCGGTGTCCGCAGGCGACGATGTCGGCGACATGGATGCTCTGGAAGGGACCTGCGGGGGGAGGGTTGGCGTTGTCGCCCCAGCAGTGGGGTTGGCCGGCTGCGTCGAGGCCGCAGGCCAGACCGGCACCCACGGCCAGGTCCACCAGCGGCACATCGGGGATCTCGTCGAGACCGGTGCCGGCCACGAGACCCCAGCACAGCGCGCGGCCGTCACTGGCAGCCACACCGCACGCGACGCCGGAGCCTGCAGCCACGAGGTCGAGCCGCTCGGTGGGCATGTCGATCGCGCTGTAAGGACCAAAACACGACGCACGCTCGGACGTGGTGAGGCCGCAGGTGACGCCATCGCCGACGCTCAGCGAGATCCAGGGGTCGACCGGCGGCACGTCCTGGCCGTACGCTCCGAGCCTGCCTTGTTCGTCGACGGTGTTCAGGCAGGCGATGCCGCCCGCGTGGGTGCGCGCACACACGTGCTGACCGAACGACATCGAGAGGCTGGTGCCGTCCACCTCGGCCCGCAGGTCGGACTCGCCGAAGCACACGATGTCGCCTTCGTCATCGAGCGCGCAGGTCTCGTAGGGGCGTGCAGCCACAGCGAGGTAGCGTCCTTCCGGCGGCCGGCTCTGGCCCTGGGTGTTGCCACCCCAGCACGCCAGCTTGGCCTGGGTGGTGATGCCGCACACGTGGTCCCAGCCCACGGCGATCTGCGCGAACAGGGCATCTTCGGGCGGTCCTGCTGCGAGGCGGGAGGTGTCGCCCCAGCACACGGGGCGGCCGTTGCTGCTGATCGCGCACGCGGTGACATCGCCGATGGCGACGTCGCGGTAGGTGCCGAGCGGCGCGGCCATGCGGGGGTCGCCCGCCTCACCCCAGCAGGTCAGCGTGCCGTCGCCGCGGATGCCGCAGGCCACGTCCGTGCCCAGCGCCACATCCAGCCAGGGACCGTGAGGAGGCGCCAGCAGTCCGGAGCGCTCATCCCCCCAGCAGGTGAGGCCGAGATCCGCGGGGCGCAGGCCGCAGGCCACCTGGTTGCCCGCGTACACGTTGGCGAAGGTCTCGCTGGCGGGGGCGGAGCTCAGGCGAGCGTTTCCATCTTCACCCCAGCACCGCGCGAGGTCGTTGGCGTCGATCACGCAGGTGAAGCTCCCACCCGCCGCAGGCACGCCGCGCAGCGGAGCCACGCCGAGCTGCACCGTTCGGGTGGCCAAGTTGGGGACGACCACGTCTTCCCCATCCGTGAGCTCGGCCCGACAGCGCCACACCTGCCCGTCGCGCAGCAGCGCTGCGGGCACGGTGTCACCCACCTGGTTCGTGCTGCCGAGGCCGTCGGTGACCGGCACGCCGTCCACGGTCCACGAGAAGGTCCAGGCGAGCGCGTCGCCGTCTGCGTCGACGGGCTCATCGAAGGCGCTGCACACCAGATCGGTCAGCCAGGCTCGGGCAACAGGGGGGTCGATGAACACCCCCGTGACCTCGGGGGCGCTGTTCTGGACGACGATCGGCGCGGAGCGGAAGGGCTCGCCCTCACGGTCGTCGACCGATGGAACACCCACCACGTGCACCGTGTTGCCCTTGCGGAAGCCGGTCTCCAGCGTGGTGCCGCCGCGCTGGACCACCTTGCCGTCGACCTCCCACGCCAGGTCGACGACGACCACGCCACCGAGCGGATCGTAGCCTGTAGCCTTAGCCTCGAAGACCGTGCTCACGGTGGCAAACCCGGGCGCGACGTCGAGCTGCAGCACGCGCGGATCCCGGCTGCCGTCGGACCCATCGGGACCACACGCTGCGAGCGTCAACACCACCAGGGCAGCGCGTACCACGGCCCCTCCGTCTTCATCGTAGCAGAAGGCGGGACGATCCTTGGCGCGCAACGGTGGGATTTGTGTGTCGGGTGCCGACCCCGAGGGCGTCAGCTACGCAGGCGGGGAGGGGTGGTCGGATGCGGCGTCGTGCGCGGTGGGGAGGCCCTAGATGACCTACGGGCACCTCCTGCGTGCGCTCCCGACGCTGCTCCAGGTGAGCCTGGCGCGGCACGTGGCCTACCGCGCGGAGATGACGATCTGGATCCTCACGGCCACGCTGCCGCTGGTGATGCTGGCGCTGTGGAACAGCGTGGTGGGCGAGGTGCCGCTGGCGGGCTTCGGGCAAGCGGAGATCGCACGCTACTTCGTGGCCACCCTGATCGTGCGTCAGATCACGGGCGCGTGGGTGGTGTGGGAGCTGTCGCAGTCGATTCGGCAGGGCACGCTCTCGGTGCAGCTGCTGCGGCCCTTTCCGCCGCTGATGGACCTGGCCGTGTGGGTCGCGTCGGCCGTGCCGTTTCGGCTGGTGATCCTCTCGCCGATCCTGGGGGTCGTGGTGCTGTGGCGGCCCGAGCTGATCGCGTGGCCGTCGGCCTTGCAGCTGCTGGTGTTCACGGTGGCGATCGTGGAGGCCTGGCTGCTGGCGTTCTTGGTGCAGGTGATCTTCGGCTTGCTCTCGTTCTGGTTCGACAAGACCGACAGCCTGTTCGAGATGTGGATGGCCGTGTGGGGGCTGCTGTCGGGCTACGTCGGGCCGCTCGCGTTCTTCCCGCCGACGGCGCAGGCGGTGCTGCGCTGGCTGCCCTTCCGACCGATGTTGGGCACGCCGGTGGAGCTGCTGGGCGGCTTCCTCAGTCCATCCGACGCCGTGTTCGACCTCGTGCTGGGCGGGCTGTGGGTGGCGGTGATGGCGGCTGTTGCACGGGTGTTGTGGAGCCGCGGCATCGTGCGCTACGGAGCTTTCGGTGCTTGAGTCGCTGCAGCGAACCCTGAGGGTGGTGGGCGCGCTCGTGCGGGTGTCGCTCGCTACAGGCCTGCAGTACCGCGCGGACTTCGTGTTCGACGGGCTCACCGGCCTGCTGCGCACGGCGTCCACGGTGGCCCCGCTGGCGCTTGTCTACGCGCACACGGGCAGCATCGGCGGGTTCTCGCTGCACGAGGCGGGCTTGGTGATGGCGCTGTTCCTGCTGATGCAGGGCGTGATGGGCGGACTCGTGGAGCCGAACCTCGGGATGGTGGTGGAGTCCGTGCGCACGGGCACCTTCGACCTCGTGCTGCTCAAGCCAGCGGATGCGCAGCTGCTGGTAAGCCTTCGCGCCGTGGCGCCTGCCCATGCCTGGGACCTCGTGGTGGCTGCGGTGGTGGCGGGGTGGGCGTGGGGCTCGCTCCCGTTGCCGTCGGCCGGGGCGCTGGCGCTGGCGCTGCTGCTGGTGGTCTGCGGGTTGCTGAGCCTCTACGGCCTGTGGTTGCTCGCGATCTGCGCGAGCTTCGTGTTCGTGCGTGTCGACAACCTGCGGTGGTTGCTGTGGTCGGCGGCGGATGCGGGGCGCTGGCCGATGACGGTGTTCCATGGCTGGGTGCGCTGGGTGCTCACCTACGCGCTGCCTGTGGGGATGCTCACCACGTTCCCGGCGCTTGCGCTGCGCGGCGAAGCGGGGCCGGAGTTGGTGGCGGGCGCGCTGCTCACCACCCTGATCTTCGTGGGCGGATCGCGCTGGGTGTGGACCCGGAGCCTCGCTCGCTACACGTCGGCGAGCAGCTAGGTCGCCGGGGTGCCTTGACCGGGTCCCGTTCCGGTGTAGCCTAGGCGGGTCGCCGTGGGGGCGAGAGGAGGCGAGCTTGCCAGGCCGGGAGCGGTCAGCGGGGACCGTGGTGCATCCTGCGATGCGGCCGTACGCCGTGGTGATGCTGGTCCTCGGCATGCTCCTGGTGCTCGGCGCGTGGTGGATCCCGTCGGGAGCGGCCTGTGGTGAGGATCCCCACCCCTACTGGCAGGTCAACCGCCAGCAGGCGGGCCTGCTGGGCCTGATCGCGGCTGTCTCGGGAGCGGCCACGCTGTTCTACGGGCAGGTGCGACTGCGGCTGGAGCTGGAAACGCCCGCCGGGACCTGGGCCCCCGGTCGCGTGCTCCCGGGCGGCATGAGCTTCTTCTTCGTGGTGGGCCTCGCTGGCCTCGCGTGGACGGCGATCCCGCTGCTGGGCGGCGGCTGCGAGACCGCTCAGCCCGGCCGATGGTTCGGTGTCCCGCTGCTGGTGCTGGGCCTTGCGGTGGTGCAGGCGAGGGGGCTGGCGGGGGTGGGGTCGGCGGTGTGATGCCTCAGTCCACCCGCCGCCCCACCAGCACCGCCACCAACGCCGGCGCGCCGATCGCCGCGGTGAGCACGCCCACCGGCAGGTCCTGCGCCGGCAGGATCGTGCGCGTGAGGGCGTCGCAGCTCACCAGAAACGCCGCACCGGTGACGGCCGAGAGCGGCAGCAGCACACCGCGCTGCACGCCGACCACCCGGCGCACCAGGTGTGGCACCACCAAGCCCACGAACGCGATCGGACCGGTGACGGCCACACAGGCCCCGACAGCCAGCGACCCCGCGACCAGCACGATCGTGCGCACGCGGGGCACGTCCACCCCTTGCGCGTGGGCGAGCTCCTCGCCGCCACTGAGCACGTCCAGCGCCCGCCCTTGGCTGAGCACGACCGCACAGGTCGGCACGAGCACCGCTACGAGCGCGAGCACGTCTCCGTAGCCCACCACCGAGAGCGACCCGAGCGACCAGCGCACCGCACGCGCTGTGGTGGCCAGGTCGGCCGTGGCCTGAAGGCCCGCCGACACCGCGCTCGCAGCCAGGGTGAACGCGATGCCGCCCAGGAGCACATCTTCGAGGCGCGCGCGACGACGCGACGCGATGCCACCGGCGATCAGGCTGGCCGCCAGCGCTCCCGCAAACGCGCCCAACGCCACCGACGGCGTGCCCACCCGCACCGACTCCGGCACCAGCACCAGCACGGCCAGCGCTCCGAGGGACGCTCCCGCCACGGTGCCTGTGGTGGAGGGGGTGGCGAGGGGGTTGTCGAGCAAGGACTGCCAGGCAGCGCCGCACAGGCCCAAGGCAGCGCCCACCACCGCGCCCAGCACCACACGGGGCACCCGGAGCTGGGCGAGCACAAACCCGCCCGTGGCGGCCTCCAGCGCGGGACCCGCGAGCGGCGCGAGCAGCACCACCAGCACCGACACCATCACCAGAAGCTTGGCTTTCACAGCGTCGCCCCGGTCACCACGAGGTGCTCCTGCCCGTCGAGCGCCACACGGCGCACCTGCACGGCGAAGAGGGCGCTGAGCGCGTCCGCGAGGCCCTTTGCGGTCCACGGCAGATCGAAGTGGACCCGGCCCTGTGCGAGCCCCACCACGCGCAGCGCTTCGGGTCGATCCGCGGACGCGAGCAAGCCGAGCAGACCCAGGTCGTGGCTCACCACCACCAGCGCGTGGTCCTCCCCGGCCAGGCGACCCAGGGCCGCCGCGGTCTGCCGCTGCACGGCGGGATCGAGGTGACTGCCGGGCTCGTCGAGCAGCCAGGTGCGGGCCTCCTGAGCGAGCAACGCGGCCAACGCCACGCGCTGTGCTTCGCCCCCCGACAGCCGGTCCATCGCGCGCTCGGCCAGCGCCGCAGCGCCCACCTTGCCCAGCGCCTCACGGGCTGCCGCCAGGGACACACGCCGGGGCTCCTGGAACCTGTAGCGAGCAGCTGCCACCTGATCTTCCGCCAGGATCGCCTCGCTGCTGCGACGTCCTTGCGGCACCCACCCCACGGCCCCCGCACGCTCGCGCGCCGGCCATGAGGTGGCCGGTCGACCTTCCAGCAGCGCCCGCCCCGAGCTGGGGGCGATCAGGCCGAGCCCCGTGCGCAGCAGCGTCGTCTTGCCCGCTCCGTTCGGGCCCACCAGCACCACCCGCTCGCCAGGGGCCACAGCGAGGCTCACGTCGGCGAGCAGGGACCGCTCTCCGGCGACCACCGAAACGTGCTCCCACACCAGCGCGCTCACGGCGTCGCACCTGCGGGCAGCGCGGCCCGAATGCGCTGCGGAAGGTCGAGCACCGAAGGGCCCGTGGCGAGGATGGTCGGACCCCCGATCACCGCGATGCGGCCTTGCTGAACGGCCGGCAGCATCGGCAGGCGGCTCAGGTCGGCACGGACCCGTGCGATCACGGCCTCGGTGACCTCCTCGGCGAGCAGCACCACGATCACCTCGGGGGCTGCGGCCACGAGCGCCTCCACCGAGATCGTCGGGGGCCCTGATGCCGGGTCGGGCACAGCCGGCGCGAGTCCTGCCGCCGCCAGCGCCGCCCCGTGCAGGCTCGATGGCTTGATGTACCAGAGCCTGCCCTTGTCGAGCTCGTCGAGGCCAAGCAGGGCGATGGCGCGCGGGGCGTCCGGTGGGGGCGCTGTTGCGAGGGCCGCAAAGCGCGTCGACAGGGCGGCCGCAGCCGGCTCAGCGTCGGTGATCACACCCAGCCGCACGATCGACGACCGCACCTCGTCGAGCGTGAGCCAGGGCAGGATCTCGGTGGGCGCGAGCGCATCGAGGTTGCGGGTGTCGCCGGCGAGCGTGCTCTCCAGCACCACCAGCGTGGGCCGCATCCCTGCGATGGCCTCCAGCCTCGGGGTGAGCGCTGTGCCGGCTGTCGGCAGGGCCTCGGCGGCGCTGGGGAGCTTGCACCAGTCGCTGCGTCCGACGAGGCGATCGCTCCGGTCCAGGGCAAACAACGTCTCGGTGATCGAGGGCGACAGCGACACGATGCGCGCGGTCTCGCCGGAGGGCACCACCGTCGGCGCAGAGCGACCGCAGGCCAGCAACAAGAGGGTCGCAAGGGTGCAGCGCAGGGTGCGGCGGGTCACAGCGTTCCTCCAGCCTGCCGCGGTAGCGTGGCGCTGTCGTGGCCGCACCCGAACTCGCCTTCAGGCAGGCCTCTCCCAACCGATGAACAGGGCGGCCCCTCTCCTCCCGAGGACCGATGACCCGCCCCTCTTCAGGAAACGCGCCCGTGCTCGACGCGAACAACCGCGAAGACAGCTGGGGACAGGTTGGCGTCCGACACACGCCACCTCCGCGTAAGGGTCCGGTCGCCGTTCAGCCCGGCATGGTCATCGACGGGCGCTGGGTGGTGGAGCAGCTCATCGCACGCGGCGCGATGGGCGAGGTGTGGCTGGCCAAGCAGAGCAGCCTCGATCGCCGTGTTGCGGTCAAGCTCCTCGACCCCGAGAGCACCGCCGACGACCCCAAGATCCTGGTCGAGCGCTTCTACAGGGAAGCCTCAGTCCTGGCGCGTCTGCAGCATGGCAACGTGGTGCGTGTGCTCGACCTGGGCACCTGGCAGGGTCGCCTGTTCCTCGTCATGGAGTACGTGGACGGCTGGAGCCTCAAGCGCCTGCAGGCTGGCGGTCCGCTCCCGGCTGCACGCGCGGTGCACATCGCCTCGCAGATCGTGGACGCCCTGCACGAGGCCCACACGCTCGGGCTGATCCACCGCGACCTCAAGCCCGCGAACGTGCTGCTCACCCGCACGCCGGGTGCGCTCGACGTCGTGAAGGTGGTGGACTTCGGCCTCGCGAAGGACTGCTTCGTCGTGTCGGACCTCACCGTTCAGGGCCAAGTGCTCGGCACGCCGATGTTCATGGCGCCCGAGCAGATCCGCGACGAGCCTTGCGATGGACGCGCCGACCTCTACGCCGTGGGCGTGCTGCTCTACGGGTGCTTGGTGGGGCGTCACCCCTACGACCTGGGCGGTGCCACCGAAGTGATGCTCGCCCACCTCGAGCGCGAGATCCCGCGATTCGCCGAAGCCGCCCCCGATCTGCGCCTCCCGCCGATCGTCGAGTGGACGGTGCGCACGTGCCTGGAGAAGGACCGCGAGCAGCGCTTCGCGAACGCGCAGGAGCTCAAGAAGGCGCTGGCGGCGTGTACCGAGGCGCTGGCGCACCCGGAAGCGCCGGCCGTGACGGGTCGCTTGGTGCAGGGTCGGTTTGTGGCTGAGCGTGCGCCTGCGGTGGCTCAGGCTGGGCCCGCGGGTCTGTTGGCTTCGGCGACCCTGCCGGTGTTGGGTGGCGTGATCGCGGTGGCGTTCTCGCTCGGCGCGCTCATCGGCGTGGCCCTGTAGGCTACAGCATCCGGTTGGCGACGAGACGCTCGGTGAGGAAGTCGCCTGCGGTGATCGGGGGCTGATCGCCGGCCTGCGACCGCACCACCCAGCTCGGCCGCGGGTGCATGAAGAACGGCAGGCTGTAGCGGCTGGCGTTGGCTCCGCCCGGGGGGTTCACGACCCGGTGGGTGGTAGACGGAAGGGCACCGCTCGTGAGCCGCTGGAAGATGTCGCCGGTGTCGCAGACCAGCACGTCGGGCGGTGTGCGCAGGGCGCGCCAGGTGCCGTCGCGGTCGAGCAGCTCCAGGCCCGGTTGCGTGGAGGCGGGCAGCACGGTGAGCAGGTTGATGTCTTCGTGGGCGGCGGCGCGCACCGCGTCGGCCGGATCCGAGCTGCGGGTCGGCGGGTAGTGAAGCACCCGCAGCACGCTGTTGCCTTGGTGCGTGCCCTCCACGATCGCGTCCGCATCGAGGCCTGCGCCGCTGGCGATGGCGTAGAGCAGGCGGGTGGCGAAGCGGTTCATCGAACGAAACAGCGTCTCCAACGAACCTTGGAAGCCGGGGAGCTCGGGCCACACATTGGGCGGCAGTTCGGGCGCATCCTCGGGAGGTCCGAGCTGCCAGAACTCCTTCAGGTCGTGCACGGCGCGATCCTTGGCGTGCTCGACCCCAAAGCCGGTGTAGCCGCGCTGGCGTCCGATCTCGGGGCGCTCCCACGCGCGCTTGGCCGGGCCCGGCTGCGCGAAGAACTGGGCCGCAGCAGCGTAGGCGGCGTCGAGCTGCTGGGTGGGGATGCCATGGCCCACCACGGCCACGAAGCCCCAGCGCGCCAGCGTGGCGTGCAGGCGCGCGTCGAAGGCGGCGGGGTTGTGGTCCCGCTCGCGCAGGTCCAGCACGTCGAGATCGAGGGTGGACATCGTGAGGGTTCCCAGGCCCCGACCTACACGCGCCAGCGCCGCCTCGTCCAGCTAGGATGAGCGCGTGGGGGCACGATGCGCGGGCGGGCACTTGGAGTGGTAGCGCTGGCCGCAGCGTGCGCAGTACCGGCTGTCGATACGCTCGACGACACGGACGACGCTAGCACCGACGGTCCCACCGACACGGAGGACAGCCCCCACACCGACCTGGAGACCGACGAGGCGATCGGGTCGGACGACACCGACAGCGACTCCGATGTTGACCCGCACACCGACACCGACACGGACCCCGAGGTGATCCCTCCCCGCCCAGCGACCTGGACCTGGGGCGACGAGGTGGTCTGCGCGGATCCCTCCGCCCGGCTCGATCGCGTGTACGACCCGTGGAGCCCTGGCGGCGCCTGGGACACCCAGACCTTCAGCGCGGACGCCATCGCACTCTACGCGGGCGGCGGCGTGGCGGTCGCCGACATCGACGCGGACGGCGTGATCGACGTGTTCCGCACCACCGATGGCGCAGGGTTCACCTGGTTCGCGCTCGAAGCCAGCGGTGCTGTCGACCGCACGGCGGAGCTGCCGGCGCTGCCTGCATCCACCTCGGCCGTGATCCTCGTGGATGCCGACGGCGACGGTGACCTCGACCTGCACGTGCTGGGCTGGCGCGCGCCCGACGCGCTGCTCCTCCAAGATCCCAGCGGGTGGACCGACGTGGCGGTGGCGTGGGGCATCGCGGGCCCGGCCGATGAAGACACCGTGGGGGCCTCGTGGGCCGACGCCGATGGGGACGGCGATCTCGACCTCTACGTGGCCGTCTACGGACCCGTTCAGGACGACGCGATGCCCGATCACCTCTGGCAGCGTCAGGCCGATGGCAGCTTCGTGGATCTCGTGCTTCCGCTCGCTGCGAACCACCCGCTCAAGGTCGCCCACCCGTTCGTGGGCGCGTGGGTCGACCTGGAAGGCGACCGCCGTCCCGAGCTGTTCGTGGTGCGCGACTTCGGCGGCCGGCGACCCAGCGCTGCGTATGCCCTCGAGAACGACGCGATCGTCGACGTGGGCCCGCTGGGCGTGGAGCTGCGCAGCGACAGCATGGGCTTGGGCATCGGCGATCTGAACGGCGACGGTGTGGACGACTTCGTGGTCCCCGAGACGCTGGGCATCGACGTGCTCGTGAGCCAGGGCGGCGCTTGGTTCGAGGGCGCCAACCCGCTTGGCATCATCCAAGACAGCAGCCGCGGCCAGGACATCGGCTGGGGTGCCGAGGTGGTCGACCTCGACCACGACGGCCGCAACGAGGTGATGGCGGCCTGGGGCCATCTCTCGCCCGAGAGCGGGTTCGCGATCAACGCCAAGCGCGAGGCCGACGCGGTGTGGCGCTGGGATGGTCGCATCCACGTCGATGTGGGGGTGGACTGGAGCCTCGCTCAGGCCGGCGTGGGCCGTGGCTTCGTGGTCATCGACCTGAACGGGGATGGCTGGCTCGACGTGGTGAAGCAGGACCTGCGCGGTCCCACCACCTTGCACGTCGCTCGGTGCGGGGCTGAGGCGTGGATCGAGGTGGAGGTGCGTGACGGGGGGCCGAACCCGTTCGGCATCGGCGCCGACGTGATCGTGGAGGCCGGCGGCACCACCTGGAAGCAGACGCTGCGGGCGGGCGGCACCAACTACGGCAGCAGCGGTCCGCAGCGCGCCCACGTGGGCCTGGGCGACCTCGCCGTGGTCGACAAGATCACCGTGATCTGGCCCGACGGCAGCTCCGACGAAGCGGTGGACGTGCCCACGCGGCGGCGGGTGCTCGCCGACCGACGCCCGCTCCCTTGAGGCCCTGGCTCACGGCGCGTGAGGAGGGCGTGAGCCTCACGGTGCGGGCGCAGCCCAACGCCCGGACCACCGCGGTGGACGGCGTCGTGGACGGTGTGCTGCGGGTTCGTGTGGCGGCACCACCCGTGGAGGGTGCTGCCAACGAAGCGCTCTGCCGCTACTTCGCGAAGTCCGTGTTCCACGTCGCCCCGGGCCGCGTGCAGGTGGCGAAGGGTGCCACCGGGCGCGCCAAGCGCATCGACGTGGCGGGCCTCTCCCTGGCCGAGGCCGAGCTGGCGCTCACCGCAGCGGGGGTGTGAGCGCCTGCGTGCGATGCGCTCAGTCCACGGCGCGCCACACGGTGGCGGCCTTGTTGTTGAGGCCCCAGAGCGCGCCATCGGGGCCAATCTCGAGCGCCGAGACCGACTTCGCACCGCCGCCGAGGTCGTCGGAGGCGAGCTCTTCGCCGTCGGTGCGGATCGTGTGCACCACGCCCGTGGCCCATGAGCCCACGTAGAGCACATCACCGTCCAGCGCGAGGGCACCCGGCTGCTCGATGTCCTCGGTGACCACGCCCCACGAGACGTCTTTCCAGTAGTAGTACTCGGCGAGCGGCTCGTTGAGCGGCTGGATGTTGCGGCCGCGGCTGCCCTTGTCGACGTCGATCCACAGCACGCGGTCGTTGCCCGTGTCGGCCACGTAGAGGAGGCGGTTGTCGAAGTCGATGACCATGTGGCTCGGCGCGCCCTTGACCCGCTTGACCTCGGGCTCCTGCAGGCGTCGCACCTTGCCGTCGGAGTGGTCGTCGTAGCCAGGGCCGTGATCGGCGGCGAAGTCGTAGCGCACGATGTTGCCGTTGTAGCCGTCGAACACCCAGTAGATGTTGTTGATCTCCCAGGCCATGCCCATGCACTGCGGGCTCTGGTGCAGCATGTCGAGGTGGGAGCCGAGGCCGATGGGGTTCTCCACCGCAAAGATCGCGAGATCCGTGGACCACAGGGCCGGGCCCATGAAGTCGTTCGCCGGGGCCCGCCCGTTGTAGGTGTTTCGGGTGTCGCCGCAGGACCCGAACTGGTCATCGTCGTCGAACGAGAGGGCCACGGTCTCTTCCATGAAGTGCTCGGCGTAGCCATCCTGCAGGCGCCGCACGTCCAGCTCTTCGGCTGCGGGATCGTCGACGATGTAGGTGCGGTCATCCTTGCGGTTGGCGACCCACAGGCGGCCATCCCCATCGAAGCCGAGATCACGCGGATCGGTGAGCCCGTCGTCCTCGTCCATCACGGTGACGGGTTCGAGGGGGTCCGGGACCTCGTCGCTGGAGCCATCGGGCCCCTGACACGCTGCCGCCGCGACCACCGTCCACCACCACTTCGACATACGAGACCCCTCTCATTTCGCGCAAGGTACCTGACAGGTGCGGGTTCATCGCGCGACCGTCACGCATTTTGGCAAACTGAGACTCCTGCTCCGTGGTGGGTTCGCTTGCCTGCCACACGAAGACCCCCTACGTCGTGCGCGAGCGGCCCCCTCCATGAACGACGAGCCCCCCTGTCCTCCCGAGGTCCGAGCACCCCTCGGGGAGCGGGTTGGGCGCTGGGTGCTGCCTGCTGGCGCCTTGTTGTGCCTGGCTCCGGGCGTGACGGCGATCCACGGGCTGGTGCTCGGCGTGGCGGTGGCGCTGATCTTGGGCCACCCGTGGGGGGAGCAGACGCGCCGTTGGACGCCTCGCCTGCTGCAGGCGTCGATCGTGGGCCTGGGCTTTGGCATGGACCTGCACGGCGTGGTGGAGGCGGGGCTTCAGGGCCTGGGCATCACGTTCGTGGGCCTGCTGGGCGTGCTGGGTGTGGGCGTGCTGCTGGGCCGGGTGCTGGGGGTCGCGCGCAACGTGTGCCTGCTGGTGACCGTGGGCACGGCGATCTGCGGCGGCAGCGCCATCGCCGCGGTGGTGCCCGTGCTCAAGGCGAAGGACAGTGACGTGTCGGTGGCGCTGGGTGTGGTGTTCGTGCTCAACGCTGTGGGGCTGCTGCTGTTCCCCGCGCTGGGTCACGCGATGGACCTGTCGCCTTCGGCCTTCGGGCTGTGGGCGGCGCTCGCGATCCACGACACCAGCTCGGTGGTGGGGGCGGCGAGCGCTTACCACGCCGATGCCATCGCGATCGCCACCTCGGTGAAGCTGGCGCGTGCGCTGTGGATCGTGCCGCTCTCCTTCGCCCTTGGGGCCTGGCTTCGGTGGGCGAACCCCGACGGCGTGTGGCCTCGACCGAAGCCCACGCGGCCGTGGTTCTTGTTGGCGTTCCTGGGCGCAGCGGCGCTCGCGACGTTTGTGCCTGGCGCGGCCCCGTGGGGCGCACAGATCGCGGGCGCAGCGCGTCAGGTGCTGGTGCTCACGCTGTTCCTGGTGGGGGCGGGGCTCACACCCGCGGCGCTGCGCGCGGTGGGGGTGCGCCCGCTCGTGCACGGCGTGCTGCTGTGGGCGGTGTCGGGCACCTTGAGCCTGCTGCTGGTGACGTCTTGGCTGGCTCCGTGAGCGCGTAGCGGTCAGAGCTGGTTGCGGAAGGCCTCGATCAGCGCGGTGGCGCGGGGCGCGTCGGCTCCACGTGCTGCGGCGACCGCCGCGAGGTCGGCCATCACCGAAGCCACGCGGGAGGCGACGTCGTCGGCCTCGGCGGCGTGCAGGGCCTCGGCCGCGACGAGCAAGGCGGCGCCGTCTTCCCCCGCGAGGCAGGCGGCACGGAGCGCATCGGTGAGCTTGTCGAGGGGCGGCACGCGCGCGCAGTCCGCCGGACCTGCGTCGGGGAACGGCGCGGCGCGCAACGCCTTCACCAGCGCAGGCACCACGGCGGCGTGCCCGGCTTCGTTGGGGTGGTGATCGTCGGGCCGCAGCCACAGCTCCTGCGCTGAACGCCCTGCCAGGCTCGGGTAGAGGTCGACCACCTCGGCCCCACCGCGGGCGGCTGCATCGGCGATGCCCTGGTGCTCGGCGACAAACGGGTAAGCCTCAAGCTGGTGCAGCACCGGGAAGATGGCGAACACGAGGCGTCCGCCGCGCGCGTGGACCTCGTCGGCGACGC
>CAYNFK010000097.1:0-17290 GCA_964396405.1 uncultured Enterobacteriaceae bacterium
AGCCGATGCTGCCGCGCATCGAGCAGTGCTACTTCACGGCGCTCGCCGCCAACCCCGCGTTCGAGGGGCACATCGTGTTCCTGGTAGACGTGGGGCCCAAGGGTGAGGTCATGGCTTCGGGCGTCGTCACGCGCGCGATGGAAGACGCTGCCTTCGAGGCCTGCGTGGTCGAGGCGCTGCCCTCTCTCCGCTACGAGCCCCTGGGCGACGACAAGACCGCCCGCGTGCACTACCCGATCCTGCTCTCCAACGGCTGAGCGGCCGCTCCGCGTCGCGATAGGTCCGGGCCTTGGAGATCGCATGCGACTCGCCGCGCTGACCTTGTTCGTGCTCGCGTGCGGCACGCCCGAGCCGGATGCCGTCTTCTCCGACGCCCGACCCGAGCGGCGCAGCGAGGTGGTGGCCGTGGCTGATGCTGCGACCGACACGATCCTCGTGTTCGGAGGCAACGACGGGCCGATCGTGGCGCAGGTCCCGAGCGCCGCCTACCGCGACGACACCTGGCTCTTCTCGCCTACCACCGGCTGGCGATCGGTGGTCACCGACACCCACCCCTCCACGCGCGGACGCTACGCCGCCACCCACGACCCCACCACCGGCCGCGCGCTCCTGTTTGGCGGACGCTTCCGTCGGGCCGGGCAGACCGGCGACTACAAGCTGTTCGCCGACCTGTGGGCCTTCGATCCCGCCGCCGAGGCGTGGACGCGGCTGGCCGGCGGCGACGACGGCCCCGACCCCCGCTACCACGCCGCCCTGGCCTACGATCCCGTGGCGGAGTCGCTCTACGTGTGGGGCGGGGCCACCAACCCCGACCCGCTGATCATCGCGCCCGCCGCCGACCTGTGGTCGTGGAAGGAGGGGGAGGGCTGGACGGAGATCCCCACCACCGGCGAGGCCCCGTCGCCGCGCGTGTTCTCGGGCACCGTCTACGACAGCCAGCGCAACCGCCTCGTCGTGTTCGGCGGACAGGTGGGCGACTTCCAGAGCCAAGCCTACCAAGACACCTACGCGCTCGACCTCGCCACAGCGACGTGGTCGCGCCTGCACGACGGCACCGGCGAGGCCCCGAGCACCCGGATGCACGCTTCGTTGCTCTACGACGCCCCGCGCGATCGCTACGTGCTGTTCGCGGGTCACACCGATCTGGGCGACGCCAACGACGTGTGGGTGTTCGACCCCACCGCCAACACGTGGTCGGTGGAGTGGGAGGGCGACCAGTTCACAGGGAGCGGCCTCGGCTGCCAGAAGAACCCGAGCGAGGTGCCCGCCGACTATGTCGACCAGGACCTCACCGGCCCGGAGCGACGTCACCGCGGGATGGTTGCCGCTCTCGGCAACGACCTGTGGATCTTCGGTGGGATGCACAGCGAGTGCAGCGCCTACCTCGACGACACCTGGCGCTACAGCCTCACCGATGGCGGCTGGACCGAGGTCATCGAGGCGCAGAGCGGTGAGAGCTGCCTGCGTCGCGGCGATGACTGCCGCTGCTTGTGCCTGTGAGGCCCGCCTCGGTGGTGCTGGCGCTCGTGGCCTGCGGGGCCCCGGACGTGCGCGTGGGCACGGGGGAGCTGGCCTGGGAGGCGCTCGGTGAGGGCGACGCGCTCACGGTCGTGCACGGCCCGCAGGGCGGCTACCACGTGCTCGGCTCGGTGCGCACGGCGGGGCTCAACCCAGGCACGGGCGAGCTCGACGACCCCTCCAACCCCACGGTCACGTTCCAGCTCACCCAGGAGGGTGTGCCGCTGGCCCCGTTTGCGGTGTCGCGTCAGGGTCTGGATGCCCTGGACCCCGCGCGCGACGGTGCCACCCACGAGCTGATCGGACGCCTCGTGATCCTCGACATCTCCGACGACGACGAGGTGGTGGACCGCGAGGCCACGCTGGAGGTGGTGGTGGAGGACGCCAGCGGTCTCGTGCTGACCGATGCCCGCACGGTGATGCTCCGCGCCCATCCGCTCAACGACACCGCTCCTTAGCGCCGGGCACAGCGGGTCAGGGCGTGTACCAGCAACCCACGGCCGCGCTCACGTAGGCGTCGTCGAGGGGGCCGATCGTGCCGTCGCCGTCGACGTCGACGGGGTAGCTCGCCTGTGCGGTCACGTCGGCGTCGTCGACTGAGCCGCTGGCGTCGCGGTCAGCAGGTGCGCAGCCGCGCGCCGCCCAGGTGCAGTCGAGCGCGCTGGGGGACGTGACGCAGAGCGGCAGCGCTGCCAGCAGGTCCACGTTGGAGAACGGGATGTCGGCGGGGTTGGGCACGGGCACCCAGTCGCCCCCGGCGACGCGGACCTCGTAGGCGTCGCCGGCGCGGCGCACCGGTGGGGTGTCGCCAAAGGCGTCGTCGTAGCGATCGCGGATCACGTCCGACCGGCCCGAGGGGTGGTTGCCGAGGTCCACCAGGGCCATAGCGGTGCGCTCGGCGATCTGTTCGTCGGTGAGCAAGGCGCGCGGACCCGTGTCGGGAAGGGTGAGGAGGCCCTCCCAGGCCGCAGCGCGGGCCTCCTCGATCTCGAGTGCGCCGAGGTCTTCGGGGATCGGGTCGAGTCCGGCGATCCCGTCGAGCAGGGCGGCGTCGTAGCGCTGCTGAGCACGCTGGGCGGGGTTGTTGGCGTAGAGGATGTCGGCGAAGGTGCGCACGAGGTCGGTCATCGCGCGCACCGAGGCACGGGCCTCGGCGGCCACGGCGGGGTCGCCGGCGCGCTCCGAGAGCATCGTGACGTTGGCGAGGCCCTCGACCACGTCTAGCAGATCGCTCTGAAAGGCGCCGAAGAGCTGCTCGCTGGAGCCCGGCACTGAGGCCTCCAGGTTGCGCGCCACGTCGAGCAGTGGCTGACCGAAGAGCTGAAGGTCGCCGAACGTTGACCAGGTGGCACCGCAGTAGGCGGTGTCGATCGCGGTGCAGGTGGGCGGACCCTCGTCGGGACAGTCCACGCCGATCGCGCGGAGGATCGAGGCCACCTCGCCGTCGTAGGGGCGAGCAGGCACCGGTAGCGACAGGCCTTCGGGGGTGAGCGCCTCGTTGAGCCACACCATGGGGCAGGCGGCCAGGCTTCCCAGATCCGCGCCCTCGGAGAGGCCGTGTGGGCGGATGGTGCCGCTGGGGACGAGGTCGCCGTAGGGCGAGAACTCGTCGATGGTCATCACCTTGCTGCCACTCGAGCGGGTGAGCGCTCCCACCCGCTCCCCCGAGGCCACCGTGGCGGCCGCCGCCGTGCGCAGGCGCTCGGAAGCGCTGGCGTCGGCGAGCACGAGCTTGCCGACGGCGAAGCCCAGCTCGAGGTCGGGCGTGTTGTCGCGGCTGTTGTGGTTGGACCACCAAGCCCCGGCCCACGGGTAGCCCTCGGGGGTGTGCATCCACGACGCGCAGCAGTCGCTGACCCGAAGGAAGTCCGGCAGCGACGGGAAGGCGTAGGCGGTGACGAAGCCGTCGAGGTCGGTGACCGCGTGGTGGGTCAGCAGGTAGTCCTGGGGGTCTTCACGGTAGGTGATGTGGGTGCCGCTGTAGAAGGCGGCGATCACCTCGTCGGTGATGTCGACGGCCGGAGCGATGCCAGGCAGGGCAGGTGCGCCGTGTCGCAGGCGGGTCTGGGTGCCTGCCACCCCGTCTACGGTGCGCGTCCAGCCGGGCAGCACCTCCCGCGAGGTGAGCCCCGGCACGCCCGGCATCTGCTCGAGCGCGGTGAGGCCCTGGAGCATGCGCAGCAGGGTGAGCTCGGCCTCGGGCGTGCCGTAGACCTTCCAAGCCGCCCACACCGAGAAGGTGGACGTGCCGATGGGGTTGTTGTCTTTGGGTCCGGGCACCACCACCCAGGTGTCGCCAGCGCGCTCGAGGTCCACCCGGTGGATGCTCGTGGCGAAGCTCGCATCGCCGAAGATGCCGAACCGGTTCCAGGCCGTGAGCACGCGCTGGACACGCTCCTTGTAGAACCGCGGGAACGCGCGCGCGGCGGCGTCGGGGTCGAAGGGGCGCGGGTCCATGTCGGTGTCGTCGGGGAGCTCGGTGTCGACATCCGCGTCTTGTGCGCCTGGGCCGCAGGCGAGGAGCAACACGAGGGCGGCGATCGGCGAGCTGCGCACGGTGGACTCCAGGAGGGCCCGGGCGCCTATCCTGCGGCGAGCAGGATCTTGGGGAGGAAGCGACGCGCCACGAGCACCCCGCCCCAACCTACTCCATCATCCGCCCGATCATCGTGGCCATCGCCATCGTGGTGAGCTGCGGGTTCACGCCCAGTGAGGTGGGGAAGATCGAGCTGTCGGCGATGTAGAGGCCGGGCAGGCCGTGGGTCTCGCCGGACGCGCCGATGACGCTGTTGTTGATGGACGTCCCCATGCGGCAGGTGGCCATCGGGTGGGCCGCGTACATCGCCTGGTAGTCGGAGACCTCGGCCTTCTCGATCGCCTGCTTGGCCTCATCGAGCGAGTTCACCCAGCCGGCGCCCGCAATCGGCACCAGCAGCTGACGCGCGCCGCCGGCGAGCAGGACCTCGCAGGTGCGCTTGAGACCCTCGCGCATCAGGTGCACGTCGTGGTCTTCGAACCAGTACGACAGCTTCGCGGTGCCGTCTGCGTTGGCGCGCACCTCGCCCTCGCCCTTGTCGGAGACCATCACGAGGCAGCCGGCCATGTAGGGCATGCGCCGGAACATCTCCTTAGCGTTCGAGCCCGAGCCGCCCATCGCCACGAGCAGGGCATCGGGCGGCATCGACAGGGTGTGCGGAAGCACGCCGGGCAGGGCGGGGTCGGTGAAGTAAGCGGCCTGAGTGGCGCCGGTCCACATGCGGATCTCGGTGTCGCACAGGCCCATCACGCCGTTGCCGGGGTGCAGGTGGAGTCCCTTGCCCAGGCGGTCGCCGAGGGCTTCTTCCAGCCCCGAGAAGTGCAGCAGGCGCGGCGTGCCCACGGCACCGGCGGCCGCGATGACCACGGGAGCGCGCACGGTGTAGGAGCCGATCAGCCGGCGGGTGTCGGGGTGGAGGATGCGCCCGCGCACGCCGACCGCACGACCGCCCTCGACGAGGATGCGTCCGACCTTGCAGTCGGCCTGGATCTCGGCGCCGCGCGCACGCGCCAGCACGAGCAGGTTCTTGTCGACGCTGCCCTTGCCGCCGCTGGGGCAGCCATAGTTGCACACGCCGCAGCCGATGCAGCCCGGCGCGTTGCGGTAGAGCAGGCCGGCTTCGAGGCCCATCGCCTGAGCGCCGCGCACCACCAGCAGGTTGTTCTCGCCCGCGATGGCGGGGGGCGTCTTGCGGATGCCGATGATGCCGGAGAGCTCGTCGTAGATCGGCTTGAGGTTCTGCGGCTCGAAGCGATCGTCGCCGCCGAGCACGTCGGTCCAGCTGGTGAGCACCTCGTCGGGCGCACGCCAGCAGATGGCCGAGTTCACGAGGCTGCCGCCGCCGACCCCACGCCCGGCCGCCACGCCCATGGGGCCGGTGCCCCAGGCGATCATCGCGCCGTCTTCTTGCATGTGGTAGCGCATCGTGTGCGCGTAGTTCGGGCGGAACCGGCTCTGCGCAGGGCCTTCTTCGAGGAAGATCACCTTGCGGCCGCGCTCGGCCAGCGCCCGGCCTACGGCGGCACCGCCGGGCCCGGTGCCCACGATCACGACGTCGGCCTCGACCACGTCGTCGCTGCCGACGTCTTCCCAGCTACGAATGGTCATGCGCCGTACCCGCAGCGGAACCAGGGCTCGAGGTGCGGTGCCACCTTGGGGTGCACCGTGTAGCCCATGGAGATGAGGATCAGGACCGCGCTGGTGGCCTGCCGCAGGTAGGGCCAGGGGCTGTTGATCCACACGTTCAGGTGGACCTCGCGGCGAAACCGATCGAGCTCGTGGAACGGCTTGTAGTCAATGGCCAGCGTGGTGTCGTCGAGGATGTGCAGCAGCATCTTGAACAGCTTGCGCTGCTGGGAGGGCATCCGGCTGGTGATCTCGTCGACGAACGCGCCCACATTGGCCTCAGAGCCCGAGAGGTCGGGGGGACCGTCGCCCGGGGGCATCCACGCCTCGGCGATGGCCTGCACGACGTCGTACTCGTGCTTGGAGAGCGCTTCATGACCGGAGCCGGGGGGGTGATCCCACCAGCGCCGATGGAGGACGAGCCCGGTCGTGCTCGCGACAAGCGCGATCGCACCGGTGGCAGCGAGCACATGGCGCCGCGTCACTCCGTCGCTCAAACGTCCTCCGGCTGGGCGACGTAACCGCTCGCACCGGGTTTGACCGGGGCCGCATCCGAAGGCGCTAGCGCGTAGGTGTAGGTGGGGATGCGGGCGCTGATCCCGAGCTGCGCCATCGTGGCGTACAGCGCCGGCAGCAGGGCGTCGCGGCCCGCCACGGCACCGTTGCGCTCCACCCATGCCCACACCACCACCGTGGCACCGTTGCCATCGAGATCCCGAACGTGGGCCTCGGGGTCCGGTGAGATGAGGATGGGCGGCGTGTCGCGCGCGGTCTGCTGAAGACGCGGCAGGAGCGCCGTGAGCGGCACATCCACCGGCACACGAATCACGACGTCGAGCCGGCGAACGGGGTGCTGCGAGAAGTTCGTGATCCGCTCCTTCTGCACCACCTCGTTGGGCCAGCGCACCACGAGGTTGTCGAGCGTGCGCACGCGGGTGGAGAGCAGTGTGATCTCCAGCACCTCGCCCTGCAGACCCGTGATCTCCACGATGTCGCCCACCTCGAACGGACGGTCGACGAGCAGGAACACGCCGGCGATCATGTTCGAGAGGCTGGCCTGAGCGGCAAAGCCCACCGCCACACCCACGACGCCGGCCGTAGCCAGCAGGGTGGTGAGGTCCCAGCCCAGCGAGTCGGCCACCAACAACGCCAGGAGCACGGCACCGCCGTAGCGCACCGCCTTTCCCACCACGAGCGCGCCATGGGCACGACCCGAGGCCTCACCCAGCTGCTCCAGCCAGGTGGCTCCGCGCAGCAACACCAGCGTGCCGACGCCTGCCAGCGCCAGCGCCGAGAGCGCCCGGCTCCAGTCGACCGTGCCCACCACAGGAAGGTCGACACCAGCGAGCACGGGGAGGGTGCGGAGCGCGACGATGAGGGCCACAGCACGGGCCGACACCCCGGTGGCGAGCGCCCAGCCAGGGCGATGTCGCCGGAGCAGCACGTGCTCCGCCCACCGACCCAGCAGCCACAGCGCGACGGCCACTCCCAGCAGCGCAGCGGGCTCCAACCACGTGGCCTTCGCAGCGCCGCTCCCCTGCAGCAGCTCCAGCAGCCTCATGGCTCAAACACCACGGCGCGGGCGCTCGGCGCCGACCAGCCGAACATCGACGATCGCAGCGGCGGTGTCTTGGTGAGGCGCCGGCCGACCAGCGTGGCATCCCCGGGCAACGTGGGGTTCTCGGGTCGGGCCGTCGCGCGGTCGGGGGCGAGCAGGTCCACCCGCACGTCGCCGAGCATCACGCCGTCGGGACCCGACCAGAGGTCGAGCCCGTCTTCCGGAACCACCACCCGGGTGGCGATGATCGGCGCAGCGTGGCGGCTCGTGAGCACCACCCGCACGGCGCCCTCGTAGGCCGCAGGCACCTCGTCGTCATGGAGCTGGCGTGCGCGCACCGCATCGATCACCATGCCGGCGTGCGTGGAGCCCCAGAGCCCGCGACGGAGCGTGGGTCGCCAGCGATCCAGGGGACGATCGTCCTGCATCAGCGTCAGCACCAGCGGCCACGCGAGGCGCAGCAGACGCGAGGTGTTGGGGGGCACCAGGACAGGGGGGTCGAGCACCGCGAGCACGTCGCCAGCGTCGAGATCGACGTGCAAGGTCGGCCTCGCACCATCGACGATCAGCTCGGAGTGAAGGCCGGGCCGGGTCCAGCGTCCTGTGGCCCCATCCAGCACGGCCTCACCGCCAGGCAGGGCCCAGACCGAAGCAGCCCCGCGTAGCTCGGGCTCGAGCTTCATCGTGCCTCCGCGGGCGCTCTAGCCCACTTGAGCGCCCGCCGGGCCTAGAACTCCCAGGCCGCACGGGCCTGGAAGGTGAAGAACCAGCCGTCGTTGTTGAGGCCCACCACCTGCAGCGGCAGGCGATCGGAGGCCTGCGCCACAGCGGTCTCCAGCGAGACGGAGATGAACTTCTGGAACTTGTGCTTGATCGCGAGATCGAGCTCCCAGCCCATGATGTCGGCGTTGCCGCAGGTGATGCCCGGCTTCGGATCGAAGCCCACCTCCAGGTCCGCGCACTTCGCGAGCACGTTGGAGCCGTCGGTCTTGTCGGGGAAGGCCACCACGGCGCCCAGGATGATGTCGGTGTTGTTCATCGGCTTGAAGTAGACGCGCGGGTACAGGTAGTGGCTGTTGTAGACGCCGCCCTTGCTGCGAAGTCCGCGACCGGTCTCGCCGTACTTCACCTCGGTGATGCGCTTGAGGACCTCCTCGTAGAGCAAGAGGCCGACGTTGTAGTCGGGGTGCAGCGAGCGCCCGGTGAACCGCGGGTCGCTGATCTGGTCGTCGCCCGAAGCGAAGCCGCTCTCGAAGCGCACCTTCCACCAGTCCTGCTCGTAGCCAAAGCGCGCCACGTACGACGTGATGCTGGCGGTCTTGCGGAGCGGGTCGGTGGGATCGAGGGAAGAGGGAAGCGCGAGCGCGGAGGTCTCGGCGTAGATGCCCACGCCCTCGAAGGCGAGGTTGAACCCGTTCACGGTGGCATCGAGCCACAGGTCGAAGATGGCGGCCTGGCTCTTGGTCTCGCCCTGCCAGCGGTGGATGACGTAGCCGCCGAGCGTGGCATCGCCGGTGCCGCCAAAGTAGCGGATGTTCTGCCCGCGGTAGATCAGCGCGTAGACCATCTCGTTGACGTCATCACGCTGATCGGCCCACCAGTCTGGCGGACGGCGCTCGGCGTCTCGCTTCTCGGTCCAGCTGTGGTCGAGGTCGGTGACGCCGTCGGCGTCGATGTCGCAGCGGGGGTCGTAGTCGTTCGGGCGGGTGGCGCGATCGACGCCCTCCGAGCACCTGTAGCCGTAGTACTGGGTGAGCGGATCGGTGACGAGACGGTCGAAGGCGATCACGGCCGTGAGGGGGATCTCCTTGGTCTCCTTCTTCTTCGTGAACGCCTGGATCAGGCTCACGGGGTTCGTTCCGAACAGGATGCGGTCGAACTCGGAGCCGTAGTAGGCCTCGCCGAAGTCGTTGCGGAAGCCATCGCCGTCGTTCACGAGGATGCCCAGGCCCCACTGCGAGGGCATGCGGCCGATGCGGAACTGTCCGATCGGGATGCGGAACTCGGTCCACGCGCGGAACACCTCGAACGAGGGCACGGCCACGCCGTCGATCGTGGTGGTGCTGGGCTTCTCGGCGAACAGCGGCGAGGACGCGTTGTCGTTGTTGTCGCCCCAGATCGCGTTGTCGAGGCCCTGCACATGCACGTTGAGGCTCGCCACGTTCTTGTACGCGAACTTCAGGCCCAGGCGCAGGCGCTGGTTGAGGTACTGACCGGAGGTGGCCTGGCCCTCGTAGAGCTCGCCGGCCACACCGGGAGGCTGCTCACCCTGGACGCCACCTTCGGTGTCGAGGGCGAGGGGAGCGGCGCTGCCTGCCCCGAACACGTGGGCGCGGGCGCGGTAGTAGCCCGAGATCTCGAACTTCCAGGTGTCGGGCGCGGCGAGCTTGAGGCGGGTCTCGGCGATGCCCTTGCGGTGGACGTCGAGCTCCTTGTCGGCCTTGTCGAGGCGGGCCTTCTGCGCGCCCACCAGCTTCTCAAGGTCCTGGATGCGCTTCTCGAGGTCTTCTAGCCGAGCCGCCTCGGGCGCTGCCGCTTCCGCGCCGGCACCGCCCTCGACGGCCTCCGCCGTGGTCTCGGGCACCGCCGCAGGCGTTGCGGCGGGCGTCACCTCTTGGGCCAGAGCGATCGACGGGATCCACGACAGCAGCAGGAGCGAGCGCATGGGGCACCTGGGTTGGAGCGCTCGCCCCCGGGATGGGTCCGCGCGGCTCAGAGCTGAACGGGAGGGGCCCGAGGGCCCCCCAGGCAGGCCTACTTGGGCCCTTCTTCGACGACCTCGACGGGCTCAACACACGCCGCCGGGTACTTCACGCCATCGGCGTAGCCGGCCCAGATGTTCGCGATGTTGATGCTGTCTGGGTAGCCGCGCAGGGTGGTGGCGCCGACGACCTTCTCGACACCGTCGATGAGGCCGTAGGCTTCGACGCGGAACTCACCCTCGGGCACGTTGAATGCGCCCCACAGGCCGTCGGCCGAGGAGAAGCCCTGGTCGCGGTCGGGGAAGTTCTCAGTGAAGTAGGAGATCTTCACGCCAGGAACAGCGTTGCCGGCCAGGTCGGTGACGCGCACGCGGATGCCCTGGACCTTGCCGGTGTCGACCGACGGGAGGGTGTCGGGGTCGCGTGCGCAGTCGTACATCGTGCCTGCGATGATGCCCTTGGTGGGGTCGATCGGGATGTTCAGGATGGTGGGGATCAGCAGGTAGGTGTCGTTGGACACCGACTGGAACTCGGCATCGAGGCTTCCGCCCGAGCCCTGGCCGTAGACCTGGTGGGCCTTGAACGTGGGCTTAGCCTCGTTCAAACCGGTGATCTCCTTGGTGCCCCAGGCGACGGGCTGGCAGGCGGGAGCCTCCAGGGTGACCGCGCCCGAGCTGTCGACGTTGCCCGACACATCGGCGGTGCCGGTGACGGCGTCGGCGTACCAGATGCTGGCGGTGCGGCCGGACCGGGGCTCCTCTTGCTCGAAGTCCTGCACAACACCGTTCACATCGACGTTGCCGGGGTCGGCGATTGGGGTCTGCGTGGGGGCCCACACCACGTCGTCGAAGTCGGCGGCCGGGGTGAAGCAGTCGAAGTTGCCCGTGGGTGCCGTGGTGAGCGGGACCTGCGTGGGATCGGTGGTGTCCGTGGTGTCGTCGGTCTCACTGATGTCGGTGTCGTCGGTGGTGTCGTCGGGGTTGGTGGGGCCGCCGCAGGCAGCGAGCAAGGCCAGGGCAATCCAACGGGTGTCACGCAGCATGATGTTCCTCCAGGGCTCCCTCTCTACGGGGAAAGCGGGGGTATCGTCAAGGGATGTCGACGCAGGTGCGGACCGCAACGTGGAACGGGTGACAGCCTCCCTACAGCTTGGAGCGCGCAGAGATGGCGCGCACCGTGCTAAATGGGGCATCCCGCGAAGCCCCTTTCGCGATTCGAGGCTCGAAAACAGCATGTCGACGCGCTCCATGGCCCTCCTTCCCCTCCTCACGCTGCTCGCGTGCAACATGGGCACCGATGTTGAAGATGATGTGGACGAGACCGACGACACCACGCCACCGCCCCCCCTCGTCGCGGGCGCCCCCCTGGTGGGAGCGGCCGAGGGCACGCTGAAGCTGCCGGTGGGCACGCCCCTCGCAGGGTTCACCTCGCGCTGCGGCTGCCTGGGCGGCACCTCGCGCCAAGACGACCGCGACAGCCACTACGCGTTCGCGTTCATGGAGAGCACCGGTGTGCACATCCGGCCCACGATCAAGGCGGTTTGGATCGAGAACGGCGACAAGCACCTGGTCATGACCAAGACCGACACCATCTACAGCCACGATGGTCTCGTCAATGCCGTCACCAAGGAGCTGGAGGCCCGGTTGGGCATCGAGCTCGATGGCATGGTCACGCACTCGGCCAACCACAACCACTCCTCGTACGGCACGTTCAGCAAGCACACGGGCCTGTTCCTGGGCCACGACAAGTTCAACCAGGAGAACTTCACCCGCTTCGTCCAGCAGCTCGCGGATGTGGCCGAGGAGGCCTACGAAGCGCGCGTTCCGGCCGCGATCGGCGTGGGCATCGCCAAGGACTGGGATCCGAACGACAAGGTCTACTCGGACCGTCGTGGCATCAACGACAACATCGAGATGTTCGACGATCTGGGCCCTGAGCAGGGCAAGAAGGACCCGTACCTCACGCTGATGCGCTTCGATGATGCCGTCACCGGCGATCCGATCGCGGTCACGTTCAACTGGGGCATGCACCCCTACGTGTTCGGCGAGAGCGAGCCGCTTGCCACGGCCGATGCCACCGCGTTGATCGAGGCGGAGGTGGCCGAGAGCTTCGACAAGCGTGTTGTGGCCATGTTCCTGCCGGGCTCTTCGGGCGATGCCTCGGTGCGTGGCAGCGACGATGGCTGGGCGAAGATGGAGACCGTCGGCTGGTACGCCCGCGACGCGATCCTCGCGCTCCGCGAGGCCACCACCACCTCCACGGACCCGGTGCTGCTGGAGACCACGGCCCGCTCCATCCCTACGGCGCGCGAAGACGTGGTCGTGGATCGTAACGGCACGGTCGACTGGCGCTTCCCCGAGTTCGTGGATGTGGAGGCGCGGCCCACCTGGCGCCCCGACGACAAGGTCATCGACGACAACGGCGACCTGATCAGCCCGCTCGACGAGTTCAACACCCTCTACGGCGCGGTGTTCTGCGGCTCCGGCGACTTCGACCTGCCTGTGGGCGGCCTGCCCACCGAGGTGGCCCCTTACGGCACCTGCATGCAGATCAGCCTGATGACGATCCTGGTGAAGTCCTTCTTCCGGCTCTCGGATGAGCAGGTCGCGCTCCCGCTCCAGGGCATGGCGCAGACCTACTCGGCAGCCTCGCGCATCAGCAAGATCCCCATCCACCTCGCCGATGGCTCCGACATCGTCGACGACTTCCTCATCGGCTTCCACCCCGGCGAGCCCCTCCACACGTACACGGAGCTGTGGAGGCACCGTGTTCGCGACGAGCTCGGCATCCAGAACACGATGATGGTCGGCTACTCGATGGACCACCACGGCTACCTGCTGCCGTGGAACGACTGGGTGCTCGGCGAGTACGAAGCCGACATCACGTTCTGGGGCCCGATCGGTGGCGAGTACGTGCTGGAGCAGACCCTCGAGACCGCCAAGGTGGTGCTCACCGACGCCGCCGAGCCCTACGATGCGAAGCGCGGCACCTACGCCTACGCAGACTGGCCTCTCGAGACGAACAAGCCCGACCTCACGCTCACGGCCGGCACGCGCATCACCGCCGACACCGTCCCGGCGTGCGACGACCGCGACTCCGAGAACGACCCCACCCGCCCCTGCTACGGCAAGCGCCGCATCTGGGTGCCCGAGGGCTTCAGCCTCAAGCTCGACATCCCCGAGCAGCTGCCCCGCGTGCAGGGCTCGGTCCAGGTCGCGTGGGAGGGTGGCGATCCGGGTGTGGATGACCCGCGCATCACGCTGGAGCGTGAGGTGTCGGAGGGCGTGTTCGAGCCCGTGAAGTCGAAGACCGGTCGCGTGATCAACGAAGACCACCACGACTTCGGTCTGGGTCACACGCAAGACCCGCTGTTCCCGGCCGAGGCCGACGCGAAGCACACCTGGTGGGTTGTCTGGCAGGCCGTCAACCACATCCAAGACCGCGCGGGTCTCCCGGTGGGCAACTACCGCCTCAAGATCGAGGGCCACCGCTACACCGGCGGCGCCGAGACCTACCCCTGGCCCACTGAGACCTACGAGGTCCTCTCCGACGTGTTTGAGGTGGTGCCGGCCGACGTCACGGTGGAGCCTGCCGAGGGCGGGTTCACCGCCAGCCTGCGCGGGCCTTCCGATGGCTTCCGCATGATCGACATCGACGGCCGCAGCACCGGCGACAACCCGCTGCGGGGCGACCTCACGGTCACCTGGAGCACCCCTGATGGGAATGTGGAGGCCACGATCCCGGCTGGCGATCCCGTGAACGGTCGCACGTTCGTGGCGACGCCCGGAGGCACGATCTACGGCGTCACCATCACCGACAGCTACGGCAACACGGGCAGCTGGTTCACGCCCATCTGACCGGCTGCGCGCAGGTGTCGGCCTCTTGTTTCGGGAGGCGGACACCTGCTGCACGCCTGTGCGGTTAGCGGCTTCCCGTGGGAGGCCGGGGTGGCCGAGACGTTCGTAGCGGTGGCGGGCAACATCGGCGTCGGGAAGACGTCGCTCGTCGACTTCATGGCCAGGGAGTACGGCTTTCAGCCGGTGTTCGAGCCCTTCGCCGACAATCCCTACCTCGACGACTTCTACGCCGACATGGACCGCTGGTCCTTCCACAGCCAGATGTGGTTCCTGGCGCACAAGTACCGGCTGCACCGGCAGCTGGAGAAGGCCGGCGGCACCCTGCTGCAAGACCGCACGATCTACGAAGACGCCGAGATCTTCGCGCGGCACCTCGCCGAGTCGGGTCGGATGAGCCCGCGCGACTGGGCCACCTACAGCGAGCTCTACCAGGCGATGCAGAACAGCCTGCGGCCGCCCGACCTCGTGATCTACCTGCGGTGCGGGGTGCGAGCGATTCGGCGACGCATCAAGAAGCGAGGCCGCGCCAGCGAGCAGGCCATCCCCACGCCCTACCTGAGCAACCTCAACGGGCTGTACGAGCGCTGGATGGACGGCTGGAAGGCCAGTCCGGTGCTGGTCTGGCAGAGCGACGACCTCGACTACCTGGAGGACCTGGTGGGCCATCTGGCCTTCCGACGCGCCCTGGAGGGCGTGCTCAAGGGTCAGGTAGGATGAGAACCAGCGCCCTTCTCGGTGTGGAATTGGCAGGGTCCTGGCGCAACGTCGGCTTCCACGCTTGACGATCCGTTCCCGCGGCCTGTAGGGGACGGTGGCCCGTCGACCCCGGATGGAATCGGTCGAGGGCCGGGTAGGAAGGTCGTCCATGAAGGTCGTCTGCGGTCAGTGCGCCTCGTCGTACAAGGTCCCTAACGAGAAGCTCAACAAGCCGATCAACAAGGCCACCTGCCGCCAGTGTGGCAGTCGGCTGTTGATCCCCATGCCTCAGCCGGGCTCCGATCCCGACGAGCGCGTGGTGGTGCCGGCGATCCCGTCCACCATGGGCCTCGGCGATGGTCAGGTCGTCACGCCCGTGGTGGAAGACGACGACGACAAGACCGTGCCCGTGGTCCGGCGTCCCAAGAAGCCCACCGAGGAGCGCGATGATGTGGCGCTCGTGGCGGGCGCGCCGATGTCGGCGGCCGATCGTGCCGCGATGTCGGCCGCGCTTCGTCCGCCGCCGCCCCCCGCCCCGGTGGTTCAGGCTCCCCCGCCCCCCGCCCCGGCTCCTGCGCCGGTGTGGGCCCAGCCCGCCGCGCCCGCGCCTGCGCCTGCGCCTGCGCCTGCGCCTGCGCCGGTGTGGGCCCCCGCTCCGGCCCCGGTTCCCGTCGCTGCGCCGGCCGCTGCCCCGCAGGGCGTGTCCATGGGCACGCTGATCGGTGCTCTGGCCGCCACGGCGGTGTTCTTCCTGATCATGATGGCGCTGGTGGTGATGTTCATCACGCGCGAGCCGTCCGGTGCGGTCGCGCCGCCGCCCGTGGCTGCCGCAGCACCCGCTCAGGTCGAGGCCGCGCCGCCGGCGCCCGCTCCCGAGCCCACCCCTGCGCCTGCGCCTGAGCCTGTGCCCGCAGCGGCGCCTCCGCCCCCCGCACCTGAGCCCGTCGCGGTGCGGAGCGAGCCCAGCACGCCGCCGCCTGCCCGTGAGCCTGCACCCGCCCGCACGCCGCCCCCTGCACCGGCCCGCTCGGCCGCTCCCGCGCCGGCCCCCGAGCCGGTTCGTGAGCCGGAGCCGGTTCGTGAGCCCGAGCCGGAGCCTGCGCCTCCGCCTCCCCCGCGTGAGCCGGCCCCTGCCGCGCCTCGCTCCGACGGCCTGATGGCCTCGGTGCCGCCCGAGGTCATCGCCACGATCGTCGGCTCCAACGTCGCCGTGAAGCGCTGCTTCTACGACGCCGTGCGCGCCGAGGAGATCGTGCGCCCCATCACCGTGCGCACCACGTTCAACCTCTCGGCTTCGGGCGCCGCCTCCAACCTGCGCGTCGGCAACCCCGAGCTGTCGGGCGGCCGCTTGGAGCGCTGCCTCGATGGGGCCTTCCGGGGCATGAGCTTCCCGCCGTCGGCCAAGGGCGGCGAGGTCAACTACCCGTTCAAGCTCTGAGCCGAGTCGGCACGCCCCAAGCGGGACGTGCCGACGGAAGGCGAGCTGCTACCGGACGTCGAAGCCGAGCACCTGCGTGGTGTCGGCACCGCCCGGAGCGCTGTACACGGCTTGGATCCACACGGCACCGCCGCCGGGCAGGCTGCGCGGCACGGTGAGAGAGAGCGAGGCCGTGCCGCCAGGACCGACAGGACGCACGCCCAGCAGCTTCGGTGCGAGAAGGTCCGCGCACACCTCGGTCGGCGCGCTCACGCAGGGACCGTCGCCTTCGCCCATCGTGGTGGCGAGGAAGGCCACCTTCGTGCCGGGAACGGCGCGCTCCACCGACATCGTGAACAGCGAGCCGCGGACGGGCGGGCTCGCGATCACGAGCAGGAAGTCGTCGACGTCGCACACCGCGTCACCGTCGCTGTCGAGGTCGAACCGATCGTTGATGCAGGGATCGTCCGGATCGCAGACGGTGTCGCCGTCGGAGTCGAGGTTGGTGGGGTCGAGCGGACAGGTGTCGTCCGCGCCGCAGAGGAAGTCGCCGTCGTCGTCGGTGTTGGTGGGGTCGTTCGGGCAACGATCGTCGTCGTCGCAGATCGCGTCGCCGTCGGAGTCGGTGTTGGTGGGGTCGTTCGGGCAGAGGTCTGCGCTGTCGCAGATGGAGTCGCCGTCGCTGTCGTCGCACGGAGGGTCCATCACGAGCCAGTGTCCGATGGTGTCCGATGCGTATGTGTCGCTGCCGGAGCCCCAGTTGTCGGAGGAGGCCCACGCCATGCTGGGAACGTCGAAGAACAGGTCGTAGCCGTAGCCCGCGGTCTCATGACCCAGACCACCTGCATCCCCGAGCCAGCCGTCGCCGTACACGCGGTAGAACCCGTTGGTGGGGTTCTCGGCGACCGCCCCGAGCCCCGTGGTGGCCACGATGGCCTGCACCTGGGCGATTCGTGTGGTGAGGTCGTCGAACGGGTTGTAGCCGATGGCCGTGTAGAAGCCTGCCAGCTCGGTGGAGGTGGCGTACCGCCAGCCTTCGTACGCGCCGCCAGGACCGCGCGCGACCGCCATGTCGTTCCACGAGATGTTCAGGGACTGGTCGAGATCCAGCCACGTGAGCTCCGTGACCGAGTCGTAGGTGGCGGTGGCCGCGCCGAACGAGGTGTCGACGTCGGTGAGGGCGGCCATCGCAGCGGGCGAGGCCAGGGACATGAGGACTAAGCAGAACGAGCGCTTCACGGATGCCTCCTGGGTGGGATCCGCCGGGAGTGTAGTCCGAGCGGCCTCGCTTAGGAACGGGGGGCTGCCACGGACTCCCTGTTCCACGCAACGAACGGGCGTCGATCCAACCCAAGTGGCCCGAACCTGTTAGACCGGCCG
>CAYNFK010000098.1:0-17247 GCA_964396405.1 uncultured Enterobacteriaceae bacterium
TGTCCCTCCGCACGGCGGCCCGAGGCTCGGCCCTCTTGGCCGTCCGCTCCGAGCGCCTGGGCGTGCGGCTCGCGCGCACCCTCGCCGATGCCGACGACGACGGTCTCTCCGATGCCGATGAGGCGCTCCTGGGCACCCACCTCAACGACCCGGACTCCGACGACGACGGCGTTCCCGACGGTCGCGAGGTGCACGACCTGGGCACCGACCCGAACGAGGCCGACACCGACGGCGACGGACTCACCGACAGCGCCGAGGACGCAGCGGGCACCGACCCACTCGTGGCGTGGACCGTGGGCTGCGAGTCCGATGGAGACCCCAGCAGCACCACGATTGCCGAGTGCTTGGCCACCGTTCCGCTGCCCTCGGGCGCGTACCAGATGGGCTGCAAGCCCTACCGCGACATGTTCCCGCCTGGGGCCTGCGTAGAGGACGGGAACGGGCTCGGCGAGCAGGGCCTGCTGCACAACGTGGTGCTCACGCGACCCTTCCACATGACCACCTCCGAGGTCACCCGGAAGGCGTGGATCGCGCTGGTGGGCGCTGACCCGTCGACCGCGCCCAACTACCCGGACGACGTGCCTTGCACCGATGACTGCCCTGTGGACACGGTGAGCTTCTGGGACGCGCTGTTCTTCGCGAACGCCGCGTCGGCAGCGGCAGGCCTTCCCAGCTGCTACGCCCTCGAAGCCTGCGAGGGCAAGCCGGGTGTGGACTACACCTGCGCCACCTTCCCTTCTGTGAACACGCCCTCCGGCAGCCCGATGGACTGCGTGGGCTTCCGACTCCCCACCGAGGCCGAGTGGGAGTTCGCGGCCCGGGCCGACCGCAACCTTGTCTTTTCCGGCAGCGACGTGGCCGACGACGTGGCGTGGTTCGGCCTCGACGAGACCGAGCCCATGTGCACCAAGGACGCCAACGCATGGGGTCTGTGCGATCTCACCGGAAACGTGTCGGAGTGGACCTGGGACGAGTACGCCAGCTACGCTGACTTCGTCGACCCCTCCGCGCCGAGCGTGGACCCGATCGCCCCGCGCGCGTCGGCCTACAAGGCGGCCATTCGTGGCGGCTCGCTCCGTGTGTTCGACGCCGAAGACCCCGTCGAGCTCCGGATCAACTGGCGCACGTTCGCACCCTACGGCATTCACCACCGGCACCTCGGCATCCGCCTCGTTCGCACCACCGTGGACACCGACGGCGACCGCCTCAGCAATGATGCCGAGGCTGCCATGGGCACCAACCCCAACGACACGGACTCCGATGGCGACACGCTGATCGACGGCGACGAGGTCTACACCTACCAAAGCAGCCCGCTGAACATCGACACCGATGGGGATGGACTCCCCGACGTGCTGGAGGCATCGAACGGCACGGATCCCGCTACGCCCTACGCCACCCACTGCGAAGTCGGGGAGCTGAGGACGGGCGGGGACGCCACGACGCTAGCGTGCGTGCCCGCGGGAAGCTTCGACATGGGCTGCGAAGCGGGCCGAGATGACCTCCCTTCCTGTGATGCCGACGAGAGCCCGCTGCACACGGTAGCCCTGACCGCGTCGGTGTGGATCGACCGGTCCGAGCTCCAAGAGCGATCCTGGCAGATCTTCGTGGGCACGCCCCTTCCATCCGCCGACCCGACGTCTTGCCTCACCATCGGCATGTGCTCCAAGCCCGTCGACAGCATCAACGCGTACGACGCACTCGCCGTGGCCAACGTACGCTCGGCCTTCTGGGGCCTCCCGTACTGCTACGACCTGTCAGACTGCACGGGGGTGGCAGGCCAGGGGATGTACTGCGCCTCCGTAGGGGTCAACAGCGCCAGCGGCTCACCGATCGACTGTGTGGGCTACCGGCTCCCCACCGAAGCTGAGTGGGAGTACGCGGCGCGCGGCGGCGAAGACTACGCCTTCGCTGGAAGCGACGTCGTCTCCGACGTGGGCCTGACCCGCGAGACCTCGACCGGCGCCAAGCGAGAAATCTGTCGGTACGGCAAGAATGGCTACGGCCTCTGCGACATGTCGGGCAACGTCGCTGAGTGGACCTGGGACGCCTACGGCCCCTACAGCGCGGCCTCGGTGGTGGACCCGCTCGGCCCGACCAGCAGCAGCTGGCAGGTGGTGCGCGGCGGCTCCTTCGACCTTCCGGCCAGCTGGGCACGGGTGGCCAAGCGGCGGCCCGAGAGCCCCGACGAGGTGCTGGGAGACGTGGGTGTGCGGCTGGTGCGCACCTTCAGTCCCGATCGCGACGGCGACGGGTTCGACGACGCTGTGGAGTTCTACAACGGCGGAGATCCCCTGGATGCGGACTGGTGAGCGCACCTTCCGCGACGTCCACCACACCCTTCTTCTCTGGAGTTCCCATGCGTACCCTCTCTGCTCTCGCGATCACCCTCGTCCTGGGAGCCTGCAACGGCCCCCAGGACGAGAGCCTCCCCAACGACCTCGCGCCGACCGTGCTGGCGAACAGCCCGGACTGGGGCCCAGTCACCGAGTTCCTCGACAGCTACGACGATCGCACCCGTGCGATCTATGCGACCGCGGCGGGAACCTTCGTGGCCGACACCAAGACCGGCAAGGTACAGTGCAGCGGGTTCATGGTGAGCCCATGGCTGTTCGCCACGGCCGCGCACTGCGTGCCCGTCCTGCAGCCATGGGAGAAGTCGGCTGCTATCCAAGTCCACTTCGGCTACCTGGACACCCCAGAAGAGCACGCACTGATCGAAGGTCTCGTGAACAAGAGGCTGCACAACTACAGCTTCCTGGCGAGCGGCGAGGCGTGGGACCCCCTGGAAGAGGCCGAGCGGCGCTTCCCCAATTATTGTATGCACGTGCGGAACGAGGAAGACCGCGACATCGCCTACTTCCACTGTGAGGGAAACCGCGCGCCCAACGCCACGGCGGGCGCAACCTGGGGCTTCCTTGAGGTGGGCGACCTGCGTTCCCACAAGGCGAAAGAGGAGGTGTGGGGTCTGAGCGTGAACGATCGCTGCAAGAAGCCTCACACCACGCTGCTCGCACCGGGGGCCTACGATCGCACCGTGCGCTGTTCCGAAGACGGACACACCGGTTGCTTTGGGGCCACGTTCGACCTGGAGAGCGGCAGCTCCGGCGGCGCCGTGTTGGACGCGCAACACCGCGTGTTCGGCGTCCAGATCGAACGGAACGAGTCCTACTACGACAACTTCGGCGACTGGGTCCACTGGTCCGATGAGCGGGTGCTCGACGACTGCGACACGTCGCCGATCTTGGGTACCAACGTCAGCGCGAAGTTCAGCGAGCTTCTCCCGAAGCTCATCGATGAGGACAGGCGCCTTGGGGCCATGCAGGGGAGGCGCACCAAGAACACCGCCACCATCGGACAGCGGCCCGGATCCTCCTGGCTGCTCAAGTGTCCCGACTACATGCGCGGGGTCGGCCTGGTGGGATCCAGCGGGGTGAACGGCATGGTCGGCAGCCTGGGCATCATCTGCTCCGGCAGCACCTACCAGCACGCCGACGCGCTGGTGTTTGCCAAGGGCGCCTGGGACACGGGCTACGTCGACTCCAACGGCATGTCCCTCAACGCCTACCTCGCCGAGGTGCGGCAGCCCGAGGAGCGGGTACCCGACGCCAAGTTCTTCGGCATGCAGACGGCTGCACTGTGCCCAGGCAACTTCTTCCTCACGGGCGTGCATGCCCGACGGGGCATCTACGTGGACAGCATCGACAAGCTCATCTGCGCCGAGCCCGCGGGACTCTACGTGAGAGAAGTGGAGGTGGGCGATCCCGAGCTGGGCCGAATCGGCAGCTCACCGGGCGGGGTCACAGCCGAGGCGAGCTGCGACAAGGGCTCCAACCTCGCGGGCCTCTACGTTTGGACCGGCGACGTGACCGACGGGTTCACGGGCTACTGCCGCGAGCAGGTCCGCTTCTAAACGACGGACAGAGGCACGGTGCCAGCCAAGCATCACGTTGTGCCTCCGCCCTCGACGGTGCCCCCCTCACGGGCGACGGTCGAGACGGAGGCACCCATGACGCTGTTCTTCTTGCTGGCTGCGTGCCGCTCCTACCCGGCCTTCGACGACGCGCTCCTCGCCCTCGAGAGCGACGACGAGGTGGTGGTGGTCGACGACGGCGACGTGGTGTTCACGCCGCGCGCCGCCGCGCGCTCCACGGGCGTGGTGTTCTACCCGGGCGGTCTGGTTGAGCCCGAGGCCTACGCGGCCGTGCTGCACACCCTGGCCGCCACCGGCACCACCGTCGTGCTCGTGCGCATGCCCAGCAACCTCGCTGTGCTCGCCCCCGGTGCGGCTCTGCGGGTCGTGGAGGAGGTGAGCGGTCCCGAAGCTTGGGTCGTGGCGGGGCACTCGCTCGGGGGCGCGATGGCGGCGCAGGTCGTGAGCGACAACCCCACATCCTTCGCTGGGGTGGGCCTCTGGGCCGCTTACGCCCCTGATGGCAAGGACCTTCGAGGCCACGGCTTGGCCGTCACCAGCATCACGGCCACCGAAGACGAGGTGCTCGCCCCGGAGGCTTACGAAGCCGGGCGCGCGCTCCTGCCCACCGACACCGTGTTCGTCTCCATCTCCGGCGGCAACCACGCGGGCTTCGGCTCCTACGGTCCGCAGGACGGCGATGGCACCGCGACCCTTCCCGTGGAAGCGCAGCATCAGCAGACCGTCGACGCGATGACCGCCCTGCTGGATCGCATCGAAGGCTGAGCGCGTTCGGGCGCCCGAAGACGTGCGAGTGGCCAGGCTCGCACGCCCCGTGCGATGCTCCCGCCATGGCCACCCTCACCCACCCGCCGACCGGACAGGTCATCGCGCTGCGCCCCCTCCACCTGGTGGGGCGCGCGCAAGGCCTCGATCTCGTGCTCGCCAACCCCCGGGCGAGCACCACCCACGCCCAGATCGCCTGGGCGAAGGGCACCTGGACGGTGCGCGACCTCGGCAGCCGCAATGGCACCACGGTGGATGGTGAGCCCGCCGTGCGCCCCACCGTCTTGCGGCTCGGCGCCGAGGTGGCGTTCGCAGGCGAGGCCTGGACCGTGAGCGACATCAGCGCACCCCAGGCCTTCGCCGTGGCGGTCGACACGGGCGAGATCCGCACCGCACGCGAGGGCTACCTGGCGCTACCCGACGACGAGGACCCCGAGGTGGCGGTGGCCGCCGTGGAGGGTGCCTTCCTGCTGGAGCGTGCCGACGGCACCGTGGAGGCCGCCGACCGCGAGGTGGTGCGGGTCGGGGCGCGCGCCTGGCGCCTGCATCTCCCCATCGGCGTCGCGGCGCGGAGCGAGACCCTGGCATCAGCACGCGAGCTGGGCGGAATCAGGCTGCGCTTCTCGGTGTCCCGCGACCAGGAGACGATCGGGCTGGTGGTGTCGCAGGGCACCTGGGAGGCCGACCTCGGGCAGCGGGCCCACCATGAGCTGCTCCTGCTCCTCGGGCGCGCACGCCGCGCGGACGCCGGGCTGCCGGAACCCGACCAGGGCTGGGTCTACCAGGACAACCTGGAGCGCGACCTCGGCTGGAACGGCAACCACCTCTACCTCGCCGTGCACCGCGCCCGACGGCAGCTCGCTGAGGTCGCGATCGACGAGGCGGCTGGCATCGTGCAGCGTCGGCCACGCACGCGGCAGCTGCGGCTTGGCGTAGGGCCTGCGGCGCTTGAGGCCCTGGAGTCCTGAACGTGTTGGGCCCGCAAGGCCGCACGCCGTAGGTTCCACCGAGGACGAACCGTGAACCGACCTCCCTTCGAATGGCCGTCCGCTCAGGTGTACGCCCAATGCACGATGGTGGCGGGCGCGCTCGCATCGGCCGCCGTGGGCATGCTCTCCCAGGATCCATGGATGTGGGCCAAGGTACTCGTCGTGTCCGCGGCGCTGGCAGTGAGTGTGGCAGGGCTCGGTGGACTGCTGGATCGGAAGCGCGCGACCCACAGCTGGGAAGCTCCGCTGCGCGGCTTTGGGATCGCCTGCTTGCTGCCCGTGATCCTCACCACGATGTATTTCGTCGGCTTCGGCGTGGTGGTGCTCATCGCGCGCCCCTCTTTCCCGACCCTCGGCGACCTGACGACCGTGCTGGCAGGGGTATCGCTCGCGAGTGGCGTGCTGCTCAGTTTGCTCGGCCCGGTGATCCTGCCCGGGTGCATCTGGGCGGCCATCGAGGTGGAGGCACGGAGGCGTCGGACCCCATTCGCCGAACCGAGCGACGCCACGCTGCCCCGATCATGAGCGTTAACTACTGAGCGGCCGGGCGGCGCAGTACTAACTTCCAGCACTCGCCCCACCTCCCGTGGGACTGACGTGCCACGCGTCGACAGCGACGCTGTCCCCTCTCTCCCTGGTGCCCGATGTCCCGTTTCCTCCTGCTCTCGATCGCCATGACCGCCTGCGCCCCCAACGCCGTGGTCGACGATGCCTCCGCCGAGATCGCCTACCTGGGCCTCGACGCGATGGTGGAGAAGGGGCTGGCGCTTGGGTTCGACGGCTTCAACAGCGCCTCGAGCGCCAACATCGCCCCTCAGAGCGCCGACGGCGTGCTCTCCGGCACGCTCACGGTGACGGGCCAGGTCGACCAGGGTGCGTCCGACAACAAGGGCATGCGCCTGGAGGTCGCCCTCGTGGACTACGCCGACCTCATCGTGATGAACGACGACGACGTCGAGGTGCCCGTCACCTACAGCACGAGCGAGGCCAACCTCCCGTCGCTCGACCTCACCCTCCGCAACATCCCCGACGGCACACTCACCGGCTCGCTGATGGGTGTGTTCACCATGAGCGGCGACCTCGTCGGCGACGTCACGCTCGACCTGGACTTCGAGGGTGCCATCGAAGACGATGGCGGCGGTGGCACCCAGCGCAAGGCCGGCTCCACCGCCGTCACGGGCACGGCCACGTCGGTGTTCGGCGTGTACGACGTGGACGTCACGCTCTGAGCCCATGGACGAGATCATGTCGCCGTCCCCGCGCAGGCCGCGGCCTTCGACGATGACGTAGGTGCCGGTGGCCTGTCCGTCCTTACACATGATCGACCACCCGTCGTCGACGCTCACCTCGTACACGAAGCCACCGTAGGCGATCGCGGTGGTCCCCGTCAGGCCAGTGTGGGCAGTGAGCTCACGCTCCCCGATGTCGATGATGTGGGCGGGTTTGTCGACGAAGGCCAACGACGCGAAGTCCTCCGTACGCGGTGGGCAACATCAACGCGCTGCCATGGACCTCACAGGCGGCGATCGGGCTGAGCGTCATGGTGCTCGCACGCCGCGGAGCCCACCCTCGGAGACCCCGACCAACCGGATGCGCGTGCAGGACGGCGGTCCCGTGCGGACGCTGTTCGTGTGGCGGTGGCATGGGTGGCCTCCCGGGTGAGCCAAGACGTGTGGGTGCCCCGCGGCACGACCTCCCCAGCGACCCGACCGACCCAGCGACCCCACCGACCCGGGCGCGGGCCGCGCCAAGGCCGGTGAGCGTCACGCCTCCCGCCGGGGACTTCGTCGTACCCCCCCTGCGGCCAGCGATGCCGTACAAGCGCAGGAAGAAAAGGCGGCGCACCCACTCGGACAGACGGCGCACCATGTCGGACAGACGGCGCACCCACTCGGACCCACGGCGCACCTGGTCGGGCCCGCGGCGCGCCCGGTGGGACCTCCGGCGCACCAGCTCGGACAGACGGCGCACCAGCTCGGACAGACGGCGCACTCCTCCGGACCCGTCACAGAGGCCGAACCGCTCGCTGCGTTCTCCGCGGCCCGGCCCGTGCAGCCGGCCGCCCAACGCGACATGAGGGCTCCCCCGCCGGAGCCCCCATGTCGCGACAACGCCTGCGCGCCGCCCTGCTCGCCATGGACGAGGCCTCCAGCCTCGAAGCGTGGAGCGCTGCGGCCGAGGATCACGACACCCTCACCGGCGCGCTCGCTTGGCGCGCCGACGACACCTCGCCCGCCTACGACGCGGACAGGCTCCGCGCCGACCTGCGCACCCTCGCCGAGCTGCGCGCCCGCAGCGACGTCGAAGGGGTCGCGCGCCACCTCGGCGAGTCGCTCACCCGCCACCACAGCGGCCTCACGCTGCCCCAGCTGCACGAGGTGGCGTTCACGGGCACCAAGCACCTCGTGCACCGGTACGTCGAGGAGGTCGCACAGGGCATCACCTGGCTGGCCGAGGTCCCGCTGCCGCCGGTTCAGCGCGCTGCACGCCTCGCCCGCTTCGAGCGCGGGGCCCACAACTACGGCCGCACCTGCCTGATGCTCTCGGGCGGCGGTACGCTGGGCTGGATCCACCTCGGCGTGGTGAAGGCGCTGTTCGAGCACGACCTGCTCCCCACGGTGATGAGCGGCGCGAGCATGGGCGCGATGCTGGCCGCAGGCATCTGCAGCCGCACCGACCCCGAGCTGCGGGCCCTGTTCAACGACCTCTCGGTGCTGCGCACCCACGGTCTGGAGCGCACAGGCCTGGGCCCGGCCCTCGACCCGAGCGTGCTGCTGGAGACGATCCGCCACAACTGCGGCGACCACACGTTCGCCGAGGCCCGCGCGCGCTCGGGTCGGGTGCTCAACATCAGCCTCTCGCCGGTCCGGCGGGGCCAGCGTCCGCGCTTGCTGTGCGATCTCACCGCCGAAGACGTGCTCATCGCCGAGAGCGCGCTGGCGTCCAGCGCCATCCCGGGCCTGTTCCCGCCCGTCACCCTCGCTCAGCGGGGCCCCGACGGCATCCGGCGCCCCTACCTGGAGGGCGAGCGGTGGATGGATGGCAGCCTGCACGGCGACCTGCCGAAGCGCCGCATGGCACGCCTGCACCAGGTGAACCACTTCATCGTCAGCCAGACCAACCCCCACGTCGTGCCCTTCCTGGCCGATCGCCGACGTCGCAACGCGGTGCGTGCGGCGGCCGGCCTCACGGGCAAGGCCGTGCTCCGCCAGGGCCACGCGCTGCTCTCGGGTCTCGCCCAGCTAAGCGCCGGCACACCGGTGGAGCGCGCCCTGGTGAGCGCCCGCGAGCTCGCCGGCCAGGACTACCTGGGCGACATCGACCTGCACCCCACCTTCCACCCCCGCCTGCTCGCCCGCGCCTTCACGAACGCCACCCACGAGGAGCTGGGCGCCTACGTGCTCGTCGGCGAGCGCTCCGCGTGGACGCACCTCGCGCGCATCGAGGTGGAGACGCGGGTGGCCCGCACCTTCGAGCGCTGCCTGAAGTCCCTGCGCGCCGCCGAGGTCGCCGCCAGCGCCTGATCGATCAGGCCGTGCGGGCCAGACCCCGAAGCAGGTCGTGCCAGTGCGCGAACGGCGGCACCACCAGCGACGGGTCCTTGCCGGCGTCGTCGCAGCGCCGCAGGGCGACCGCGGCCGCAAACCCAGGCTGCGCCTCGAATGCCGCGCACTCCGCGTCGCACATCGGGCCACCCTGGACGGCCAGGCTGCGCACCGAGGACGGGGAGAGTCCCTCGGCGTAGGCGGAATCGCGCGCCACCAGGTAGCGCTTCGCCGCCACATGCATCCGCACGGGCTCGGTGACCGCCGGACCGAACCACCGCGAGAGGTAGCGCGCGCCCACCTCCTCGTGCTTCCAGTCCTTCTCCAGCGTCACCTCGATGGGGAACAGATCGCCCACCAGCAGGTGGCCCACGTCGTGCAGCAGCGCGGCCGCCACCGTGGCGTCGTCGGCCCCATCCCGACGTGCCAGCGCCCCGCACTGGAGCCCGTGCTCCAGCTCGGTGATCGCCTCGTCGTACATCGCTTGGGCCTGGGGGCTGTCGTAGCGGTGGAACAGCTCCTCGATGGGACGCGGCGGGAGCTGCTGGGGCCTGTCGGCTGGACGCCCGAGGAAGTCGTCGTTGACGCTGATGCGCGCGCGCTGACCGTCAAAGCTGTGGCCCTCCTGCGAGAACTCACTGCGCTTGTCGGCGTAGTAGCGGTCGCGGAAGTCGCCGGCGGAGGCTGCGTTGTAGGTGAGGTAGAGCGCACGACGCGCGCGGTCGCTGGTGTTGGTGCCGCTCTTGTGGGGCGCGTAGCTGTCGAACAGCACCACGTCGCCGGGCATCACGTCGGCCGGCTCCCAGGCGAGCTGATCCGCCACCTCGGGCTCGATGCGACCCCGCGTCTCGGGCAGGCGTCCCAGCGTGTGCCCCGGCGCGAAGTAGAGCCCGCCGTTGCCGCTGTGGGCGGGGTCGAGCGGCACCATCACCGAGATGTGGTGATCCACGAACCTGTAGGCCGGCGCATCCTGATGGGGAGCGAAGCCTGCGCCGCCCGCCTGCTTGTAGTTGACCTTCTCCTTGTAGAGCACGGCGGGCTCGGCGATCAGGTCACCCACCCAGCCCACGATCGCGCCCTCGCAGAGGAAGGACTTCAGGCCCGGATGGGCGCCGATCAGGTCCTCGCTGCGGGCGAGCTTGGCGCCATCATCCGTCTGCTCGAAGTGGTGCAGGCCGGGGCCGTCGAGGAAGGCCCAGGCCTCCACCTGACCCACCCAGGCATCCAGGCGATCCAGCGTGACCCGGTCGAGCACGCCACGCAGGACCAACCAGCCCTTGTCGGCAAACGAAGCGAGCTGTTCAGGGGTGAGCGGCGTGTGCGGCACCAGCGACATCCGGCCTCCGGGGAGCGCGCGCGGGGTAGCTTGGCGGCCCAGCAAGGTCCACGCGCCGTCACCAAGCGTGGCGGGATCGCCTCACTCGTCGGTCCACTCGGGCTCGTCTTCTTCTTCGTAGTCGCCGTAGTCGTCGGCGGGCACCTCGACGGGGGCCAACTCGGAGAGCGACGCCATCGACGCCATCCCCACAGCCATGAGCCCCGCAAACACCAGCGCCGCCAAGGTGGTGAGGGCACCGAGCACGATGCCGAACACCGCGAACACCTTGGCGCCGGAGGTGACCCGGCTCAGCGCGCCGACGCCCAACACGATCGCCGGCAGGCCCGTGAGGCACGAGAACGCACACGACGCAAGGCCCAGCCCGAACGCCGCGTAGGCCATCCAGTCGCTCTGGCCTGACGGCGTAGGCGGCTGCCCCGTAGGCAGGGAGCTGGACATCGAGCTGGGCAGGGACGGAGGCGTGCCCCAGGCGGAGGGGAGGCCGTCATTCGAGGACATGGTGACTCCTGGAGCGGGGCCGCTAACCTGTCACGGTGGAGACCACGGCCGATGCCACACACTCGGCCCCAAGCGGAAGCCCGCGCGCCGACCCCCCAGACGCCTGTCGGGTCCAGCTCGGCGCAGGCGTAGGACGCTGGCGGAGGTCCAAGACCATGCTGCCCACCCTGCCCGATCCGCCGCCGCCCCGCGAGCTCCCCTCGGCCCACCGTGCGCCCGCCTCATCCATCTCCGCCTGGCCGTCGTGGATCGCCATCTCTGGATTTCTCTTCGCGGTGCTCGGCATCCTCGTGCAGGCCACGCGGGGCCTCGACCTGAGCACGGTGAACTGGGTTCTGGAAGCGGCCCAACACGAGCGGGACGGCACCGAGCGCAACATGATCCACACGGCGATGCTCCCGGACGGCCGCATCTACGCCACCGAGGTCGTGTACCCGGGCCATCGTCCCGAGTTTCGGCACTGGACCTTCGACCCCGCCTCCCACGCAGCAGCGTTCGTGCGTGTGCCCCCTTCCTTCCGCGCGTGCGTGCCCGTGGGCCTGGATGGGGCCACCGTGGTGGGCATCCACCCCGACACCGTCCCGCCTCGTGCCTGCCACATCCAGGCCGACACTGGTTCCTCGACCTGGACCGAAGGGCCCCTTCCGAGGAACCTCCCACGATTTGCGGAGCCCATCAGCACCCGCCGCACAGACGTCGACCTCGAAGAGTTGGTGCGCCCTTGGCACGCCGATCGCACCCTGTTCGGCGCCCAGCCCCTTCGCACCCACGGCGGCGAGGTCGTCTCGGTGGAGGGGCGGCCCCTCGTGGTCGGATACGCCGCACGAAAAGCAAAGATCAAGGCGGGCAGCCGTCGCATCAGCGACCTGGCAGAACAGGTCAGCGGTCCCGTGTTCGAGGAGCACTACTTTCTCGCGCTCCCGAACCCGGACAGCAGCGCGCCGGTCTGGGTGCTCGAGGGTGCCATCCGCGGCCACACGACCTTCCCCTTCGACGGCGTGTTCCTGCTCGACCCTGACCACCTCTTGCTGGTGGTGGGGGCGCTGGTCCGCACCGTCGACGTGCGTACAGGAGAGGTGGTACGGTCCAGCGTGCTGCCCCTTGCACCCCCCTGACCGCTGCGCCCCCTGATCTGGAGCCTCCGCCTCGCATGAAGCGCCCGTTGGTGGTAGGGTGGGTGCTGCGCACCGACGAGGTCGAGCTCTCGTCCAGCTTGCTGGCGCCGTGGATTCGCCGGTCGCTGGTGTGGCTCGTGATGCTGCCGCTGCTGGGTGCGGCTGGGTACGTGCTGATCGAGGGCTGGCGGCCGCTCGATGCGCTGTTCATGGCGTTGATCACGATCACCACGATCGGCTACGGCGAGACGCTGCCGCTCACCGACGCCGGTCGGGTGTTCACGATGCTGTACATCGTCGCGAGCCTGGGCCTCGTGGGGAAGAGCGCCACGGACCTGGCGCGGTACGTCGCCGAAGGCGAGTTCACCCGAGAGCTGGTCACCCGACGCGCGAGGAAGGACCTGATGCACCTGCGAGATCACGTCGTGGTGGTGGGCTTTGGTCGACTGGGTCGCGAGATCGTCGCCGACCTCCTGCACCACGGCTGCGATGTGGTGGTGGTCGACCGCAAGGCACCCGAAGCACCCATCCCGGGCGTGCGCGTGGTGGTGGGGGATGCCGCGCTCGACGAGACCCTGCGGGACGCAGGCCTGGAGCATGCCCGCGCGCTCGCGATCGCCACCCCGAGTGATGCGCTCAACGTCTACCTCACGCTCTCGGCCCGCCAGCTCAATCCGAAGCTCGCCATCCACACGCGCATCGAGCACGAAGACGCTGCGCCGAAGGCCCGCCGCGCCGGTGCCAACGCCGTCGTGCTGCCTTACCACCTCGGCGGGAGCCGCATGGCGATGGGGCTCGTGCGCCCCGGCGCCCTCGACTTCGTGCAGCACGCCACCCAGCGCGAGTTCACCAACCTGCACATGGACGACGTGATCGTGGGCCCCAGCACGCGGTGGGTGGGCGGCCTCGCCGATCTCGACCTGCACCGGGTTCGTCAGGTCACCGTGGTGGCCGTGCGTAAGCCCAGCGAAGACACGATGCGCTTCCCGCTGGCGTCCACGCAGATCGACCGGGGCGACCTGCTGGTGGTGGTCGGCGAGCCCGAGCACGTCGAGGCGTTCGTCGCGGAAGTCCGTCTCTGAACGAGGCCACGGGTCCGGCACGGATCTTGCCTGTTTCGGAGCGCATCCTCGCGGAGCGTCCATGCAGCGGCCCCACTTTCGACCCCGCTTTGTTCTGATGGTGCCCGAGCCGGTGGACGCGGTGCGGGAGCGGCTCGATCAGCGCCTCGCAGCCGCCGCCGGCATTGAGGGCAAGGTGCGCCCCCACCAGGTGCTCGCCTGGATCGCGGGCCCCGAGAGGCGGGTCTGGTCGCCGTCGATTGACCTGAACCTCCGACCCCACCCCGAGGGCACGCTGGTGGTGGGCTTGGTGGCCCCCCACCCGAAGCTCATGACCGCCTACGTGTTCGCTGCTATCGGCCTCGGCTACCTGTTCGCTGTGGCCTGCGCGTGGAGCGTCGTGCAGCTCACGATGGACGAGGCGCCGTGGTGCTTGGTGGGCGCCGCCGGCAGCGGCCTCGGAGCCACCGCCGTGTTCGCTACGCGTGCCGTGGGGCTGGCGTGGGCGCGCTCGCAGATGCCTGCGCTGCTCGCGCTCGTCGAGGGCTTTGGTGAGCCGCGGGACGACGAGCTGGAGCTGCTCAAGGCCGCGCTCCCCACCTCATCGTAGGGGTCGGGCCACCCGGTCGAGCCAGGCCTCCACGGCGGGCTCCAGCAGGTCCCAGGTGCGCTGGTAGGCCTCGGGGCCGTACCCCCACGGGTCGGGCACCTCGCCTCCGCCCACAGGCTCCAGCGCCAGCGCCAGACGGTGCCGCAGGTGGGCAGGAGCGAGGCGCTCCAGGTGCCGGTGGTTGCTGTGATCGAGGGCGAGCACGTGGTCGAAGCGCTCGAAGTCTGCGGCCGTGACCTGCCGTGCCGCGTGGGCGTAGGCCGCGCCGTACCGCCGCAGCAGCGCCTCCGTGCCAGGGTGCGCGGACTCGCCCGCATGGTGCGCCGCCGTGCCCGCGCTGTCGATGTGCACGCCGTGCAGACCCCGCGCCCTCACCTTCGCCAGCGCCATCCCGTGCGCCATCGGACTGCGGCAGATGTTGCCCAAGCACACGAACAAGATCCCGGCCATCTCGTGTCTTCTCCGTTTCTCTGCGAGCTATCGACTAGAACTTCGGCACAGGCAGCGCCGCCACCAGGTCGCGCTCCGCAGCCGTGAGCCCGTAGGCTGTGGCCACCCAGGCCTCGACATCTTCGGTGCGCGCTCGACCGGCTTCCAGGTCGGCCAGCAGCGCGCACGCATCGAGGTCCGGCGGCGGCGGCGCCCACGGGAAGCGGCTCAGGTAGCCCCCGAGGAAGTGGATGAAGCCGCCGCCCTTACGCGTGCCGCCGTGGAGCGCCTCGTAGACAAGGTGGAAGAGCGCGGAGTGCAGCACGATCACCAGCCAGGCGAGGTCCTGGTCGCCCACGCCCTCCCGCGGCAGCGCCATTAAGAAGGTGTCCTTGAGCACGAAGCCGTCGCGATCGAGAGCCGCCCGGCACCGACGCGCGTTCTGGCAGATCACCACCTTGGGGCCGTCGAACAGGGTGACCGCCGGGAGTGCGTTCCCGTCGGCCCGGGCGCGGGCTTCGTCGTGGTCGATCCACGCGCCGGCCCAAGCCAGCCTGTAGGGCGCGACCTCGCGGTTGCCCGCGTAACGCCCGCCCCCCACGAAGCGCCGCGCGTGGGGGGAGTCGGGTCGCTCGGCGAACACGTACCGGTCGCGCAGACCTGAGGCGTGAAACGACACCGTCCACCGCACGTCGAAACGGTCGCCGAGCGAGGCCCCCACGCGCTCCACCACCCCCGACAACAGCGTCGCGACCTGCGCCGTCGACGGGAGCGGCCACACACCGCCCCCGGCACCTTCCACCCACGCGCGCTCGAACACCGCCGCACCCGGCGCTGCCGACGGACCCGTCACCAGGCGAGGCGACCGACCGCGCCGCACGATGAGCACCACCGGGTAGACGGCGGCATCGGGGAACGGGAGGCCATCGGACAGGTCGACCAGCTCCACCTCGCCCTGAGCGAGCAGCCAGCTACGGAGCGCCCCCGTGGACGCCGTCACCGCGATGCGGTTGGGCACCACGAACGCGAGCGTGCCGCCTGGTGTGAGGCGTCCCACCGACCGCTCCACGAAGGCCGCATACAGATCGAAGCCGCCGCGCGCAGACACCGGGCACAGCGTGCGCACCTGGGCCTTCTGGGCCTCGGCCATGCGCTTGGCTTCGAGGTAGGGCGGGTTGCCCACGATCCCGTCAAGAGCAGCGTCGTCGCCCTCCAGGCCGTTCCGGTGAACCAGCGTCCAGCAGCGGCGCAGACCCAGGCGCTCGGCCGCGGCTGCGAGGCGATGCTCCGCCGCAACGAGCGCGTCAGCGTCGAGGTCCCAGCCCTCCAGCCGCAGCGCGACCCCCAGCGTCGCCATCCGCTCCAGCATCGCTTCGAGGAACACGCCCTCCCCACACGAGGGGTCCACCCAGACCTGACCGTCGGTCAGCTCCAGACGTGCGACCACCGCGCGGGCCAGCGGCAGCGGCGTGTACACCACGCCGTTGAGCTTACGAACCGACGTTCGCGCCCCCACGGCGTTCGGTCGGCCCTCCTGCACGGGCGCGATCGGGCGGTCAGAGGGCAGTGTCGGACTCGGCGGTGGGCACAAGCCACCCCATGGCCACGATCGCGCTGCGCATGGGACCTCCTCGTGCACGCCGTCAACCTAAGCGCTCCGGCACCACCCGTCACCAAATGTCCGCCCCGCGCGTGTCGGTGATCCGCAGCCAACATGCTCCCGTACCTCCTGGCAGAGACCGCACCGAGCGGCGCCAAGGAGACCCTCATGAACCCGAAGAACCCCTGGACCCTGCTCACCCTGGTGGCCGGGCTGGCCGCGTGCGGCACGCCTGCGCCCACCGACGAGACCGATGACACCGACGGGGAGACGTACGAGACCGACGACACCGACACCACCGAAGAGACCGACGACACGGACGAGGTCGTCGCCACCTGCGAGACCGACATCTGCGCCACCTACGGGGCCGCCGTTCCCACCGTGGCCTCGAACATCGTCGACGCCGCCGCCACCGACCCCGAGTTCTCGGCCGACTTCGCGCCGCTCGTGGCCGAAGGCAGCGAAGCCGTCGACGCCTTCAAGGCCAGCCTCACGGCGTTCATCAGCGACGCGTACGGCTGCTCCACCGGCACCTACACGGGCCCGTCGATGGAGGCCGCCCACGCTGGCCTGGACATCACCCAGCAGGAGTACGACGACTTCATCACGCTCATCGCGGGCGTGCTCTCCGATGCCGGCGTCCCCGACGACGACATCTCGCTGTGCTTTGCGCCGCCGCTGGTGGACCCCGCGTTCGTCAGCACCATCGTGGGTCAGTAGTCATGGCAGCCGCGACCCGTCAGGAGCACCTGTGGACCTGGGTCCGACGCAGCGCGATGGGGACGATCGCGCTCGTGTCGGTGCTCGGTGCCGCCCACACTCCTCTCCTTCGGCCCTGGCTGGTCGCGGCCGCCTCCCGCGCGGGCGGCTGCCCCGTGGGGGGTGAAGCCATGAGCGCTGAGTCCCGCCAGGTGGCGCAGCAAGCCGCACTCGCCCTGCTGCGCACGGAGCACGCGGCCGAGGTCCGGCCCGCTTTCGGGTTTCACCTGGGCCGCACCACGCTCGGACAGGTGGAGGCCTGGGCGCGCAGCCAAGATGTCGCATGCGATGCCGTGGTCGACGGCCTTCGCTGCATCGACGTCCCGGCGAGCGCCACCGCGCTGCAGTGGGCCCTCCATGACCTCCGCTTCGGCTTCGACGCTGATGGGCGCCTGGCCTCGCTCGACGCCGCGCTGGTGACGCCCGACGTGGACGACGCGCTGCAAGCCCTGCGCACCGCGACCACGGCGGTGGCCCAGTCCGGATCCGCCACGCTGCGTGTGGGGGAGCCCAACGCGACCTACCTCGCGGCCGGTCCGATGCGTCAGACTGGGTCTGAGTACCGGTTCTCCAACTACCGCGCGAACGTGCGGGCCACGAGCTTGG
>CAYNFK010000099.1:0-16900 GCA_964396405.1 uncultured Enterobacteriaceae bacterium
GCACGGCCGCGCCGAGGTGCTGGAGCACCGGGAGCGCGAACGCCGCCGTCTTCCCGGTACCCGTCTGGGCGATGCCGAGGATGTCGCGGCCAGCGAGGCCGGGGGGGATGGCACGGGTCTGGATGGGCGTGGCTTCCGTCCAGCCAAGGGCGGACACAGCACGCTGGAGGGGCTCGATGAGCCCGAGATCGTGAAACGACAAGGGGATGTCCTACGGTGAGGGCGCTGGGTCGACGAGGCGCGCGCACCGGATTCGTTCGGTGCGGTGGCCAAGGACCGGAATCAGCGCGTGGCCTGACGGATCCGATGACCCGTCCACCCCCCTCCTAACCGGCTGTCAACCCCGGCGCCGCCGACGCAGCAGAAGCGGGCCTGTGAGCAGCAGGATCGCCGCGCCCGAGGTGCCCGTTGCCTGAGCGCACGCACAGCCCACCGCGACGTCGACGTTGGGGTCGGTGTCGGAGGGGTCGTCGGTGCCGGCATCCGTGTCGTCGGCGTTCGCGACGATCTCCACGTCGGCGCACTGGAAGTAGAGGTCGTTGCCGTCGCCGTAGGGGGCCTTGTCGGTCATCACCTGGATCACCTGCAGCACGCACGTGTCGCACACGATGTCGGGCACGACGATCTCCACCTCGTGGTGGCCCCTGCGCTCGGTGTCTTCGGCCTGCCAGAGCACGAGCGAGTCGCCGCCGGGCGCGTCGGTGTCGTCGAAGGCGTCGGGGATGGGGAAGTCTTGCCCGCCGGAAGGATCGAGCATGATGCGGAACCAGCCGGGGTGCTCGATGGTCTCGTCGAACACCACGGTGACGGTCTCACCGGCGACCCAGGTCTCGACGGGCGCGCGCACGCGGCTGCCGGCCTTGCCGCAGGGGCCGGTCTTCTGGTCATCGAGGCGGTTGTCGGGCGAGGTCAGGTGGATGTGCGCGCTCGCGGTGAGCACCAGCAACCAGGCGAGCATGGGGACTCCAGGGGGTGAGGATCAGACGGGTCGTTCGGTGTGGCCGTTGGCATGGATCGCGAACCGACCCTTCTCTCGGCTGTGGACGGGATCGTCGCGCTTCCAGGGCCAGCCGCCGAAGCCCGTGCTGCGGTAGTCGGCGTAGGCCTTCATGAGCTCGTCGCGGGTGTTCATCACAAACGGGCCGTGCTGCTCCACCGGCTCCCCGATCGGGCGTCCTTGCAGCATCAAGAGCTCGCTCGGCTCGGAGCCGTTGACCAACTCTACCGCCACGTCCGACTGGAGCTTCATCCCGAGCTTGGCGGGCACGGTCTGTCCCGCCACGGTGAGGTCCTTGCCGAGGAACGCGAACAGGGTGCGGTTGAGGCCGGCCGCGGCGGCTGGCAGCGTCCAGCGCGCGCCCGGCGCCATGCGGATCGTCCAGATCGCCACGCCGGAGCTCGGGTCAGACGCCCAAGACGACGGCGGCGGCTTCGGCGGTGTCTTGCCGCTCAGGGTGCCCGCCACCGTGACCACCTCGACCACCCGGCCCTGCGCGTCCGAGAAACGATGCTGCGGGATGGCCTCGTTCCACAGCATCGTGAAGTGCGGCTCCACCATCTTGTGGCGGGCAGGCAGGTTGAGCCAGATCTGAAACAGCTCGGTGCGGTTGCCCCGATCGCGGTTCACCAGCGGGAACATCTCGGCGTGCACCACGCCCTTGCCGGCGGTCATCCACTGGGCATCCCCGTGACCGAAGCGGGCCGTGGCGCCCATCGAGTCGGCGTGGTCGATGTAGCCCTGGCGCGCGAGCGTGACGGTCTCGAAGCCACGGTGCGGATGCCGCGGAAAGCCCGGCACCGTCTCGCCATGGTACATCCGCCAGCCGTCCTTCACGACGAAGTCGCCGCCGAGGTTGCGACCCGTGAGCGGGGCCACAGGGCCCATCAGCTCGTTGCCTTCCGGGTAAGCGTCGTCGTGGTGCACGCAGAACAGGAACGGGTCGAGCGTGGGCCACGGGAAGCCCAGGTGGAAGGTGGCCTGGATCGGGTGACTCATGCGGGCCTCGCTGGCTGTGGCGCGAACCTAGCTCCCGCCGGCCAGATGGCTAGGATCGCAGACAGCTCGCAACCTGACTCACTCCTCGATGACGGCTTTGAACAGGTCGGCGAGCGCGGCGTGCCCCGCAGGGTTGGGGTGCTCGCAGGTGAAGTCGGTCCAGGTGGGCGTGCCTGGGCCTCGGTAGCAGCGGCTCGTGGTGTCGTCGGTGTTCCAGCCGTGCCCACAGAAAGCTTCGCCCAAGAACACCATGTCGGCCTGGGTGTCGGCGGCGATGCGCACGTACTCTTCCTGGGCTTCGCGCAGGATCGACTGGAGCACGGGCGAGCGCAGGTTGGGCGACATGCCGATCAGCTCGGCCCCGTCGCAGGCCGCCATGTCTTCGGCACCGTCAGGGTCGGTGAAGTCGTAGGTGTTGGCGAAGATCACGTGGATGCCGTTCGGGAAGCGTCCCGGCTCCTTCATCCACTCCACCGCCTCGCGCAGGAGGCGGCTCGCGCGCTGGTAGGTCTCGCGCATCTCGGCCTCGTCCACGCCCGCGCCGACGTCTTCGAGCAGCGAGAAGATGTCGTTGCCGCCGATCGTCATGATCACGAGCGTGCGGAGGTGACGGTCGGCCTCGGGCATGCAGGTGGTGACCTGCAGGTGAGGGTCCATCAGGAGATCGTCGGTGCGCGCGCCGAACTTGGCGCAGCTCGCGAAGTCGCCGCTGAATCGCTGGAGCGACTCCCCATCGACGAGGCTCACGTTCTGCCACTGCACGCTCGGGGCCGTGAGCCCCCATCGACGGACGGCGTAGGCCGCGAGGCGGTTGCGGTAGTACTGCGCAGTGGGCGTGGGCAGCGTGCCGGCGGTGATCGAGTCGCCGAGGAACACGACACGCTCGATGTCAGCGATGTCCTGCTGGTTGGTGCCCTTGCAGTGGCGACCCATCACCACCGAGCCGTCGACGTAGGTCACCGGAGGCTCGGCGTCCCACTGGGGCGAGAAGCAGGCGTTGATGGTGGGAGGCGGTCCCGTGTCCACCTCGTCGGTGTCGTCGGTCTCGTCCGTGTCGTCCGTCTCCGCGACATCGGTCTCGTCCGTGTCGTCCGTCTCCGCGATGACGTCGGTGTCGTCGGTGCTGGGCGAGTCCGTGTCGACGATCTCGTCGGTGGGAGCATCGTCGTCCCCGTCCGGTGCCACACACGCAGCCCACCCCAGCCACACCACCCAGCAAGACCCAAAGCGCATCGCCCGTCCCCCGCCGTATCGTACGACTGGGGAGCGTCGTGCGGGTGTCAAGCCTTACGGGTCGACCAGCGTGGCAGACGCCACCTCGGTGACGCCACCTGCCCCGCTCTGTGTGATGGCCTGCAGGTAGACCGTGGTGCCCGCGGGCAGCGTGGTGGGCACCCTGAGCGACAGGCGCGCCGTGCCGTCCTCGTCTGCGAGCCGAGAGCCAAACACCGTGAACGAGCGCAGGCGCGTGCACACGGTGCCTCCCAGGTCGGCTGCGACGCAGGTCTCGCGGGTGCCCTCGGGCCGGGTGGAGCCGATGAAGTACACGCGCGCTCCCGGCTCCGCCCACGTGGCCACCAGGATGCCGGCACCTCCGCGCACCATCTCGTTGGTGTCCAGCTGGAAGACCTGATCGGTGTCGCACACGTTGTTGCCGTCCTCGTCATCGAGGCAGCCGTCCACATCGGCATCGCACGCGCCGGGGTTCACGACCGGGCACTGGTCGTCGGCATTGAACACGAAGCCCGTCTCCACCGTGCACACGAGCACCTCGGTGCTGGCGTCGCCGAGGCCGTCGCCGTCGCCGTCCCAGTAGACCACCGAGGCGTCCGCGACGTCGGAATCCGCTTCGTCCACCAGGCCGTCGCCGTCGTTGTCGAGCCCGTCGCAGGCTTCGAGGTCGAAGCAGTCCCACACGCCGTCGGCGTCGGAGTCACCCAAGCAGGGATCGTTCACCGACCGCAGCGACTCGATCTGGTCAGCGTCGAGTGCATCGCCTTCGAAGATCCACAGCTCATCGGAGAGGCCGTGGCCGTTGGTGAAGGTGTCGTCGCCCGAAGACCCGTCGCCGTAGCCGTCGCTGAACACCGTGGTGCCGTAGGTGTCGACCGGGGCGCCGACATTGGGGACGATGAGCTGGCCGTCGACGTAGAGCGCCACATGGTCGAGGAAGCCGCTGCCGTCGGCGTCGACGCCGGTGATGCCATCGGGGTTGGCCACCAGCACGAAGTGGTTGAAGGTGCTCTGCGACACGATGCCGGGGGTGTTCCACACCACGGCCGCCTGCCCGCCCAGGATGAGCTGGACGTTGGTGGACGCGTCGGCGCGCACCAACAGGTTGTGGTTCAGCGACTGGCTGTCGAAGAGCGGGCTGGACGCACCACCTGACATGTCGTGCCAGAACGCCACGGTCCACGCCGTGGCGGCCCCAGGGTTGAACGGGGTGGTGAAGGCCACGAAGTCCTCGTCGGCTTCGACGGGGTGGCTCCAGCCACGCCCAAACTGGGCGTCCACAAAGCTGGTGCCCCCGCCGTCGACCACCAACGTGCCGTCATTGGCCGCGGCGGAGCTGTCGGTGAAGTCGTCTTCGAAGGCGTAGTGCAAGAAGACTTCGGCGTGGGCGACCTGCGCGGCGCCTAGGGCAACGAGGATCAGGGGCAGCTTCGACACAGGGGTCTCCAGGTTTTTTTTGGGCGTTGGCATGGGACACGTGAGGTCCCTGATGTGGCAACGCTGGCCGATCTTTTCGACATCGATACCTGATGTCAACCCCCAATTTTCGGCCATGACCCGGTGGTTAGGCGCGGTTACCGCACCCCCAACACACCAGGGACGGTGGGATGCGCAGCCTCTTGGGGCCGCTCGTTGGACTCGGGTTGGCCATGCTGGCCGGCTCGGCTGCGTGGTGGCTCGACCCTGTCGCCGTGGCGGTTGTGCACGTTGCTGCATGGTGTGTCGCACTGGTCCTGATCATGCTTCGTGGGCAGGTCACCCTCCCCCGCTTGGAGCTGGCACCGGTCGGAACGGTGCTGCTCGGTGCCTTCGTGCTGGTGGGTGCCGTGCGGATGGCGGCCTGGCGCGCTCGGGTGGGCATCGAGGCCTACGAGGCCGGCGTCTTCCTCGATCACAACATGCCGTGGGTCGACGCGTGGGTGCTCGATGAAGGCCTGCCGTCGTACTTCCACTCGCTGCTGATCGCGCCCGCCACCTGGGTGGGAGGCGTGGGCTTGGTGTTCCTGCTGCACACGGCCCTGTACGGCGTGTTCGGGGCCCTGGTGCTCGACACCACCCGCCGCATGGTCACGCCACCCGCAGCGCGCCTCGTCACCGGTGTGGTGATGTTGGCACCCACGGTGCTCCACCAGTTCGTCGAGCTGCGCTCGTATGCCACGTTCCTCACCGCCGTGGCGCTGGGCGCGAACGCTCTCGTGCCCCGGCGAGACGATGGGGTGCCTGCTTTTGGCCTGGCCGTGCTGGCCTTTGGGCTGGCCTCGCTCGACAACCCGCTCGCGGGCGTGCTCCTTGGCGCTGTGGGCCTGGCCATCGTGGTGAGCCTCAGTGTCGATCCGCTCTCCGACACCGACCGGGCGCACCTCGTCACAGCACTGACGGCCGCGGCGATCGTGATGGGCGCAGCGGTGGGCACCGCGCTCACGGCGCTCTCGGTGCACCGCGGGGACGGCCCGCAGTTCACGATCCCGTACGGGGCGCTGGCCCTGCTGGCCCTGTTCGCCTGCATCATGGCGTCCGGCCTCTCGCGTCGACCGCTGCGTTCCTCCCGAATCGTCGCCACGGCTGGGATCGGCGCGCTGATGGTGATGTGGACGCGGGGTCACCTCGTGGTCGAGGAGCGTTACCTCCTGTTCCTGGTGCCGTTGGTGCTTCCGCTCGCGCTCCGCGAGGCTCACCAGCGAGGCAGCAAGCGCTTTGGTGACGTGGCGTCCTGGCTGGCGCTCGGCGCCACCCTCCTGCTCTGGACCTCCGCGCGGCATGCCGGCTTGCCCGTGGAGCCCGACCCCGGCACGTTCTTCTCGCTGCTCGATCTGCTGGTCCTCCCTCTAGCCCTCCTCGCCCTCGCAGCGCTGACGGTGGCGGCGGTCTACCCCCGGTCATCGCCCGAGACGGTGCTCGCACTGCCGTGGTTGCTGGGTGCGTGGGGCTTCACCACGGTGCTGTGGTCGTGGTCGGCCCAAGACAAGATTCACGGAGCGGTCACCTGCACCGAGCGCCACCTCGCGTTGGCGGTGCGGACCGCACGAGATGACCAAGCGCTGTGCCTCCCCGACAGTCAGCTGCGGCCCGTGTGGTACGCCTGGGCCCGGCATGAGGAGCGCACGAGCGTGTGGGCGCCGCTGCGTCGCAGCCAGGCGGTCGGGCTCGTGGAGCGGATGGTGCACACCTGCCCAAGCGGTCCCCATGTGCGGGTCCTCTCCGAGCACAGCCCGCACCCCGAGGGCTGCACCGCTGTGCCTGCCCCCCACCAACACCGAGAGCAGCACACCGCCAGGGTGTGGGTCTGCCCGTAGCGCTCTTCTGCTACGGGGTTGGCTTGCGGAACACGAACACGAAGCGGTCGGACTGTCCGCGCTGCTCGCCGGCTGCCGAAGGGGACGCGTTCCAGTCCTTGGTGTCGCCGGACACACGCAGGAAGTCGGCGGTGGACTCCAGCTCGAAGCCCGCCCCGAGCACCTCGGCGCGCACGGCCTCCTCGGCGATCCGGTGCAGGGTCTTCGTCACGGTCAGGCCGTCTTCGGGCTTGGCCGCGTGGTCGACGATCACGTAGCGTCCACCGGGCTTGAGCGCAGCCAGCACCGCGGCGTTCATCGCAGCGCGATCGACCTCTTGCCACACGGTGTCGTGGTAGAAGAGCACGTTGAGCACGAGGTCGAGCCGGCCCTGATCTTCGAAGTCGGGCGGGAACGGCGCATCGAAGGCTGTGTCGAGCCTGCGCACCGGTGCCATCACGGGGCGGGTCAAGCGCTCCGACCAGGGCTTCTCGGCGAAGCGCTCCAGCACGAAGGGCGCGTTCTGCCCCCAGACACGCCCTTCGGCCCCCACAGCACGTGCGAGCAGCTCGGCCGTGTAGCCGCCGCCGGCACCGATCTCGGCGACGTGCGCACCGGCTGGGAGATCGAGGAGCGCGAGCAGCTCGGCGGGCTTGCGTCCGCCGTCGAGGGCGCGGTCGGCCTCGGTGCGATCGGGGTCGCCCACGATCAACCCAGCACGCTCCAGGGGGGAAGGCTCAGGCGCAGGTGCGGGATCCACTGCGGGCGCGGGCGGCATGGGCGGTGGCGTGGGCTCGCTCGGGGCGGGCGCACACGCGAGGATCAGGGCGAACAGGCCGAGCCACATCGGGACCTCTCTGGACGTGCAGGGAGCCCACCCACGACGCTCCGGCCACCTCACGGACGCCTTGTGACGCTTCGAGGCGTGGAGTTCGTCAGCGCAGGTAGAACGTGAGTCCGGCCCCGATGTGCCCAAAGCTGATCGCGTAGCTCGACTCCAGCGGAAGCGGCGCCATCGCGATCACGTTGACGCCGACGTGCTTCGAGGCACGGTACGACAGCGTGAGCTGACCGCCGACGATCGCGAAGCTGCGCGCCACGGACCCTTCTGCTTCGAAGTCCTCGTCGGCGTAGACCACGCGGTACTGCGACACCCAGTGGCTCAGGCCCGCGAGCCCATGCAGCCCGAGTCCGAACCGACGGCTGGGCGTGAGGTGGAAGGTGCCGCCGAACGAAGCCAGCACCTGCACGCGGTGTCCTGCGCCGCTCACCTCGCTGGGATCGATCCACGGGGCGAGGAAGGCAGCCTCGTTGTCGTAGGCGAGGTTCAGCCCGAAGTCGACGGAGCCCGTGGCGCGCTTCGTGTTCCACACGCCGACGTAGCCCGTGGTGTGAAGCTGGGCGCCCAGGAACATCTGACCGCCGATGCCCCAGGTGGCGTCGCTGTCGATGCGCACGTGGACGCGGTGGTCCAGAACGCTTCCGCCTTCGATGGCGGGCACGGGTCCAGCGTACGCCGGGGACCCGACGGTCAGCAGGATCGGCAGCAGGGCGCGCATCACTCACCCCCGCCGAGCACGAAGTCCAAGCCGTTCTCGAAGGACGGGGCGACAGCGCCGCCGTGGTCGGTGTCGAGGGCCTCGGTGCGAAGGGAGAGGTCGGCGAACCCACGGGCCTCGACCCGCTCCACGAGGCCGTTGAACGCGACGGCCTGAGAGGCCCCGTTGTACAGCGCGTGTGACGCGTAGAGCCTCACGGGCCACGTGGTGGCACGCTCGCTGTGCCACCGCTCCAGGGTGAACAGCTCCTGGCCGATGCCGCCGTCGGCTGCCACGTAGCCGCTGAACAAGGGTGGCCCGTCCTCCTCGTGACGCAGCGCGGCGTACCAGGCGAAGACCGCGCCGTTGGAGTGCCCCACGAGGGTGCTTCGGTTCGCGTCCACGGGCAGGGTGGCCTGCAGGTGGGGGATCAGCTCGTCGCGGAGCACAGCGAAGAAGCGGTCGGCACCGTCCCCGTCGAAGGTGGGCACGAGCGGGTCCGGCAGCCGGTAGTCGCGCTCGCGTCCCGCGTAGGGGTCCGCGTAGTCGAGGCCGACCACCACAGCCTCGGGCCAGTCGCCGTCGGCGGCGTGCGTGGACACGAGACCCACGGTGGTGTCGAACTGGGCGAGGCCTACGAAGGTGGGGTCGAGCTGAACGACCAGCGGGTAGGCGCCGGCATCCTCGGCGTCGACCCCTGGAGGCAGGCGGATGCGCAGGAGGTACGTGTCGTCGATGCCCACGGCGGCGAAGGACTCAGTGAACACGCGGCCTGTGGCGGGCAGCGTCTCGGGCGCGGCGCAAGCGAGGAGCACGAAGGGGAGCACGAAGGGCGACATGGGTCTCCGAGGGGAACGACCGCCAAAGCGCGGCGTCGTCCACCCCCCTCAACCCCAAGGAATGCGATCCGTGTCAGTGCCCGTGGTCATCTTGGCAAGCGGCCGACGTCAGGGCGCAGGCGGTCCGAGCGACACCAAGTAGGCCACGAGGTCGTTGCGCTCATCGGGCCCGAGCGACCCGACCCCAGCGGTGCCCGCAAAGGCGTGGCGCGGGTTCGCGATCACATCGTGCAGCGTGGAGGCCGACCCATCATGCAGGTAGGGCGCGCTCGCCACCAAGCCCCACAGGCTGGGTGGATCGAAGGCCCCGACTCCCACGCGATCGGCAGGGTTGGCGGTGCCCACGTCGTGCAGCGTGTTGAGGATCTGCCCGCCCCCCACGCGCACCTCGCCGACGATCGGAGGGGCAGCGAAGTGGGGTCCAGCGTGGCAGGTTCCGCAGCGCAGCTGCTCAAACAGGGCACGTCCCCGTGCCTCACCACCCCGGGGCGAAGCGGGCGGAAAGGGTCGCACGCCCTCGCGGAGGTAAGCCTCCACATGCTTCCAGGGCTCGGCCTTCCAGTCGACGTAGGGCTCGCCGAGGTCGGCTGGGACGTCGCCGTAGATCAGCCCCATGCCGCCTTGCAGCTCACGAAGCGTGTGCTCGAAGTCGGCGATCTCGTCGCGGTCAGCGTCAAAGTGCAGCGGCAGGGTGTCGGGCGAGCCCGCCAGCATCGGCGTGGATCTCGGACCCGCCGGGAAGGTCCAGGTGACGCCGTCGGTACTGCCATCCGGGTGACACGAGCCACACGCCATCGCGAACGACGACGTGCCTTCGGCCGTGTTCACGCTTGAGAAGAGCTGACGGCCATGACGTGCTTCGGGCCCGAGGCGATCGCGCTCGGGTGGACCCAGGAACACCACCTCCGCCACCAGCGCCGTGCGCAGGCTCGTGCGGCTGAGCGTGACGTTGCCGATGTTGAGCGTGAACACCGACTGCCCGTCGGGCGACAGCACCACCCCGCGCGGATCGGTGCCCACGAGCAGGTCCATGCTCGCACGCCACGGACGCATCGTTGCCGGCGGTGTGTTGGGCGCAAGCCACGCGCGCTGGACCTGGTCGTTGCCGGTCATCGTGATGAACGCCACGTCGGCCTCGGGCGTGAACGTGACGTGGCTGGGACCCGAAGCCACCTGGCCCGCCACGCCCAGGTTCGCCGACTCGGCGGTGAGCACAGCCTCGGTGCGGGTGTCGACCACCGTGAGGGTGCCGTGGGTGGCCGCCAGAAACCGGGGCAGGCCTCGATGGGGGAGCGTGTAGCGGCCTGGGCTCTCGGGGTAAGCCGCCGACGAAGCGAGGTAGGCTCGGTGCCCCCGCACCACCACCGAAGCGAGCTGCACCGGCACCACGGGTGGGTAGCCCTCCGAGGCGATCGGAGGAAGCTCCAGGCTGCGGAGGCCGCTCAGGTCAGGCAGATCGAGGATCGACACCCGCGGCACGAGCTCGGCTGATCCACCCACCGGCGCACCCGCACGTCGACCCGGCATGAAGTGCGTGACCCACAGCGTGGGGCCTGTGGGTCCGGGCGCCAGCGACAGCCCGCGTGGCGTGCTGTGGCCAAGGGGGACCCTGCGCACCACGGCGCGGGTCGCGAGGTCCACCACTGCAAGCTCAGCGTCGCCCGACACGCTCACATAGAGGTGCTTCCCATCAGGGTCGACGACCAGCCCAAACGGCGCGCTGCCGACGTCCAGATCGGCGGTGGTACCCGCCGCGAGATCGACGAAGGTGAGCGTGCGGCCCGCGAAGTTCGCCACCACCAGCGACTTCCCGTCGGGCGTGAGCACGAGCCCACGCGGATCGGGACCGGTGGGGTAGAACTGGGTGCGCTCCAGCCGCGGCTGGGTGGCGTACACCGACACCCCATCGTGGTCGGGGGCCACGCCGTACAGCGTGGTGCCGGCGGCATCGGCCACCAGGGCGCGGCTGTGCGGCTGCACCACGCGGTCGCTGGCGGTGAAGTCGGCCGACACATCTGGCGGCGGCGGAAGCGGTGCCAGGCGATCGGGCACGGCCTGCGACGGCTGCGGCCACCCCTGGCCCGGCGTGAGGAAGGCCCCACCCGGGAGCGCGTTCTGGGTGAACGTCACCGCGGGCACCGACCAAGCGCGCCCCTCCACCACGATGCCACCCGAGGTGAACGTGTTGTGGGACACCACCACCTGCGTGCCGGGATCGCCGTGCCCGATCACGAGCCAGGCGTTGTGGAAGGTGTTGGCCGTGACCGTGAACACCTGCCCGTCGCGGGACGCCAGGTTGTCGAGCGCGACCCCACCGCCCTCGAAGCGGTTGTCGTGGATCACGAACGGATCGAAGCCGATCGACATCACGGTGCCGAGCGCGACCGCCGTGCCGTTGTTGTCGAAGTGGTTGTGGCCGATGTCCCACGAAGCGGACCCCAGAAGCCGCACGCCGTCGGCGTTGTTCGTGATGCGGCTGTGGGACAGCTCACCCGAGCCCGACACCACCAGGATGCCCACCCGGTTGTTGGCCAAGCGCAGTGCCTCCAGGCGCGGTCCGCGGCGCGGCTGCTCATCGCCTGCAGAGACCACGAGGCCTTGCATTGCACCCTCAATGGCCAGACCCCGAATGCGTGCCTCCCGGCTCACGCCGACGAGGTAGATGCCGTGCTCGTTCGATGGCGCGTTGGCCACGTCCAGAACGGGCAGATCGGGGTCATCGGGGTCGAGCAGCTCCACCCATGCGCCGTCCCGCCACGCCACCCCCTGGAGGGAGATCGCCTGGCCCCGGAGCGAGAGCGTCTCGGCGTAGCGGCCCGTAGCCACCCAGATCGTCTGTCCCGGCTGCGCACGCTCCAGCGCGGCACGCAGGGTGCGCAACGGGGCAACGAGCGTGCCCGCAGCCGCGTCGTCGCCTTCGGGCGTCACCAGCAGCACCCCTTCTACGGGTGGGCGCGCGCAGGTCTCGAAGGCTCCGATGCATGGCGTGGCAGCCCGCGGCTCTCCGCGCACGTCCGTGCCGCCCTCGACGAGCACCCAGGCGGGCCGAAGCGGCCGGGAAGCCCGCCATGCCGCTTCCGCTGTTGCGACATCGAGCGCGTGGTCCGCCGGACGTTCGGGTAAGCTTGGCCACGGCGGCGTGAGCGCCCGACTCGCCGCGCGCAGCCCCCCTTCCAGGAGCATCGGCTCGGTGGAGTAGCGGTCTCCGGGCAGGATCTGCGGTGCCGAGAGCACGTCGTCCGAGTACCACGCCGAAGGAAAGTCCAGGGCAGGACGCGCGCTACCGTAGTGACCCTTGCTGTTGTTGTGGAACGACACCACCGCGCCGAACAAGAAGGGGTCGTCCTCGAAGAGTCCCCAGTCTCCGTTCCCCGTCACCTGCAGGTTCGCCAAGCGCTGCCCGCCACCCCGGAACCGCGCTCCAGCGCCCGCGTTCTCGGCCAGGGTGAGCTGATCGAGCAGCGCAGGCCCTTCGGCGAGCACGCCATCACCACGGTTGTGGGCGATCACCGACCCGCGAAGCACCGAGCCACCCGCCAGCCGCACGCCGGTGTCGCACGCGCTCACCACGAGGCCCTCGACGTGCGCACCCTCGTCGGCATCTACGCACGTGCCGCGACCCCACACCGTCAGGCGCTGCACGTTCGCGCCGCGCACCACCACCGGACCACCCACCCGAAAGCCCGCTACCTGCACGCCGCTGCCACGGGCGGTGAGTCCGCTCAGCGTGGGCCCGTCGCTGCCTGCGGCCGGTGCACACGCGCCCGAAGCGCCGAGCCCGAACAACCGAACGGAGCGCTCCACCACGACAGCGCCGTAGGTGCCATGCGCGACCCAGACCTCGGGAGCGTCTCCCGCCAGCGCCTCGTTCAGCGCTGCGATCGACGAGACCGTGACACCATGTTCGCCACATGGCGATGCACGCTCAAGGCGTGAAGGCACTTCCGGCGGGGCCACGATGGGGGCCGCGCACGCCGAGAGGAGCGCGAGCAGTGCGCCAGAGCTGCGCACCGTGCCGCAGAAACTCAGGGGACGTTCTTGTTCAACGCCGGGCGGTAGTCAGAGCACCAGGGCACGGGAGCGCTGGTGGCTTCCGAAGCCTCGGCCGCAGGCGCGAGCACGCGGGCAGCGCCCACCGCAGCGAGCGACACGACACCGAGGGTGGCGAAGAAGAGGATGGCCTTACGCATGAGAACTCCCACTGCACGCCGTACGATACGACAGCCTCTGCTCGGATGCAAGCGCCAATCTGCGCCTCCCCACCTACAACGTAGGGCTAAGCCGGATCGTTGCGGTCGCTACGGAAGACGGATCCACGCGCACGTGCAGCGCAGACCCTCGCGCGGGCCTCACTCGCCGTCCCAGTAGCCCTTGCGCGCCGCTTCTTCCCAGAAGCCGCCAAACGGTGCTTCCCAAGGCCGCATGCCCGGCTTGCGCCCTCCGACGGCCCCAAACTTCCCGGTGTCCGGGTACTGGAACACGTCGGTGGGGACCGTGGTGCTCACCGCGAGGTAGCGCAGCTCGGCGGTGCCTGTGTTGATCAGCTGGTGGGCGGTCTCGGGGCCGCCGGGCGGACACGCGATCACGTCGCCCTGGCGCACGGGGAGAGTCTCGGTGCCGTAGCGGAGCAGCCCCTCCCCCTCGAGCACCACGAACAGCTCCTCGTTCGCATGGTGGTTGTGGAACGGGAACGCGCGCTTGCCCGGTGCGACCACGGTGAGGTTGTAGCCGAGCAGCTCGGCGCCGAGCAGCGGGGAGATCGGAAACACCCGGGCTCCGAAGGTGTCGCCATGGGCGAGATCGCGGCTGGTGGTGAGGTCGTTGAGGTTGATCGACCGCTGAGTCATGGCGACACTCCTGGCACAGGCGCTTCTACCTCGCCTGGGGAGCGCCAGAACCCGCCCTCGGTCCAGCAACCCCAGGCCCACCGCGCCCAGCCCACGAGGCTGTAGGCGAGCCACAGGCTCCACAACAGCATCAGCACGCGGAAGCTCCACAGCGGCAGGCTCACCACCGTGGGCGTCGGCAGCGCCCCATCCGTGCGGTCCACGTACCAGCGGAGGAAGTCATCGCTGGAGCCATTGCCTTCGACCTGCATGTCGGGCTGGATGAGCAGACCGGCATGCACGGCCCAGTAGAGCAACCCGAGCGCCGCGGCCGTGGTGCCCACCAACAGGAGCTGCAGGCCATCGAAGGCCCACCAGCTTTGCGGCCGCTGGGACTTCCGCGCGCCCAGCGCCAAGAACGCCAGCACCACCAAGATCGGCACCACCACGGGCACCTGGGTCATGCCGAGGCCCAGCAGGAACCACTGCGGCGCGCCCAGCGGCGTCCACGGAAGGCGCGCGAGCAGCAACGCCGCCACCAGCACCTGACCCAGGTAGAGCCAGAACAGCGGCACCGGGCCCCAGTCTGGACCCAGCAGCGTGAGGATCCACCGCGTGCGTGGCTGGTGGATCTCCACCGTGGCGTTCACGACCGCTGCCCCCACCCGCACCACGGGCACGGTGTCGACCACGCCCTGCTCGTGCGCCTGCTGCCACGTCACCGAGGCGTGCTGAGCGCCTGGTCGAAGCGGCAGCACCAGCGTGCTGTCATCGCGAAGCTGGAGCGGACGCGCGGCACCATCGAGGAGCACCGAGCGCAGCGACGCACCGGCAGGAAGGGTCAGCGTGAGCGGGCCGCCCTGGCTCGACCGGATCGAGAGGTCCAGCTGGGCCTCCGCCAGCCGCACACCCGGCGACCAGGTGAGCGTGGCGCTGTCGACCGTGGTGGTCTGACCCGAGACCGCGTCGGGGCGAGCCACCGTGAGCGTCACCACCTCTCCGGGCCATGGGCGCCACACCGGCGACCAGCGCTCGCTCTGCACATGGCTCATCGGCGCCGGGCCTTCCGCCGTGCACGCGAAGATCGGGCTGCACGAGACCGTCCACACCTCGGTCCACGCCACACCCTCAGGTGCCGCGAGCACCAGCGTCGGGGCGAGGTCGAGCGAAGACACCCAAGCGCGCTCGGTGCCGTCGCGCGGGAGCGTCACGATGACGGCGCCGTCCTGCACCTGCAGATCGTCGTCGGTGACCGACTCCCCTGGCAGCAGCGGCACGCGCAGGGCCAGCGGCTGCGACGCGGCCCCCACCCGCACCACCTCGGTGCGCACCCGCCACGGAAGGCCGAGATCGAGGCTGCGACGAACCTCAACCCACGGCGTGAGGTTCTCGGCGGACGTGGCCGGTCGACCGGTCGCCAGGGGCTGGGCCCGCACGAGCTGGAGCGTGCCTCCCACGGTGCCATCGGCCTTGAGGCCCTCGGCCGTCCATCCCTCCCCGCGCACGACGAGGTGACGGGGCGGCACCAGGAGCTGGAGCGCCAGCACGTCGGTGGGCGGCAGCGCGCCCTCCAGCACCAGCGTGTGCACGCCCTCGGGCACGGCGACATGCACGGCGCCGTCGTCGTGGCGGCGCAGGCGGGCTGTGGGCACGCCATCGAGCAGCACGCGGGCAGGCACCCACGTGGACGCAGGGCCCGGCAGCGGCCACGTCGTGGGCGCGCGGGCATCCACCACCACCTCCATCCGCACGGTGTCGCCGCTCACGGTCCACACCGACGTCGACGCCTCGGCGCACCGCTCGGCGCAGTCGGGCGTGGGGTGCAGGCGTCGGGCCAGCTCGCTGAGCAGCGCGGCATCCGGGGCCGCTTGAGCGGTGCCGGGGAGCACGGCGAACACGCCGGCCGCAACGGCCGCTGCGACCGCGGCCTGGCGCCCGCTCGCCGCCATGCCGAGCCCCGCCAGGCGCAGCGCAAGCATCAGCAAGAAGCCCAGCCGCACCAAGGAGAGACCCAGGCCCGCGAGCGGCGGCAGCAGCCACAGCGTCATCGTGGGCTCAGACCCCACAGGACCCGACCAGTGCAGCGCGTACGTGTTCCACGACCAAGAAGGCACGCCGGGTCCGGTCTGCACGACGGCCGCTGGGTCGGTCTGCTTCGCGAGGTAGGTGACCGACTGGGTGGCCGCGTCGTCCTTCGCCCGGTCGAAGCCCCCACGCCCACCCCAAGCCTTGGCGGACGCCTCGGGGGCCTCGGGAGCTTGGTCTTGCTCCATGTCCATGCTGCCCTCCATGACGGCATCGACAGCCTCCTCCATGAAGACCTCGCGGGTGAAGGACGACGTCGCTGAGCCGCTGTAGCCGCCATCGAGCTGCGGGAAGACACCGGACCGAAGCTGGGCCACTGCGAACACCGCGAGCGTGCCGAACAGCACGATGAGGGTGGCCCACCTTGTGCCGAGCAGCACCCGCGCCAGCCTTCCGGCCGGCACCACCCCCTCCACCGCCAGAAGCACCAGCAGCACCACCCACGCCACATTCGGCGCGCCTTCGGCGTGGCGAGACAGCCCCAGCGCCAGCAACGCGAGCCCACCCCAGCGCCAGCCGAGCAGGCGACCAAACCCCAGCGCCAGCACGAGCACGAAGAACAGGTCGAACAGGCTCCACGGCACGAGGCCGCCCACATCGTCGACGCCGCTGGCCCACACCAGCGTCCAGCCAGGGGGCACGTGGAGCGAGCCGCTGAGCTGCTGCACATCCACGTTCCAGCCCACTGCGCGCAGCGTGCGCACAGGGCCGTCCACCCGCGACTCGCCGGCCAGGTTCACGTTCGTGGACCGCGTCTCAACGCCGTGGAGCCCATCCCGCATGGTCACGACCTGGTCCGCGCCGCCGTCGACCACATGGCCGAGCACTAGCGGCGGCTGCACGTCGAAGCGCCAGTCGCGGCTCTGCTGACCGTGGAAGGTGTCGCGCACGGTCCAGCCGTGGCCGTCGAGATCGAGCCACAGCTCCCGCGACAGCGAGATGGCGTTCACCGGCGGCTCAGGCTCGCCGCGCCGCAGCTCCTCCACAAGCAGCGGCGTGGCGGGCGTGACCACGAAGGCCGGGAGCGACCGCCAGTCCATCGGCATGGAGGTTCGTGCCGGATCCACACCCATCGGCCCCGAGAGGTTCACGGTGCGGGCGCGATCGTCGG
>CAYNFK010000100.1:0-16653 GCA_964396405.1 uncultured Enterobacteriaceae bacterium
CCTGGTACCGATGCTGTGGCTACCCGACATCAACTTGAGCGATCCGCGCTCTAGGGCGCCTCGGGAACAGATCCGCAGCTCCCGGGGTTCGACGGCCGCTGCAGCATGGACACCCTGTCCCTGCTTGCAGCACAAGAACCTGTGTTACAACCCCACCGCCGGCTCTCAAACGCCCCAGAAGCTGGGGTTCCAACCGGCCCAACCCCTGGAGACGCGATGCTTCGCTCGGCTGCTCTGCTCACTGGACTCCTCCTCGCTTCGCCCGCCTTCGCGGCTAAGGACCCCTGCAAGGGCGTCACGCTCAAGAAGGACTCCTTCGGCGACAACCGCATCCTTGAGGCGGGCGACCTCAAGCTCACCAAGGCTGGCGACAAGTGGGCCTTCAACGCTTCCTTCGGCGCTGGCGGCGGCTACGGCGGCTTCACGGCCCTCACCTTCGACCCGATCCCCGGCGGCTCCACGGTGGACGTGCTCCTCGCCGACGACTCGATCGTGCAGGTCACCACGCTCACGCTCGCCACGCCGCAGACCGTGGCCATCATGGGCATCGTGTCGCAGGAGTACAACCTGCCCATCTCGCTCACCACCGACCAGGTCAAGGCCCTCAGCGCTCAGACCATCAAGGCCGTCCGCGTGCTCAAGGCCACGGGCGAGACCTGGTACGTCGGCGAGATCTCGAAGGGTGATGCCACCAAGTTCCAGGAAGCCGCGGCCTGCATGGTCACGACCTGATCCTGGGCTGATGCGCGGTCGCTTCGGCGGCCGAACCCGACGCCCCCGTGCGGTTCCGACCGTCCGGGGGCGTCGCTGCGTTCAGGCCTCGGCGCCCAAGCTGGTGCCCGCAGGCGTGCTGCCCACCCCGGGGATCCAGTCCTCATCGGGGCCTTCGTCGGGAAGCACAAGCGGACGACCGAGGTAGTCGCTGCGCACCCCCGGCCAGACGTAGGCCTGCCAGATGTAGACCACCATCGAGGCCTGATCGAGGTTCGGATGGATGTGGGGCGCGATGCGGGCCTCGTGCTCGGCGCGCAGGCGCGTCCAGTGCAGTCCGGGCTCGAGGTGGTGGATCGTGTGGTAGCCGTTGTTGAAGGTCCACCAGTTGATCCACCGGCTCACGAAGTTCCGGCTGTGGTTGTAGCGGTGGGACTGATCGCAGCCATCGTGCTGCAGGTGGTTCATGCCCACGATGCCTGCGCCGGCCACAGCGTGGGGCAGGAGCTGGAAGAGCAGGAAAGCGAACGGGTCGAGCACCAGCAGCGTGCCCTGCACCACGGCGAACACCACCCACTCGATGACCCACTGGCGGAACCAGCGGGGCCGCTCCTTGTGCATCGCCTTCGCGTACGCGAAGTCGGCACGACCGATGTCGCGCGCGAGCACGACCGGTGCGAGCACCAGGTTGAGCAGGTTCCACCGGAAGCGCATCTTCGTGGTGCGCATCACGTCGCGCCGCGACTGCGTGTGGAGGTGGTGGGAGAGGTTGTGCCCCGGCACAAACGCGCTCACGGGGTGACCGTAAGCGAGCGTGAGCACGAGCTGGAAGAAGCGGTTGAGACCCCGGCTCACGAAGATCGGCGCGTGGATCGTGTTGTGGGTGATCACGGCCGACAGCCAGCTCATCCAGCAGGTGGCCAGCACCCACGGCACCACAGCCCACCACGGCAGCGAACGAAAGGCCGCAAAGCCCCCGAATGCAAGGCCCAGCGTGGTGACCACGAACAGCACTGTGCGGCGATCCGCCGGCTCCTTCAGGAGCACCATGCCCGCCTCCAAGACGCCGCTGCTAACCGCAAAAGCCTCGTCCGGCCCGGAGCCGTGACTTGCGGATCGGCCGAAACGGGGTGAGAACGGCAGGATGCCACTGGCTCATCCTCGCAATTGGCTCGCTTGGCTCTTCCCCGGTCTGTCACGCGCTCGCGTGTGGAGCTGGGGGGCGGTGGTGGCGCTCACGCTGCTGGCGGGCTGGTTCTCGCCGGTCTCGCCCTTCGCGATGGGCCGTGCGGATGTGCTGTACGGACAGGGGGATCTCGCGGGTGCCGAGCGCACCTACGCCGGCATTGGCCGCTGGCACCCGTGGGCTCCGCTGCGGGTGGAGGCCAGCCTGCGCGCGGCCACGATCGCGTCCGTCGACCTGGGCGATCCCACCGCCGCCCGCGAGCATCTGCGCAACGTCATCGAGACTTCCTCCGCGCCGGATGCCACCCGCGCCGATGCATGGGAGCGCCTGGGCCACCTGCTCTGGAACGATGCCGATCGGCCCGATGAGGCCGCCGACGCCTTCCAGATGGCCTACGAGCTCGACCTGATCGGACCCAACGCGCCCCGTCGTTTGGTGCTGTCGGCCCGTGCGCGCACAGAAGCGGGCAACAGCAAGACGGCGCTGGCCTCGTGGGAGCGCGTCGCACGAAGGGTGCCCAGCGAACGAGGGCTTGCCCGGGTGAGCCAGGCGTCGCTCCAGCTTGCGGCCGGCGATCTCGACGCGGCGCTCGCGTCCTACGAAGCGGCGGTCTCCACCACCACGGATCCCGCGCTGCTTCAGGTCGCCCGCTTGGGCATGGCCACCTGCAAAGAGCGGCGCGGCCTCGTCGAAGCTGCGCTCGTCGATGTGGCGTCTGCCGAGCTGCCCGCCAACGTGGCCGCTGAGCGCCAGCGTCGGCTCGAGGAGCGCGCCGAGGCGATGTGAGCCCCGCTCGGTGGCGAGGCCAGCGTCTCACGCTAGGTCGGACTGCCCGGAGACCCCATGCCCCGCTCGTCCGACCTGTTCGCCGACGCTCAGACCATCCTGCCCGGCGGCGTGAACTCGCCCGTGCGGGCGTTCAAGGCCGTGGGTGGGTCGCCACGGTTCATCCACCACGCGCTCGGCAGTCAGCTCACCGATGAAGACGGCCGCACCTACGTGGATCTGGTCTCCTCGTGGGGCGCGGTGATCTTGGGCCATGCCCACCCTCCGATCGTTCAGGCCGTCACCGACGCCATGGCGCGGGGCTCCACCTACGGCGCGCCCACCGAGGCCGAGACCCTCCTCGCGCTCGCCATCCGGGACCGCATCCCTTCGATGCAGCGGGTGCGATTGGTGTCGTCCGGCACCGAAGCCACGATGCACGCCGTGCGTCTCGCCCGGGGCGCCACAAAGCGCGACCTGATCCTCAAGATGGACGGCTGTTTTCACGGCGCGCACGACGCCGTGCTCGTCGCGGCCGGCTCGGGCGTCGCCACGCTGGGCATCCCCGACTCGCCCGGTGTTCCCGCCGCCACAGCTGCCGCCACGCTCGTCGTGCCCTATAACGACGTCGCTGCCGTGCAGATCGCGCTCGAAGCGAACCCTGGCCGGGTGGCGGCGATCCTGGTGGAGCCCGTGGCCGGCAACATGGGCTGCATCGTGCCGCTGCCCGGCTACCTGGAGGGGCTCCGCAAGCTCTGCGATGCCCACGGCACCTTGCTGATCTTCGACGAGGTGATGACCGGACTGCGCGTGGATCGGGGCGGTGCCCAGACCCGCTACGGGGTCACACCCGACCTCACGACGCTGGGCAAGGTGGTGGGCGGCGGACTGCCGCTCGCGGCCTTCGGCGGGCGTGCGGACCTCATGGAGCAGCTCGCGCCGCTGGGGCCGATCTACCAGGCGGGAACGCTCTCGGGGAACGCAGCCTGTGTGGCGGCGGGCCGGGCCGCGCTCGCTGGGCTCACCCCCGACGTGTACGCAACGCTCGAGGCCTCCGGTGCGGCCATTGAAGCCGCGCTCACCCCGCACCTGGCGGCCGAAGGAGCCAGCATGAGCCGTGTCGGCTCGATGTTCACGGTGTTCTTCCGGCCCACACCCCCGATCGACTTCGCGCAAGCCAAGCAGGCCGACACCGCGCGCTTCGTGCGCTTCTTCCACGCCGCGTTGGATCGGGGCGTCTACCTCCCGGCGAGTGCCTTTGAAGCGGCTTTCTTCGCGTCCACGCTCGTCGGCGAGGCGCTCGACACCACCGTGGAGGTGCTGGTGGAGGCGCTGCGGATCTCGGCTCCCGCGTAAGGGCGCTCGGTGCGTTGACGCGCTGGGGGGTCGGTGCTAGGAGCGCCGCCCACGACGAGGGCACCGAAAGGTCGCCCCCTCCTCCCTCGCCTCTTCGCTCACGAAGCCATGACGCCGAACCCCTTCCTCACCGCTGCTGCCGCGCTCGCCGTGCTGCTCACGGTGGTGGCGTTCGTCCTCGGATCCGAAGCCGGTGCCGTGGCGCTCACGTCGGCGCTCGCTGTGGCGCACCTCGCGGCCTCGGCCGATGCGGCGCGCGCGTTCGTGGTGCAGGCCGGCCTGGGCAACGATGCCGGGGTGCGGGTGGCGGGGTTCCGTCTCGTCACGCTGCAGCTGCTCGGGCTCCTCGCCATCGGCACGCTGGCTTCTTCGATCGGTGCAGGCCCTGTGGCCGTCGGCTGGCTCGTGTGGCCGCTCGGCGGCATCTGCGCCGCGGGTGTGGCCGCCCTCCGCGATGCCGATGCCCGCTCGATGTTCTCGGCCCCCACGCTCTCCTCGCAGGAGGTCGCATGGTGATCGCCTCGGGCTTCTCCTGGTTCCACCTCGTGCCGGGTGTGGAAGACCAGTCGCTGATGCCGTGGGCTCACGACCATGGCTACGCCTTCGTGTCGGCCTGGTTCGTCTGCGCCCTGATCTTGGGTGTGGCGTTCTGGGCGCGCGGCTCGCTGATGGCCGCCACCTCCCGCGACGGCCTCTCCAAGTACTACGCCGACGACACGCTCACGATGCGCACGTCGGCCGAGATCCTGGTGGGCGGCGTCATCGGCTTCATGTCCGACCTGCTCCACAAGGACGACGTGAAGCGCTTCCTCCCCATCGTGGGCGGTCTCTTCATCTACATCCTCACCTGCAACCTGATGGCCCTCGTGCCTGGGATGCAGCCCCCCACCGACAGCATCAATGCCAACATCGGCATGGCGATCATCGTGGTGGCCTCCTACTGGATCGTGGGCATCACCCGCGGCGGCAAGAGCTTCTTCGCGCACCTCACCGGCCCTGTGCTGGCGCTCATGCCGCTCATCCTGCCGCTCGAGCTGCTCACGATGCTCATCATCCGTCCGGCCACCCTCTCGGTGCGTCTCACGGGCAACATCTTCGGCGATCACACGGTGTTCAACATCATGTCGGGCCTCGTGCCCGTCCTGGTGCCGGTGCCGTTCCTCGCGCTCGGCACGCTCGTGGCCTTCATTCAGGCCTTCGTGTTCAGCTTGCTCACCACCATCTACATTTCTCTCGCGTTGCCTCACGGCAACCACGACGATCACGGGCACGACGCCCATCATCACTGACCAGGATTCCCGCGGCGTCGGGAGGAGGCGATCATGAAGCTCACCAAGTGGACGACCATGGGCCCTGCCGCGGTTGCGGCTGCCCTCACCAGCAACATCGCATTCGCAGCGGATGCCAACCCGAACGGCGGCTTCATCGCGCTGGGCGCTGGCCTCGCGATCGGCCTCGCGGCGATCGGCGGCACGCTCGCTCAGGGCAACGCAGCCCGCGCCACCTACGAGTCGATCGCCCGCAATCCGCAGGCCGCCGACAAGATCAACACGCCGTTCTTCATCGGCATGGCCTTCATCGAGTCCCTCGTGATCTTCGCGTGGGTCATGGCCTTCTTCCTCCAGGGCAAGATCTGAGTCTCCTCGGATCCTGAGCCACGGCGAGCCCCACGGGGCCACGCCGAACTCCCCAACGACGCCGCGGAGCCCCTGGCTTCGCGGCGTTCGTGCGTCTGGAGGTTTGACCGGCTCCCGACCGCTGCTCCACAGCGGGGAAGGGCGTCTGTGGTAGACGTGTTGGACGGTTGGCCCCGGAGGCACGTGATGAAGTGGACACGATGGATCTTGGTGGCGGGTCTCTGCACCACGGCAGAGGCCAAGCCGAACAAGAAGAAGAAGGGCGATGAGGGCCCGCCGCCTCCCACCACGGGCTGGATCCAGGCCGAGGGTGCCATGGGCGCCTGCTACGTGCCGCCCGACTTTGAGGCCATGGGCCTCGGCGACCGCCGTGCCGCGCGGAACGACGCGATGGTCGCAATCAAGAGCCAGTGGAGCGGTGAGCGCAACGACGGCGTCGCGTTCGAGCCCGGCCTCGTGGAGGGCGTTGAGACCGTGCTGCTCGGCTACCCCGAGAAGACGGAAGACGTGGCCAAGCGCAACCTCGACCTCTGCCGCGCCGCCATGACCGGCGGCGGCACGGCGGGCTGGCAGGCCTGGCTCGAGAAGCTCCCCAAGCAGCTCACCGATGGTGAGTGTGTGCGTCCGCTCGACACCACGATGTACTGGTACCTCGACATCGCCACGGGCTGGCAGGGCGGCATGGGCATCTGCCAGGGCAACACGGTGCGCGTGTGGTCCAGCGCCAACGACTACTACCGCATCGACGACGGCGGTCCGTGGATCAACTCTGAGGGCGACCGCAACAAGCCCGCCACCGGCGAGGGCTACCTCTGCACCACCGAGGGCTGCTACGCCGGTCAGCTCATCCTGCGCTTCCGGGGCGACTCGGGCGTGGAGGTGATCAAGCCGGTAGGCCTGGAGCTCAAGTTCACGGCGCCCGAGCACGGCACCATCGAGTTCACGATCAACGAGACGAACTACCCGAACAACATCTACAAGGTCGAGCGGGGCTTGCAGCACCACACGGCCGTCACCTACGAGCCGGTGCAGTGAGCCGCGCTCTGTGCACCCCGAGGTCCCTGATGCACGCCAAGACCCCCCTGTTCGTCGTGGCCCTGCTGATCCCCAGCCTGGCGCTGGCGGGCTTCAGCGCCTCCTCACACCGCAAGACCTCCGTCTCGGGCGGCTCCAACCCCTATGAGGCCGCCTCGGCCCTCGACGGGAAGCCTGCCACCGCCTGGGTCGTCGACCCCGAGCAGGAGAACAAGGGCCAGTGGATTGAGATCGATGTCCCGCGCTCCACGGTCGACAAGGTCAGCGTGATCGTGGGCTGGGACAACGGCGAAGGCTCCTGGGATGACTACGCCCGCATCAAGGCCGTTCGGGTGCAGATCACGTCGGTGGCCGGAGGCGAAGCCAAGATCGTGCTCGAGAAGGATGTCCCCTTCGAAGACAAGAAGGACCTGCAGGTGATCGACCTGCCCGACACCGCGGTTGGGGATGAGCTCGAGGGCGGCAAGGTGCGCCTCACCATCGTGGAGACCTACCCCGGCAAGGACTTCGAGAACCTGGCCGTCGGCGAGGTCCTCGTGCACCTCACGGAGTTCGACGCCAAGACCACCAAGGTGGCCGAGAAGTCGTCGGAGACGGCCGAGCATCCCGCTGCGCACGCGCTCGATGCCAGCGCGAAGACCTACTGGACCCCCGACGTCGCCGACAAGACGCCCTCCCTGGCGATCGAGGCCGGTCGCTACAGCGTGAGCAGCATCGGCCTGCTCGCGGGCCCCAAGACCGGTGCGCGCGCGAAGAAGATCGAGGTGGTGCAAGGCGAGGCCGTGCGCACCTACGATGTGGCCGACACCACGGCGGTGCAGTGGTTCGCGCTGCCCGCGCTCTTTGGCTACACGGGCTCGAACTTCGGGGCCGTCACGCTGCGCGTCGTCGAGACCTACCCGGGCACTTCCAGCACCACGCTGGGCCTCGCTGAGGTCTCGCTGAAGGCCACGGCGCTCGAAGCGTTCTGAACGTCCGCCTGCGCTCGCCCGCTCGGGCCTGCGCTCGCCCGCTCGGGCGGGCGCCGCTCACTGGCAGGTGAGGCCGGAAGCTCGGAGGATGCCCTCGATCTCCTGACGATCGCCGGTGCGCGACGACGTGGAGAGCGCGTAGCACAGGTGGGGCTTGGCCTCCGACGTGCGGCCCTTCTTGAGCAGGCCGTAGCCGTAGCCGTAGCGCGCCTCGTAGCTGTCGGGACGCAAGGACGTGGCCCGCTCGAACGCGAGCACGCCGGTGGTGAAGTCCTTCGCCTCCACCGCCTTCCAGCCCGCCTCGATGAGCGCGTCGTGGTCGAGCTGGTCGATGCGGGGGCCGCCAGAAGCAGGAGCGGCCGACGCAGCAGCCGGGGGAGTGGCCGACGCCGAAGTCGTCGAGCTGGGCGCGGGGCTCGGACTCGCTGTGGGAGGACCTACGTGGGCCATAGGCGGGGGCGCGACGGAGCTGGGTGGCGTCGAGCGGGTGCTGGCAAACCCGGAAGGACGTGCCACAGGCGCTGGGACGGCCACCACGCGCGCAGGTGGGTCGGAGCGGGTGGGCACGGCCACCTGTGTGGTCGTCGACGCCGTGACGCTCGGCACGGGCACCGCACGTGAGGTGGCATCGGGCGCGGGCGCCGGGTTGGGCACCGTCGAGGCGCCGAGGTCTTGCGTGACGACCTCCGTCGCGCCGGCAGCGGGCGCTTCGGCGGGAGCTACGGGCTCGGGACGGGCAGCGATCACGGCAGCAGCGTCCGTCGGGGTGGTCGGCTGCGGGCGCTGGGCTTCGTTGGGCGCCGCGTTCTTCTCGCTCACCGCCACTGCGCTCGAGCCCGAGGGGGTGCTCCCCCAGCCCACCCAGCGATTCCGCTGCGCCGCGGTGGTGTTGTAGCCGGCGTAGAGGCCGAGCACGAAGATGAGGAGGAACAGCGCCCCTACACGAAGTTTGACCGACGACGACCGCGGGGCCAGCACGGAGTCGGGCGCCGACGCGGGAATCGCGCGGTGGCCACCCGTGACCACCGCCACGTACCGCTTCGAGGTGGACGACTCCTCCGTGTCTTCTTCTTCATCGTCATCGGTGGAGGCCGCACGCCACGCGCCGGCCCCTCGACTGGGGGGAAGCGGCTCTTCCGGAGGCTCGGGTGCTTCTTCCGTGGGCTCGTGCGGCATCTCTTGGGTGGGATCGTCGGCCAGCGCCGACGGCACCATCGGGATCGCCGACAAGGCCGGCAGCGAAGGCGACGACCGCTGACCGCTGGTGAGCGCATCCACCCGCTGAGTCTCGAACACATCGAGGCGGGACACGGTCTCGAAGAACACCGAGAGGGTGGGCTCTTCGCCGGCGAGCACGAACGCACCATCGGCGCCCACGCTCACCTCATCATCGGCGCCCACCCGCTTCTCCACGATCCACCGCTGGAGCGTAGCGAGATCGGGCACGTGGTAGAGCGCGCCTTCCTGACGCAGCAAGAGGCTGGGTGTGGGCGCGGACGCCGGCCGCGGACGGCCCGGATCGGTGAGCACGTCGCGGTAGGCCCGCGTGGTGGCCACGACCTCGGGCAGACCCGGTCCAGCGCTGCGGGACGTCGGCTCCTCGGATGTGCCGGGGCCATCGTCCATCGCATGACGCGCTTGGCCTGCCGACGCGCTCGGCATCACCAGCGGTTCGGCGGCTGGCTCGGCAACCGGCTCGGTGACAGGGCTCGGCTCGGTCGGGGCTGCGGCCCGGGGCGCCTCCTGCGCCGCGCTGGGCAGGTCGTAGCCGCCATCGTCCACGACCGAGATGCCCGTGGGGAACACCTCCTGGTGCGATCCGCAGCGCGCGCAGTCCATGCGGAACGGGCGCCCAGCAGCGAGCACCCACGGCGGGGGCGCGATCTCGAACGTCGCCGCGCAGGCGTTGCAGGTCACCTTCATCGAACGGCCCCTACCCCAAGTTCAGGGTGACACGCGCCGGTCCCCACCAGCGTGTCCCACGTCGTCAGAATGCTCCCAGCAGGCTCAGCACGGCCATCCCCAGCAGCAACACCGCCACCAGCACCAGCGCCACCGCCACCACGCCGGATCGCGCAGGCTGGGCTGCCGGTGCCGGCACCGCGCGGTGGTCGGCCGGGCTGATCGCGGCCGAAGGTGCGGGAGCGGATCCGCCTGCCGCAGCGCGCGCGGACTTCGCCTTCTCGGCGGCGGCGCGCATCGTCTGCGCGAGTTGAGATCCGTGCGGCATCACCGTGGTGGGCACGTCGGCCTCATCGTCTTCATCGAACACCGGGCGCTGCACGGGAGCGCCACGACCCATCGGCAACGGTACGCCCTGAGAGCCGCTCGCAGCGGACCCCGTCTCCTTCTCCACGATGAACTTGTGACCGCACGAGGGGCAGGTGATCCGGGCGCCGCGCCCCTGGATCTTCTCCTCTCGAATTCGGTATCGGCTTGAACAGGCGGGACAGGTGACGATCATCGGGCTTCCACACTCACGAGTTCGGCGAAGTTAGCAAGCGCGGGGACTATCGGTCAATCCAAGAGGATCTGGAGAGAAGGATCGTGAGCCGCCACGTACTCGAACCGGCCCTCGAAGCGAATGGCCAACTTGGGTGCCTTCACGAACTCCACACGACCCACCCCGTAGCGCGGATGGAGCACGCGCGTCTCGGGTCCCACGTCCTCCAGCGAGGTGATCGCGCGAGTACGGTACTCGCCTTCCGGCATTCGCGCCCCCGGCAGCAGCCTCGGACCCTCGTCGCGAACCTCGGGGGCCGGGATGTTCGACGCCCAGGATCCCGGCCTCACACCGGGTGTGCTGTGCCCGCCGATCTCGTCGACGGTGCCTTCTCCGAGGGTCGGCACCGCGCCGTCGCAGGCGTCCTCGGGGATGCCGTAGAGGAAGCGGCTCGGTGCCACCGGCTTGCGCACCGGCTTGCCTGAGCGCGGATCAAAGCCCACCGACTGCCGCGCGCGGGTGATCACCAGGCGCTCCTGCGCACGCGTGAACGCCACGTAGGCCAGGCGGCGCTCCTCCTCGACCCCGCCGGGCTCACCTTCGCTGCGGCTGTGCGGGAACTGACCCTCCACCACCTGCACCACGAACACGATGGGGAACTCGAGCCCCTTCGAGGAGTGCACCGTCATCAGCGTGACCACGCCACCTTCCGGGTCCTCGTCGGGCTCGGCACCGGCCAGCGCCATGCGGTCGAGCCAGCCCGTGAGCACGTCGCGGGGCGTGGGGGACGCGATCTCCTCGTTCTCGTACTCGAACATGGCCGCGGCGCGGGCGAGCTGACCGAGCGCCATCAGCCGATCGCGTGACTCGCGCTCGTCGTCTTCTTCGAGCATCTTCCTGTAGCCGCTGCGGAGCATCACCTCGTCCACGAACGCGGCGAGGTCCTCCTGATCCGCGAGGTCCGAGAGCTCGTCGATCAGGCCCACAAACGCGCCCACAGCGGCCATCCCGCGGTCTGCCGACGACCGCGACAGCGCCCGCGCCGTCTTCAGGAGCGGATCGCCGCGCTCGGCTGCCGCTTCACGAAGGCGCTTGAGGGTGGCCTGACCAATGCCGCGCGGCGGCACGTTGATCACGCGCAGCACGGCGGCGTCGTCGGCGGGGTTCACCACCACCCGCATGAACCCGAGCACGTCGCGCACCTCGCGGCGCGCGTAGAAGGGCCTGCCGCCCATCACGCGGTGGGGGATGCCGAGCTCGCGCAGCGCCGCCTCGAAGGGCTGGCTCGCCATGTTCGTGCGGTAGATGATCGCGATGCGGCCGTAGGTCTCGCCCCGGCGCACCAGCGTGCGCACCCCTTCCGCCACCATCCGGGCCTCGGCATGCGGATCGTCGGCCACAAGGAACGACACACGCTGCCCGTCGCCCTGAGACGTCCACATGCGCTTGTCGATACGGTCGGCGTTCTTCTCCACCACCGCGTTCGCCACGGCGAGGATCCGAGACGTGGAGCGGTAGTTGCGCTCCAGGCGGATGGTGTTCACCGGCGCGAAGTCGACGTCGAAGTCGAGGATGTTGCGGATCTCCGCGCCTCGAAACCCGTAGATCGACTGATCGTCATCGCCCACCACCGTGAGGTTCCGATGCTCGCCGGCGAGCATGTGGAGCACGGCGTACTGGGCGCGGTTGGTGTCTTGGTACTCGTCGACAAGCACCTGGCGGAAGCGGATCCGGTACTTCTCCAGCACGTCGGGGTGCTCGGTGAACAGCGTGGCGATCTTGCCGATGAGGTCGTTGAAGTCCATCGCATCGGCCGAGCGCAGCAGCTCCTCGTAGGCCCGCCACACCTTGACCAGGGGCTGCCCCGCGTGCGCACGCACCTCCTCGACAAGGTCCTCCACGCCGACGCGGCGGTTCTTGTAGTGGTCGATGCGGCCGAGGATGTCGGAGGCCACCACCTGTTTTGGGTCGTAGCCGAGCTCGCCGATGATCTGCTTGATGGCGCGGAGCTGATCGTCGTCGTCGTAGATCGCGAAGCTGCGCGTGTAGCCGAGCACCTCGGCCTCGGCGCGCAGGATGCGGGCGCAGGTGCTGTGAAAGGTGCCCACCCACAGCTTCTTCGCCGGGCTGCCGACGAGCTCCGCGATGCGGTGCTTCATCTCGTTGGCGGCTTTGTTCGTGAACGTGACCGCCAGCACGTTCTCGGGGTCCATGTTCCAGCGCTGCAGCAGGTACGCGATGCGGTGGGTGAGCACGCGCGTCTTGCCGGAGCCCGCCCCAGCGAGCACCAGCATCGGCCCTTCCAGGTGACAGACCGCCGCCGCCTGCTCCGGGTTCAGCCCCTGGAGCAGGACGCTGCCGGCCTCGACCTCGCTCACGGCTTCGGCGGGGTCTTGCGGGCGGTCTTCGCGGCGCGGTTGCGGGTGAGGATTGCGGCACCCTTGCCTTCGGTGTTGACCTGCGGCGCGCGCGTGACGGCCAGGGCGCGGTCGGGCACATCTTCGGTGACCACGGAGCCTGCAGCGACCAACGCGCCCTCGCCGATGCGCACGGGTGCCACGAGGCTGCTGTTCGTGCCCACGAAGGCACCGGCGCCGATCGTGGTGCGGTGCTTGAGGCCCCCGTCGTAGTTGCAGGTGATCGTGCCGGCGCCGATGTTCGCGTCGGCACCCACGAGCGCATCCCCCAGGTACGACAAGTGGTTGGCCTTCGCATCGGGTCCGATCACGGTGTTCTTCGTCTCCACGAAGTTGCCCACCGAGGCACGATCCCCCACCACGGAACCGTGCCGCAGGTGCGTGAACGGACCCACCTGGGCGTGCGGTCCGATCACCGCGCCCTCGGCCACGGTGTAAGGCTTCACCACCGCGCCGGCGCCCACCTCCGTGTCGGTGAGGTGGCAGCCGGGATGCACGGTGGCGCCTGCGTGAACGTGGGTGCGACCGATCAGCCAGCAGGGGGCCCACAGGGTGGCCCCGGACTCGACCGTGACCTCGGGGCCCAGGTGGATCAGCTCGCCGTGCAGGTGGACGCCTTGAAGCATGAAGGACCTCGCGGACGTCCGCGTATCGCGAGGGCGCGCGCGGCGCGGCTCACTCGGTGTAGGCTTCCCCCATGACACGCCTCACCTACGTCCTCCTCCTCGCCGCCTGCACCGCCGAACCCGTCGACAACATCGACGATGTCGAGCCGTACGCGCCTCCGAAGGGGGTGACGCTGGCCGACCACCAGCCCCTCACCCGCCTCTCCACCTTCCCCGATGCGCTCCACGTGGTGGACGCCGACACCCCCACCGGGGCGCAGCTGAAGCTGCTCAGCGGCGTGGCGGACTGGCTCGACAACCTGCTGCCCGAGAGCTTCACCCTGGTGGAGGCGCTCGAAGACCTCGACGGCTTCGGCACGTCGGCCGGCGTGATGATGAGCTTCACGAAAGCCGTCGACCCCGACTCGCTGGAGGCCCACACGCGCTTCGTGGCCGTCGCCAGCGGCGAGGCCGTTCCCTTCGAGCTCTCGTGGACCGATCTGGGTCGCACGGCCGTGGTCACGCCGCTGTTTCCCCTCTTGCCGGCCACCGAGTACGCCGTGGTCGTCACCAAGGACCTCGTGGACGAGCTGGGCGAGCCTGTGTGGCGCAACGTCGCGCTCGATCAGGCGATCACCGGCACCCTTCCCGGCGCGCCCGCCAGCCTCGGCACCCGGTGGGACGCTGCGCTGGAGACCCTCGGGCTGACCCCCGATGACGTCGCCCATGGCACGGTGTTCCCCACCCAGTCGCTGTTCACGCAAGACGAAGCCGTGGCCGCCTTCCTGCTCGACCAGGAGCCCAGCCTGGAGCGGGTGTCGTGCACGGCCGAGGCGCCCACGCTGCGCTGCGAAGCCACGCTCACGCTCACCGATGTGCTCGGCGCTGACGGCTACATCGAGGCCCGCGAGGCCCCGAGCGCGCAGGGCACCTACACGCTCCCGGTGACCCTGTGGCTGCCGGAAGCAGGCGAGGGCCCGTTCCCTGTAGCCTTCCATGGGCACGGCCTCGGCGGCACGCGGTCCGAAGCGCGCGGAACGGCCCGCGTGCTCGCACCGGAAGGTTGGGCCGTGCTCGGCATGGACGCGCCGCGCCACGGTACGCACCCGCTGGCCGCCAGTGGCGACTTCTTCTGGATCTTGGAGTTCTTCGGCATCTTCGCGAGCACGGGCGGCATGGAGATCCGCGTGCTGCGCGATGACTTCCGCCTCGCGGCCTGGGAGAAACTCCAGCTGCTGGACGCCCTCACCGGCTTCGACGCCACCGGGGATGGCGAGCCCGACTTCGTCGAGACCCAGATGGCCTACACCGGCCACAGCCTGGGCGGCGTGATGGGCCCCCAGCTCGTGGCGATGGAGCCCCGCATTGGCAACGCTTACCTCTCGGTGCCCGGCGGGCGCGTCTCGGAGATCGTCCACCGCGGCGAGACCTTCGCGCCGCTGATCTCCTTGCTCGCCCCGCCCGACGCCACGGCCGGCGACATCGACCGCTTCTTCCCCGCCCTGCAGGCCGCTATTGAGCGCGGCGACCCCGTCAACTGGGCGAGCCGCGTGGTGAACGGCCAGCGCGACGTCCTCGTGCAGGAGGTCATCGACGACGACATCATCCCGAACAGCACCACCGAGGCGCTCGTGCGGGCGCTGGGCGTCGACCTCGTGGGGGACGAGCTCGTGCCGATCGCAGGCGCCAACCGAGGAAGCGAAACCCTCCCGGTCTCAGCCAACCGCGCAGGCCGCACCGTGGTGCTCCACCAGTGGGACTCCCTCTACGATGACGGAAGGCCCGACCCCGAGCCCGCCTCCCACACCCAGATCTTCGGCAGCGACAGCAACGAGCTCCAGTTGCGCCACTGGTTCCAGACCTGGCGTGATGACGGCGTCTCCGAGCTGATCGACCCCCTCGCCCGCTGACGGCACGCCGCGCCATCCCGCACACGGCAACCAAGATAAGCGCGCGCATGTCCACCGACGCCCGCTCCCCTGGCGACTCCACCCGCGCCCGCATCCTCTCCGAAGCGCTCCCGCTGTTTGCGGCGAAGGGCTTTGCAGGCACGTCGATCCGCATGATCGCCTCCGCCGCCGACGTCAACGTGGCCGCCATCGCCTGGCACTTCGGCGACAAAGACGGCCTCTACGCCACCGTGATCGACGGCCTCTACGCCGAGCTGGCCACGATGGAGCTGGGCGACCTGCTGCGCGCCGACGACCCCATCCTCACCTTCGTGGCCCGCGCGCTCGCGTTCATCCGCGACCACGACGTGCAGATCCGCCTGATGCACCGCTACTTCCTGGATCGTGGGCAGCACCACGAGGTGTTCGCCGACCGGTGGCTGGAGCCGTTGATGGCCCGCGCCGCACCCTTCTTCGAGGCCCTACGCCCCGACTGGCCCGAGACCGAGCGTCGCCTGCTGCTGTTCACGGTGGCGCACCTGCTCGTGCGCTTTGCGCTGGAAGCCCCCGCCACCCTCGCGGTGCAGTTGGGCACCGACGATGTGGACGCGGCGTTGGCCGGCTGGATCGCCAGCCTCGTGCGCGCGCGCCTCACCGCTGCGTGACAGCGGTTGCCAGCGGCCGGATCCGGGGCTAACCGGTGGCCCCTTCCTTATGGAGTCTACGTGGCCCTCGACATCACGCGCATCCGCAACATCGGCATCAGCGCACACATCGACTCGGGCAAGACCACGCTCACCGAGCGCATCCTGTACTACACGGCGCGCATCCACGCGATCCATGAAGTGCGCGGCAAGGATGGCGTCGGCGCCAAGATGGACTCGATGGATCTGGAGCGCGAGCGCGGCATCACGATTCAGTCGGCCGCCACCTACTGCGCGTGGAACGACCACCACATCAACATCATCGACACCCCCGGCCACGTCGACTTCACCATCGAGGTGGAGCGCGCGCTCCGCGTGCTCGATGGTGCCATCCTCGTGCTCTGCGGTGTGGCCGGCGTGCAGTCGCAGTCGATCACGGTCGACCGCCAGATGCGCCGCTACGCGGTTCCCCGCCTCGCGTTCGTCAACAAGCTCGATCGCCAGGGCGCCAACCCGTTCCGCGTCTCGGGCCAGCTCCGCGAGAAGCTCCGCCTCAACTCGGTGATGATCCAGATCCCCATCGGCACGGAAGACAAGCTCGAGGGCGTCGTCGATCTGGTCACGATGCAGGCGATCTACTTCGAGGGCGAGGGCGGCAAGGCCATCCGTTACACCGAGATCCCCGAGAGCCTCGTCGAGCAGGCCAAGGAATACCGCGAGAAGATGCTCGACGCGGTCGCCATGTTCGACGACGAGCTCGCCATGCTCTACCTCGAGGGCGAAGAAGTCGGTGTCGACCTCCTCCGTCGCGTGATCCGCAAGGCCACCATCGCGCTCGAGATCGTGCCCGTGCTCATGGGCTCCGCCTACAAGAACAAGGGCGTGCAGATCCTCCTCGACGCCGTGCTCCACTACCTGCCGGCCCCCACCGACCGTCAGTACAGCGGCTACGACGTCGACGACAACGAGGCCGAGGTCAAGCTCGCCCCCGTGG
>CAYNFK010000101.1:0-16580 GCA_964396405.1 uncultured Enterobacteriaceae bacterium
TCTGACGACGACATCCCGTTCTAAGCTGACCGGGTGGGTGGTGGCGCTGCTCCTCACGGGCTGCGCCTCCACCGTTCGCATCCTGTCGTCGCCCACGGGCGCTCGGCTGGAGCTTGCCGATGGTCGCGTGCTCGCCACGCCCACCCAGGTGCGCTTCACCCGAACGCCCGGCCGCGCTCAGCCCATCCTGGTCACGCGGGAGGGCTTCGAGCCGGTCACCATCGACCTGCAGCGCACGCAGGGGCGTCTGATCCCCTGGATCGAAGGCGTCACCCTGCCGCGATCGGGGCGCGAGCTCACGGTGGTGCTGGTGCCCGCCGCTGCGCCCGTTGCGCCCGCTGCGCCGCCGTAGCGGTCAGCAAGCGCCGGAAGGGCACGTCGTCGCCCAGGCGCTCGGGGTGCCACTGCACGCCCAGCGCGAACGGGTGCGAGGGCAACCACACCGCCTCCACCACGCCGTCGGGGCTCCACGCAGCGGCTTCCAGGCCGCCCGCGAGGCGATCTGCGGCTTGATGGTGGGTGGAGTTCACCCCCACCTCAGTCGCACCCCACCACCCGGCGAGCGGTGCCGCCAGGCGCACGGGGTGCCAGGGCTCGGCGGGGTCCGTGGGCTGCTCGTGCTCCGCCCCGGTGTGGAGGTGCTGAATCAGCGTGCCCCCCAGCGCCACCACGAGCGCCTGCATCCCGCCGCACAGGCCGAGGATCGGGAGTCCCCGCGTCACAGCTTCGGCGCACAGCGACAGCTCGGTGGAGGTGCGGTCTTCGTCCACGCGGTCCAGACGCGCCGCCACGGCCTGCCCGTAGTGGCGGGGGTGGATGTCGAACGCACCGCCGGTCACCACGATGGCGTCGAGCTGATCGAGGTCTTCGGGGGCGAGGCGCTGACCCGGTGCGATCAGCCACGCTTCACCGCCGCAGCGCACCACGGCGTCCACCACCGCCGCCGTCACGTAGGGGCCGTCAGCGTCCTGGTCCAGGGTCACGCCCACCACCGGAGCACCCACAGGACCCACGGTGAACACCTCGCTCAGCGGGCCCTCCGGGCTCCTTGGCGACGGCATGCGGTAGCGGTCCGTGAGCGGGCGCACGCGGGGTCCAGGTGCCCATCCGGTGCGGTGCTCCCGCTGCGCATCCTTCCGCACGATCGACACCGAGCCCTCCACGGGGCACATCCTGGCACACGCGCGCTCCCTTGCGGCGTCTGTTGCGGAGCCGGCATGAAGTACGTCGTCATCGTGAACCCCACAGCGTCACGCTTTCGGCTGGAGCCCAAGTCGTTGGAGGACGTCTACCGGCAGACGTCGGGCCGCGGCATCGTGGTGACGCCGACCACGCAGGAGGAGCTCGAGGAGGAGCTGCGCCAGATCGAGGTGGCGTCCACGCCGATGGTGATCGTGGCGGGCGGCGACGGCACGGTGAGCCGGTTCACCACGGCGGCGATGCGGGTGTGGCAGGCCGGGAAGATGCCGCCCATCGGGGTCATCGGCGGCGGCACGATGAACACCATCGCACGCAGCTTGGGCATGGGAAAAGAAGCGCCTGCCGAGCAGCTCATAGCGCTCGTCACCGGAACCGGGCTGCGCCAGACCCAGCGCTGGCCCCTGGAGGTAGGCCGCGGCCGCTTCGGCTGGCTGTTCGGCACGGGCATCATCCCTCGCTACATCCGCGACTACGACGCCGGCGGCGAAGCGAGCCCTGCAAAGGCTGCCCGCGTGCTGCGCAACAAGGTGGTGTCGGCGTTCTTGGGTGGGGCCGAGGCGCGCGCCTTCTTCGCTAAGCACCGCTGCGACGTGATCGTGGACGGTCGACTCCTGCCGCTCAAGGAGTGGCTGCTGGTGACCATAGGCGGCACGCACGACCTGGGCCTGGGCTTCCGGCCCTTCCCGGGACTGCTCGATCACCCCGCTACCTTGGGCCTCTACGCCACCGGCAGCACACCGAGCCGGTTCGCGATGGACCTGCCGGCGATTCGCCTGCAGCTCCCGGTCCGCCACCCGCTGGCGTTTCAGAAGCTCGCCACCGAGATCCAGTTCGTGGCCCCGGAGCCCATCCTCTACAACCTCGACGGAGAGCTGGAGACCAGCGAGGGCAGCTCGCTGACCGTGGGCTCAGGTCCGCCGATGATCTTCACGCTCCCCCCCTCGGCGAAGCCGCCGGCGAACAAGCTGGGACCGTAGCCTCAGGGCGGGATGCAGCCCGGATCGAAGCCGCAGAGCACGAGGCCGCAAGGGGGCTCGGACCACGAGCACGCCACCTGGGGCGTTCCCCCCACGTCGCGCACCTCAGCGTCGGTGCAGTCGACGGCCACCACCGAGCCCTGGCAGGTGCTGTCGTCACAGCCCTCGAAGTCGGCCAGCACGAGCTCGACCGACGCGCCGTCGCTCACCCAGCCGCGCACCGTGAGCGAGCCCTGTCCGGGCGTCTGCACCAGGCCACGGAAGGCCACGCCGTCTTCAAAGGCCTGCACCACGCACGCGTGCACCGCGGCGTCATCGCCGACGTCCGCGATCCCGCAGTCGACAGCGCCCAGGCCCGCGCGCTGGGTGGTGAGCGCGACGATGTCGCAGCGATCGGCGCCTGAGCTGCAGCCGAAGAGCGAAGCGAGCAAGAGGAGGATCACCGGCGCTCCACGGCGATCAGCTCGACCGGGCAAGGGTGAGGTCCGCTGTCGAGCACGACGGCGGCGTGCGCGGCGCGGTCGATGCGGGTCTCGGCCGGCAGCTCGGGGCGGTCGAGGTCCACACGGCCGTCGGTGATCGGCGGACCGTTGTGGCGCTGGGTGACGAGATCGCCATCGAGCCAGGCCGTGACGGTGTCGTTGAGGTGGTCGCCCATGTGGGCCTTGAGGCGCTTGGCGGCCTCGGTTTCCAGCAGGACCTGCGCCCTCGGCACCTCCAAGAAGGTGGGCACCACCGTGGCCTCGACGATGTCGGCCTCGGTGGCCAGCACCTCGCCATCTTGCCCGGCGCGCAGCACCCACCGACCACCGGCGACAAGCGTGCCCGGGATGGCGGCGATCACGCGCTCCTCCACCGGGAAGCGGGCCGTGACGACAAGACCCTCCGCGCTGGGGGTCACGCTGGGATCACCCAGCCCCATGAACAACATCCGCTCTTGCAGGACCGGCTCAGCCTCAGGACAAGCGCGGAGTGACAGCTGCACCACCGGACCCTCCGCCGGGCGCCCCGCGGCACCGTACCAAGCGAGGACCACGTAGGCCGATCCCACCAGCACCACCGAGACGATCGGCACCACCAACATCAGGATGCCCAGCTTCCCCCGACCGGGGAGATCGTCGTCTTCGGCGGGGGGAAGGTCGGTCACAGGCGCTCCGAGGTGGCCCCCTTAGCACGCCCCACGACGGTGGACGGCCGCGCGTGTCCATCGTACGACCCGGGCGAGGATCCGCGGCATGCGCTCGTACGACGGCTGGCAGCACCTGCTCCGCGAACAGCCGCTGCCTGCCGCGCTCGTCGACCTCGACGCGCTCGACCGCAACGTCGACGTGCTGCTCGCTGCGCTGGGAAGGGGCCCCACCCTACGCATCGCGTCCAAGTCGATCCGTGTGCCGGCTCTGCTCCGTTACCTCATGGACCGTGGCGGCGACCGGGTGCGCGGCCTGATGACCTACAGCGCCCACGAGACGCTCTGGCTGGCGGAGCAGGGCTTCGACGATCTGCTGCTGGCCTACCCCATCGGGCGGGCGGACGAGGCTGTGGCGCTGGTGAAGGCCGCGGCCAAGGCCAAGCTGTGGGTGGTGATCGACGACCTCGCCCAGGCGCGGCTGCTGTCGGCCGCAGCGACAGGTGCCGGCGTCACACTCTCGCTGTGCATCGACGTCGATGTCTCCTTGCGGCCGTTCGGCGATGCCGCGCACATCGGCGTGCGGCGCAGCCCCATCCGCAGCGCACGCGATGCTGTGGCCCTGGCCCGCGCGGTCACCACCCTCCCGGGCCTCCAGGTGAGCGCCGTGCTGGCGTACGAGGCCCAAGTAGCGGGCCTGTCGGACGCCCAGCCCAGCGGACCCAAGGGCGCGGCGATGGGCGTGGTGATGCGGAGCATCAAGCGGCGCAGCGTTCGTCTGGCCGCGAGCCGCCGCAAGGAGGTCGTCGACGCGCTGCGCGAGGCCGGGTTTGTGATCGAGCTGGTGAACGGCGGCGGCTCGGGCAGCGTACACTCCACCGCTATGGACCGTTCCTGCACCGAGGTCACCGCAGGGTCGGGCTTCCTCAACTCGCACCTGTTCGACGGCTACGCCGACCTGCCGTGGGAGCCGGCGCTGTTCTTCGCGCTGGGCGTGGTGCGGCGCTCGGACCCTGGGTTCATCACCTGTGCGGGCGGGGGCTACATCGCCTCGGGCGCCTCTGGGCCCTCCCGCTGGCCCAAGGTCCACCTGCCGAAGGGCCTCACGCCGGTGGACCTCGAGGGCTTCGGCGAGGTGCAGACGCCGTTCGCTGTGGCACCCGATGCGCGGCGCCCGGAGGTGGGGGATCCCGTGATCGTGCGGCCCGCGAAGGCCGGCGAGCCCGCCGAGCGCTTTGCGCGCTACCACCTCGTGCGCGGGCAGGCGATCGTCGAGTCCACGCCGACCTACCGAGGCCTCGGCCTCACCACGCTGTAGGGGCCATGAACCCCGGCTGGTACCTGCTGCTGTGGGCCCCGCGTCGCATCGAGCGTCGGCTCCAAGGACTGCACGCGCGCGGCGCGATCGAGGAGGTGCCCACCCTGTGGCAGGTGTGGATGGGTGTGCTCTACATGTGGGCACGCGTCGCCTTGCGCCCCGAGACCATCGGCCTGTCAGGCGACGAGCCCGTGCGCGTCACGCCGCGGGCCAAGCGACTGGAGAACCGGCTGTTCCGCGTGCCCGCCGTGCTGCGCGCGCGATCGGTGAACCCGCTCGACCAGGTGGGGCTCGGATCGAGTCCGGACCACGTGATCCGCCACCTGCTCGGCACCTACCACCCAGGCGACAACGCCCTCTACGACCTGCAGATCCTCGATGTGGACGGCGCGATGCTGGCGCTGCGCGAAGCGCTCGCTTCGGTGGTCGACGGCACCCACCCGCGCGCTGAGGCGCTGCAAGACCTGTGCGTCTACGAGGGCTACCATGCCCGCTTGCTGCAGATGGTGGACCGCTGGTTGGCCACAGGTCCGGCGGGCTTCGAGATCACGAACCCCGACACCACGCTCCGCGCGTTCATGGCGTGGTGTGCCAGCCAGCCCGATGGCCCACGCGCCACCTACGCCGCGTGGCAGGAAGGAACGTTCTCGCTCCTGCCCGGGTCGTGAGAGCCCGCACCTTGCCCGGCAACCCTGTTCGGCGCTAGGTCCCCCCGTCGCTCGGAGCGCGCGTGACGATCGAAGGCGATGTCGATGTGATCGGACTGAAGGCCGCTGGCCGGGTGGTGGCGAACTGCCTCGCGCACCTTCAGCGCATCACCGAGCCCGGCATGCGCACCGACGAGATCGACGCCGTCGCTGCGGCCTACCTCCTGCGCTACGGCGCTGAGTCGGCTCCGATGAAGACCTACGACTTCCCCGGTGCCACCTGCATCAGCATCAACGAAGAGGTGGCGCACGGCATCCCTGGCAAGCGGGTGGTGCAGGCCGGCGACCTCGTGAACATCGATGTGAGCGCAGACCTCGACGGCTACATCGGCGACACGGGCGGGAGCTTCGTGGTGGGCGCCCCTGCCGACGAGCTGCAGCACCGCCTGCTGGTGGCTGCACGCCGGGCGCGCGATGAGGCCATCGCTACGGTGCGTGCCGGCCGGGAGCTGCGCTGGATCGGGCGCACGGTCGAGAAAGTGGCTCGAGAAGCAGGCTTTGGCATCATCCGCAACCTGGGCAGCCACGGCGTGGGTCGTAAGCTGCACGAGGAGCCCTCGTTCATCCCCGGCTTCGAAGACGCCTCCGACGGGCGGCGCTTCCACGAAGGCATGGTGATCACGGTGGAGCCCTTCCTCACCACCGGCAAGTCCATGGTGCGCGAGGGCCGCGATGGCTGGACGCTGCTCAACCGTCCCGGCAGCCTGTCGGCGCAGTTCGAGCACACGCTGATCGTCACGCGTGGCGAGCCCATCATCACCACGATCCCCGACCCGATCTAAGCGGCTGCGCCTGAAGCGTCAGCGTCGGCTTTCGGCCCACCGCTTCCATGCTTCGAAGCCTGCCCCGGTCCACGGCACCAGCATCCCCGGCGCCACGACGTCGTAGTGGCGGGTAATCAGGTCCAGCTTCTGCCGGATCTTCGGGTAGGTCTGGGTCCAGGCCTGGAGCTGCTCGGGGTTGATGAACCCGAGCTGCACGATCTCGGCGAAGTCCTCGTGGGGGTTCTTGCTGCCGTAGCGGCTCACGAAGCCGGCGCGCAGCCACGCTTGAGGGTCGCGTGCGTTCCAGTGGTCGTTGGGCCGCAGACCCACGTAGCGACCGTCGGAGATCGCCTTGAACTGGGCCCTGGGGAAGCGCGCGTCGGCCATGAACAGGTGGCCGATCTCGTGGTGCAGGGTGCCGAGCAGCTGGGGCGCGCGGGTGCCGCGGCGCAGGGCCAGATCGAAGCGACCCTCACGCGGGTGGGCCATGCCCAAAAACGGTGTGCCGTTCCACCGGAGCTTGCCCACGAGCACCACGTGCGGCACGAAGCGCTGGCGCACCTCCAGCGGGTAGAGCGCGAGCTGACGGGCGATCAGCGGGGCGAAGCGCACCACAAGCGCCGGGTCCGGCGCGCCCAGCTCCACGCGGTGGCCCACCGGTGGGATGCGCTCCCCCGGCTGACCCATCACGTGCAGGTCGATCTCGGCCTTCGCTTCGGCCCGAGCCACCACGTCGCGGAGCTGCGGGTCCCAGCCCTCCATCGTCGACCGAACCGGCTCGGGCGGACGGGGCGCTTCCACGGGTGGCAGCTCGGCCTCGTACACCGTGGGGTCCACAGGACCGTGGGGTGGCTTCTTCGGCGCGCACGCCGCCAGCACAAGGCTCAGCAGCACCAACGCCCCATGCCGCGCCAGCCCGGTCATGCCGTCACCTCCTGCTCCACGACCCGTCGCAGCACATCCAGCATCCAGTCCAGCTCCTCGTCGGTGACGCAGGCCGGCGGCCACAGGTAGACCACGTTGCCGAGCGGCCGCACGTAGAGACCCTCCGCGAGCGCCGCCCTGTGCACCCGGCGCTCCACCGGGTCGAGGTAGCCGCCTGGACCGCCCACGAGGTCGAGCGCGAACACGCCGCCCTTCCAGCGCACGTTGGCCACGCCCGGCAGCGCGGAGAAGCCCGGTGCCGCCGCCGCCCACTGGGTCTCCATGCGGGCCAGGCGCGCCACGGTGCCCTCGCTCTCGATCAGGTCGAGGCTCGCCAGCGCTGCAGCGCAAGCGATCGGGTTCCCGGTGTAGGTGTGGCCATGCAGAAAGGCCTCCCGCCGGGTGGGGCCGAGGAAGCGCTCGAACAGCGGAGCCCGCACGGCCGTGGCGCCGAGCGTGACCATGCCGCCCGTGAGGGCCTTTGCGAGGCACATCAGGTCGGGCACGACGCCCGCCTGCTCACACGCGAACAGCGTGCCCGTGCGGCCAAAGCCTGTCGCGACCTCGTCGGCGACGAGCCAGGCCCCGGCGGCGCGCGTGAGGTCGGCGATGCGGCGCAGGACGGCTGCGTCGCCGATGCGGATGCCGCCGGCGCCTTGGAGCAGCGGCTCCACGATCACCAGCGCCACCTCGTCTCCGTGCTCGGCCAGGAAGTCGGCGAGCGCGTCGGCGTCGTTCCACGGCAGCAGGTCCACACGGCCGAGCAGGTCGAGGAAGGGCTCGGCGAAGGTGTCGCGGTCGCCCACCCGCATCGCGCCGAGGGTGTCGCCATGGTAGCCGCCCTCGAACGCGACGAGGCGGTTGCGGCGGGTGTTTCCTGCCCGACGATGGGCCTGCCAGCCGAGCTTGATCGCCACCTCGACGGCCGTGCTGCCGTCGTCGCTGAAGAAGACGTGGTTCAGGTCGCCGGGGAGCAGGGCCACGAGCCGCTCGGTGAGGTTCACCGCGGGTGCGTGGTCGAAGTCGGCGAGGATCACCTGATCGAAGGCCTGCGCCTGGTGGACCACGGCCTGAACGAGGTGCGGGTGGCGGTGTCCATGCAGGCAGGTCCACCACGAGGCGATGCCGTCAGCGAGGCGGCGGCCGTCGGCGAGGTGCAGCCACAACCCCTCGGCCCCCACCACGGTGCCCACGGGCGTGAAGTCCTGAAGCTGAGTGAACGGGTGCCAGACGCGGGGGACCACAACCCCTCCCCGCCCGTCTCTATCCGAGCCAGCGCTCCACGAGCGCGTCGATGTCGGCGTCGCGGGTGAGCACCACATCGCCCGACAGGCCCAGCGGTGCGCGCCAGGAAGCGACCCGCAGCAGGGCGCGTGTGGGCACGTCGTAGCGGCTCTCGGCGAGCGCGCCGGGCAGGAACGCCACCTGACCCGGCTCGAAGCCGGTGCTCTCGGTCAGCTCGCTCACGTAGTCCCAGCACATGCCCTCACCTTCGTCGGTGGCGATCGCGGCCGCGAGGCTCACGGAGATCAGGCGCACATCACGGCCGCCGAGCGCATCGACGTGGGTACGCAGCCAGCGCTGGAGCGCGATGTGGTGCTCGTTGCTGTAGACCGCGCTGGCCAGCACGATCACGTCCGCAGCAGGCACAGCGGGGTCGGCGGCCAGGTCGTAGCGCACCACGGTGTGACCCCGCTCGGTTGCCGTGGCAGCGAACCGGTCTGCGATGGCGGCCGTCTGGCCGTAGGTGGTGGCCACCATCAACGCTGCGCTTGCCATGCTCACCTCACCCGACGTGTAGCTTGGCCCCGCGGGCACGGTGCGGCAAACGTCACCGTCCGCGCATTGACGCCGACTCCGCTCCGGGCAACCCCAGGCCATGCCCACGCTGCTGCCCCTGCTGCTCGCGCTCGCCCACGCCGACGACGTGGTGACCCGGCACCAGGACCTCGCCGCCGCCTCCACGCGCGCCGAGCTGGACCACGACTACGCCGCCGCACTCAAGGCATGCACCGAGGCGCTGACGCTGCTTCCGGAAGGTCCGCGATCGGAGCGCTGCCGGGCCCGGGTGACCCACCTCGCGCTGCGCCAGGACGCCGATGGGAGCTGGCAGGGCTGGCGGGAGCTGGAGACGATCCGCGCGGCGTACGGTCGGGTGGACGACAGCGCACGCCGGGCCCAGGTCATCGCGTTGCTGTCCCAAGAGGGGGTGGCCGACGCCACCCGCGCCGAGGCCGCCCTGTGGCTCGCCGCCGACAGCCTGGAGCGTCGCCAGGATGCGACCGAGGCCCTCGCCGCCACCACCCCGGTGTACGCCGACCGGAGCCGCCTGGAGCCCGCCCAGCGCACCCGCGCCGTGATGCTGCATGCCGCCGCGCTCGCGAAGCTCGGCCGCGTCGACGAGGCCCTGCAGGTGGAGGACGAGGTTCGGGTAGCTTCGGCCGCCCCTCGACTCACGCCGGTGGAGCGCGAAGCGCGTCGGCAGCAGCAGCAGGCGATGGTGGGGGTGGCGTGGGGCGCGGTCGCCTTGTTCGCTGGGGTGGCAGCGCCCCGCGCAGCGCGCAGCCGTCCGCTTCGTGTGCCCGCTGGGCTCGGCCTTGTGCTGGGCCTGGGCGTGCTGACTGCGTTGCTGGTGAACCTGCGCGACGACAGCGCCGGTGCCGCCCTCCCAGCGATGGGCCTGGGCTTCGGCCTCATCCATCTCGTGGCGGCCCCTGCGCGTGCCGGGGCCCCTGCGCCCGTGCGCGCGCTGCTCACGGTGCTCGGGGTGGCGGCTACGCTCGCCGTGGCCTACCTCGCACTGCACGCTACGAACACGCTCGGCTGGGTGGGCCTGTGACCGTCCTGAAGGTTCGCCGGGGGCACTCCCCCAACTGCTCCGCGTCGGGCACGGTGGTGGGCCTCGCCATCCTCTCGTGGGTGGCGGCTGCCGCGGTGCTCAACGGGTTCGCCGACCGCTTCGCCGGCTGGACCCGACGTCCGCCCGGGCACGCGCCGCCCGCCACGCCGGGCGACGCGCCCTCGGCCGACCCCTCCCCCGAGACCGAGCCCCCCACCGTGCGCCGCGAGGCCTTCGGTGCGCTCGTGGGCTGGGCCGAGCCTGCCGCGATCCTGTGGGTCGATGAGGCCGGTGCCGACGCAGCCCTCGCCGCAGGCGGGCGGCCGATCGGAGGCCGCGACGCACCCGCCGGCGCGCTCTCGGCCCCCACCGAGGTCCACCTGGGCGTCACCGACCGGTGCCCGGTGGCCTGCACCGACTGCTACCTCGACGCCGGACCCGACAGGGAGGCCGCCGAACCCGGCCTCGCCGCGCTGATCGCGGATGTTGACCAGCTCGCGAAGATGGGCGTGTTCGAGGTGGCGCTGGGCGGCGGGGAGGCCCTGCTGCGCGACGATCTGCTCGACCTGTGCGCCCACATCCGCAGCGTGGGCATGGTGCCGAACCTCACCACCTCGGGCTTTGGCGTCACGCCGGAGCGCGCTGCCCGCCTCGCCGACCTCGTGGGGCAGGTCAACGTGAGCCTGGATGGCCTCGATGAGGCCTACAGGGCGGTGCGGGGTTGGGACGGCACGGCGCTGGCCCTGCGCGCGATCCGCACGCTCGTGGCCGCTGGCGTGCGGGTGGGCGTGAACACGGTGCTCACCCGCCAGAACGTGGGTGCCCTCGATGCCCTCGCCGACGCACTCGTCGACGCTGGCGTCTCGGAGTGGCAGTGGCTGCGCCTCAAGCCTGCCGGTCGGGCGGCCGACCGCTACGCCGACCACGTGCTGCCGCCGGCCGACGCGCTGGCGATCTGGCCGCGCCTGCTCGCGATCGAGGCGCGCACCGGGCTGGTGATGCGCATCGACTGCGCGCTCGTGCCGTTCCTGGTGGTCCATGCGCCACCGCCGGAGACGCTGGAGCGGCTGGCCGTGGACGGCTGCGTGGGGGGCTCCTCCCTGTGGGCCCGCGGTGCCAGCGGGAAGTGGTCGCCGTGCTCGTTTGCCCACGACGACGCCCGGGCCGCGAGCGACCTCGGCACCGCCTGGGACCACGACCCCACCCTCGTGGCCTGGCGCGCCCGCGCTGCCGCTCCGCCCGCGCCGTGCAACACCTGTGCGTACCAGACCACCTGCCGGGGCGGCTGCCGCATTGTGGCCGGTCACACCACCGGCGACCCGCTCGCCCCCGACCCCGAGTGCCCCCGCGTGCTCGCCTGGAGCGCCGCATGAGGACCCGCGTGGCCGTGGCGGCGCTGGGGTTCGCGCTCACCGTGGTGCTGTCGTACACCGCGCAGCGCTTGGTCTCGTGGTGGGGCGGCGAGCCCGCGTTCAGCGAGATCGTGAGCAGCGTGCACATCCCCTACTACTGGCGCACGTCCGTCTCCGTGCTCCACGGCGTGATGGTGGCGCTGCTGGTGGGGTTCGGTGCCGACGAAGCCCAGGCGCTGCGGGTGCTCCGCTGGGGTCCACAGCTCGTGCTCGGGCTGGTGCTGCCGTGCGCTGTGGCGCTGGTGGTGGTGCCATGAGTCCGTCGATCTACGCGCTGGTGAGCAGCCTGCACGGCCACCTCGCGGCCTTGGGCCTCGCTGTGCTGCTGCACCCGATCCTCACGCTCGTGCGTCGCAAGGCCCTCTCGGTGTGGACCCTGCGCACGGCGTGGATCGCGGCGGCGATGATCGCTGCGCCCTACGTGCTCGGGGCGTGGCTCTACAAGAGCTACAGGCCGCACGTGAAGGTCGACCTGTGGCAGCGCGGCCACCCAGCGATGTGGGCGTTCGAGACCAAGGAGCACCTGGCGGTGTTCGCGCTGGCGCTGGTGCTCGGTGGCACGGTCGTGCTGCAGGCGGCGGGTCGCACGCCGGAGGGTCGACGCACGGCGTGGGCGCTGCTGCTGGCGGGCTGGCTGTGTGGCCTGGTCACGGCCGGCATCGCGATCTACGTGCGGGTGTCCGCACACCCCGGCTGGTAGTCGCGCCCGTCCCTACGGGCAGGGCTCGCTCGCCAGCTTCACGCGCCGGAGCTTCGGCATCGGCTCGCCCGGGGGCGGGGTGTCTTCGATCATCCAGAACCACGTGAGCTGACCGATGCGGTCGGCGGGCGCGGCGGAAGCGTTCCAGTCCTCGCAGAAGGTGCGCAGCATCGGCGCGCGCAGGGGCTCGTTCTGGTCTTCTTCCAGCACCGAGAGGTACTTGCGCCAGCGCTCGGCTGGGAAGGTGGCGGGGATGTCGACCGGCTTCTCCCAGGTGCGCTCGGCGCCGTCGCGGAACAGGTCGATCACGCGGTCGTCTGCGGTGCGGCCGGCAAACACGTACCAGCCGTCGCGGGTGGCGGGCTTCGGCGCGAACATGTCCCAGTACTGGTCGAGGCGCAGCATCATCCCGTACTTCCGCAGCGGCGGACGCGGACCCCACGCGGGTGCCACCGCGCCCACGTTCCACCACACGGTCATCACCACGCCGAAGGCCGCGACGCTCTGCCACATCCGCGACCACCACAGGTCGAGCTCGGACTTGCCTGCCGCCATCGGCCAGCGTGTGCGCTCCCAGAACCAGCCCGGCAGCAGCGGTACCCAGCACAGCACCGACATTGCCGGGAACACGCCCAGGTCCATCGTGATCTCGATGCCGACGTGCAGCGCCACAAACGCCGCCACCACCAGCGTGCGCACCGGCCCGAACAAGAACGGCACGAACAGGAAGAGCGGCCCGTAGACCTCCAACCACCAGCTCCCGTGCGTGAGCGGCTCGTAGACCCAAGGACGCTCCCGCACCCACACGCCGGCGGGGTCCACGAACTGGTCGAGCGAGAGCGCCCAGTACAGCGCGCTGCCATCCTGCCAGGGCTTGCCGGACTTCAGCAGCCCGGTGACCACATAGAGCCCCGCGATCTGCAGCACGTAGCCCACACTCCCCGGAGACAGCGCCGTGAGCGCGGGCATCAGCGGCGTGCGCCCCGCGAGCGCGTCCATCGACAGCACGCGGTTCGTGGGCACAAAGCACGACCAGAACAGCATCAGCCGCAGCAGCGCGTCGCCGCCGTACAGCATCAGCGGGTTGCGCGCCTGGATCGACACCAGCAGCACCCAGGCCAGCACCGACGCCCACCGCGTGCGCCAGCCCACCGCCATCGCCGCCCCCGCCAGGGCCATCAGCAGCAGCACCGCCACCACCATCGGCTCACTGTCGTTCCAGAACAGGATCGACCAGTGCTGGCGCTGACCCGGCACCGACACCATTGGGAGCGCGCCGTTGCCGGTGAGGTGGGCGAGCACACGCAGCCGGTCGAGGCCGTCGTGCATCACCAGCAGCCCGAGTCCGATCCGCCACAGCGCCAGGCTGCGGATGTCGAGGCCAAAGACCCCACGAAAGCCTGTGGCGGACGTGCTCATCGATCAGCCCCGTCGGGAAGGGAGCGCATAGGTGACCGTGGCATGGCCGACGAGTCCTTCGACCCCTTCGGCCATCAGGTCGACCGCGCCGACCGCAAGGCGCGTGCCGAGCTTGAGCAGCCGACCGTGCACCAGCAGGTCCACCGGTGGCGCGCGCTGGAGGAAGTGGATCTGCAAGCTGGTCGTGTAGGCGTTGGCTACCGGACCGAGCTGTGAGAGCACCGCCAGGTAGATCACCGTGTCGGCCAGCATCATCAGCGTGGGCCCCATCACGGTGCCCCCGGGGCGCAGGTGGCGATCTTCCACCGGGAGCCGCAGCCAGACGCCGTCGGCATCGACCTTCTCGATGCGAAAGCCCGCCCGCAGCGCGACGGGGAACTCGGCGGTCAGGAAGGCCATCAGGCCGTCCGCGTCCAGTCGCAGCGTCACATCACCTCCTGGGTGCAGGCTTGCGCGGCGCGGTCCATTGCGCAACGCGGTAGAGATCGACGCCCGGAGCCCCGCCATGCCCCCCGTCCCCAGCACACCGCTTCGCACCCACGAAGTGCTCAACCAGCCGCCCCCGCTGCAGGGCCTCAACCTCTACACGTCCGACCTCGCGATGGTGGAGGCTGTGGCCGCGTTCGGAACCGGCGAGGAGCACGGCCACGCCACAGCTTTCGGGGAGGTGCTGTCCCAGCCCGAGGTGCAGGAAGCGGGCCGCCTGGCCAACGTCTACCCGCCGGTCCTCAAGGGATTCGACCGCTACGGGCATCGCCTCGACGAGGTGGAGTTCCACCCGGGCTACCACACGATGATGTCGCTGGGGATGGCGCACGAGGTCCACAGCCTCGCCTGGAACGGCGGCACCCACGTCGGCCACGCCGTGCTCGAAGGCCTGCTCAGCCAGGTGGAGCCGGGCGTGTGCTGCCCGCTCACGATGACCTACGCCGTGGTGCCGGCGCTGCGTCACCAGCCCGAGCTGGCGGCCGTGTGGGAGCCCCGCGCGCGCGCCACGGCGTACGACCCCCGCATGGTGCCCGCCGACCAGAAGACGTCGGCCACCTTGGGCATGGCAATGACCGAGAAGCAAGGCGGCAGCGACGTGCGCGCCAACACCACCGTCGCTACGACCGATGGGGATGCCTACCGCCTCACCGGCCACAAGTGGTTCTGCTCCGCGCCGATGTGCGACGCGTTCCTCACGCTTGCCCAGCTGCCCGAGGGCCTCACCTGCTTCCTCGTGCCGCGCTGGCTTCCCGATGGCTCGCGCAACCGCCTGCTGATCCAGCGCCTCAAGGACAAGGTCGGCAACCGCAGCAACGCCAGCTCCGAGATCGAGTACGACCAGACCTACGCCCAGCGCGTGGGCGCCCCAGGTCGTGGCGTGCGAACGATCGTGGAGATGGTGCACCACACCCGCCTCGACTGCACCCTCGCCGCCGGTGCGCTCGGACGGGCTGCGCTGGTGCAGGCCGTCCACCATGCCCGCCACCGCAACACCTTCGGCAAGCGGCTGATCACCCAGCCGCTGATGAAGAACGTGCTCGCCGACCTCGCGCTCGAGGTCGAAGCCAGCACCTGGCTTGGCATGTGGGTGGCCCACACCTACGACCGCGCCGGCACCGATCCGGAGGCCGCCGCGCTCGCCCGCATCGCCGTCGCCGTCGCCAAGTACTGGACCAACAAGCGCTGCCCCACCGTGATCGCGGAAGCGATGGAGTGCCTAGGCGGCGTTGGCTACACCGAAGAGACGCCGCTCGCGCGCCTCTACCGGGAGGCCCCCCTCAACGGCATCTGGGAGGGCTCGGGCAACGTCATCTGCCTCGACGTCCTCCGCGCCGCTGAAAAGGAGCCGGAGTCGCTGGCCGCCCTGCTCGCGTTCCTCGACGCAGCGCGCGGCACCGACGAGCACCTCGACGCCGCGATCGAGGGCGTGCACGCCGACCTCGAAGACACGTCCCACCTCGAGTACCGTGCGCGGTCGCTCGTGGAGACGCTCGCGCTCACGCTCCAGGGCGTGCTGCTCACCCGCTACGCGCCCAGCCCCGTGGCCGAGGCCTTCCTGGCCACGCGCCTGCAGGGTCGCTGGGGTCACGCGCTGGGCACGCTGCCCACGGGCCTCAAGGTGGACGCGCTCATCGACCGCGTCGGCCTCTCCGGCGTCTGATCAGGGTTCGCTGCGCACCTGACGGCTGGGTGCCTCGTCGATCTGCTGCTGACGGCGCTCGCGCGTAGCGAGCACCTTGCCCGCCAGCAGCTTCGCCTGCTCGCGCTTGCGCTCTTCGTCGGAGAGGCCCGCGAACATCGGGGCCACATCGGCCTCGCGCTTCGCCTCGGCGGCCAGCGCAACCGCCAGCGCCTCCCACCGACAGGCCTGGATGATCGCCTCGCCGTGGGCGTCGGAGCCCAAGATCACGTCCTCGGAGAGGAACTCAATCACGTGGACCGGCGCGTCGACGTCGCGCAGCATCACCTTCACCGCCACCGACCGCACCAGCGGCGTGCTCTCGCCCTTGCCGGACGTGCGGGTCCACAGCTGCTGGACCACCTCGGCGGTGAGGATGTCCTCGGGGCCGTGGTCGAACGCGCGCAGCTCTCCGCGCGCACCCGCCGGACCGTCGATCCACGCGGAGTCGACGAACACCAAGCGGCGCGACCGCGGCAGGTAGCCCACCGCCGCACGCCCATCGGAGCCGATCGCCAGGCGGTCGAAGTGCATGCGCTCCGCGAGCTGCCGCAGGTGACCTTCCACCACAGCCCGGCGCGCCTTGCGGGAGCCCGTGGGCACCCCACTCTCGGCCGGCGCAGCGTTCATGCGGACGTAAGCGAGCCCGCCACCCAGGACCACGAACGCGAGCGCGAGCAGGCCGTAGACCATGAACCCTCCGAGACCGCCCTGCACATCGGACCGGGGCGGGGCCGCTGAAGGGGAGCTTCGGGTTTCTACCAGAGGGGATCGGATCCGCGCGTGAAGTCCTCGTGTCGGATGGGGCGTGTGCGCCATCACCGTTCGCGTCGAACGTACAGGCCCTACAGCGACTGCGTCCCGACCTCACCTTCCTCAGCGGGTGCGCGCTTGACTTGGAGGCCGCCGGCAAAGCGAATGAGCGCGGCGACGAAGGCGCGGACCGTGTGAGGGTTGCGCAGGATGTGGCTCTCCCCTGGCCAGATGTACACCTCGGTGTCGAGCGCCGGAATGCGGGCGCGCCGTT
>CAYNFK010000102.1:0-16573 GCA_964396405.1 uncultured Enterobacteriaceae bacterium
ACGGCCGCATGCTCCGCAATGTGCGGCAGGTGCTGTCGGCTGCTGCAGGGAGCCGTAAGGCCACCCTTGAGCTCGTCGAGTCGCTGTCCTCTGAGGAGTAGGCGCTGTGCCCGGAGCGCTTGAGTCGCTCCCGGGTGCGGGCATCGCTTCGGATGAGGTGCTGCTGGGCCACGTGCTCGGATCCTTTGGGATCCGGGGCGAGCTGCGGCTCTTTCTGTTCCATCCGGCGTCCGACCTGTGGCAGAAGCCGCAGGATCTGATCTGGGTGAGTCCTCAGGGCCACCGCTTTCGCGGCGCGCTGCGGGTGCGTCCGGGCACCGGCAAGCGCATGCTGGGGCAGCTCGCGGGCATCACCACGCCGGAAGCGGCCGACGCCCTCGCGGAGTGGCAGCTGGTGGTGCCTGCGTCCCGTCTGCCCAAGACCGGCACCGACGAATACTACGTGCGCGATCTGATCGGCATGGGTGTGGAGATCGAGGGAACGCTCGTCGGAAAGGTCACCGACGTCCAGGCCACGGCGGGTGGGGATGTGCTGGTGGTGCGCGCGGGCACCGAGCCCCACTTCGTGCCCTTCGTACGTGCCTGGGTGCTCGGTGTCGATGTGGCTGCTCGCATGGTTCAGCTCGCGCCGGGCGCGCTGGAAGACTTGTGACCCGCTTCGACGTGCTCACCATCCACCCCGACGTGGTGCGGGGGGGCCTGCTCGGCAGCGTGGTGGGGCGCGCGGTTCGTGAAGGACGTCTCCACATCGGCGTGCACGACATCCGTGAGGTCACCACCGACCGGCATCGCACGGTCGACGACACGCCCTACGGCGGCGGTGCGGGCATGGTCCTGAAGGTCGACGTGGTGGCGGCGGCGCTTGCCCGCGTGCGGCAACCGCAGAGCCACGTCGTGCTCACCTCGCCCGCGGGCAGCGTGTTCTCCCAAGCCCACGCGCGCCGGCTCGCCGCGCTCGAGCATGTGGTGGTGGTCTGTGGTCACTACGAGGGCATCGACGCGCGCATCGAGGCCTTGGTGGATGAGCAGCTCTCGCTCGGCGACTTCGTGCTCACGGGCGGGGAGCTCGCCGCGTGCGCCATCGTGGACGCGTCGGCGCGGCTGCTGCCCGGCGTGCTCGGCAACGAGGCCTCGGCGGTGGAGGAGTCCTTCCACGACGATCTGCTCGAGTACCCGCAGTTCACCCGCCCGCTGGCCTGGGAGGGGGTGGAGGTGCCGGCCGTGCTTCGCTCGGGTGACCACGGCGCGGTGGCCTCCTGGCGTCTGTCAGAGGCCCGTGCGCGCACATCAGCGCTGCGGCCCGACCTGTGGGCAAGGCACTGTGAGCGGCACGGCATCGCCGCTGACGCGGATCCGCGGGATCCGTTTCCGAAGAAGCGCCGGCGCCGGCCGACCAAGCCCAGCGGAGGCGTTGACGTGAGAGGCGGGTCCGAATAAGAGGGGCCGGTTGAGCGGTCGCCACATTTCGGCCAACCGCAACTTCGTACCGAGGCGAATGATGGACCTCCTGCAGCAGATCGAGAAGGAGCTGCTTGAGCAGCGCAAGGCGCGCCGCGCCAACGTGGATGTGCGCCCCGGCGACACGGTGCGCGTGCATGCCCGAATCAAGGAAGGCGACAAGACCCGTACGCAGGTCTTCGAAGGCACCGTGATCCGCATCCGCAAGAACAGCATCCGCACCACGTTCACCGTGCGCAAGATGTCGTCGGGTGTGGGCGTGGAGCGTATCTTCCCGGCCAGCTCGCCCAACATCGAGCGCATCGAGGTCACGGCCCGCCACAAGGTGCGTCGCGCGAAGCTCTACTTCCTGCGCGCCCTGCAGGGCAAGGCGGCCCGCCTCAAGCCCATCCGCGGGTTCAAGGCCACCAAGTAGGCGGTTGTCGTCCCATGGACGACGACGCCGAGAAGCTGCGAGCGGCCCGAGTGGCCGCTCAACGTCGTGGTGCGGTCGCCGAAGACTTCGTGGCGGACGACCTCGTGCGGCATGGAGCCACCCTGCTCGCGCGCAACTGGCGCGGTGGCGGCGGGGAGCTCGATCTTGTCGCGCAGATCGAGGGCAGGCTGCGCTTCGTGGAGGTGAAGGCCCGCCACGATGACGTGCTCGACCCGCTGGAGTCGATCGGACCGCAGAAGCGGCGTCACCTGGTCTCGGCGGCGGAAGCGTGGCTGAGTGCCCACGGCGTCCATGCCGAAGAGCTCGCCTTCTTGGTGGCGGTGGTCGATCTGGGCGCAACGCCGTGGTCGGTGCGCTACCTGGACAACGCCTTCGACGCGGGGTGAGCGGTGGCGCTGTGGATCGTAGCAACGCCCATCGGGACCCTCGGAGACCTCTCGCCGCGCGCGCGGGAGGTGCTGGGGTCGGCAGCGGTCATCGCGGCCGAAGACACGCGCAGCACCCGCAAGCTCCTGGGCGCCGTGGGCGTGTCGGCGCCCCCGCTGGAGTCGCTGCACGCGCACAACGAGGATGAGCGCGCCGCGGCCCTCGCTCAGCGTGCGCTCACCGAGGAGATCGTGCTCGTGAGTGATGCGGGCACGCCAGCGATCTCGGACCCAGGTCGGGTGCTGGTGGAGGCGGCCCATGCGCGCGGTGTGGAGATCCGCAGCGTGCCGGGTCCCAGTGCGCTGGTGTCTGCGCTGGCGGCCTCGGGCTTCCCGGCGATGCCGTCGGTGTTCTTAGGCTTCGCGCCGCGAAAAGGACGCGACACCTGGTGCGACGAGGTCCTCGCACGCACCGAGACCGTGGTGATCTACGAGGCCCCCACCCGGGTGGTCGACCTCATCGAGCGGCTCGCTAAGCGCGCGCCCCACCGCGAGGCCGTGCTCGCGCGCGAGCTGTCCAAGCGCTTCGAGACCGTCACCCGCGCGCCGCTGGAGCGCCTTGGAGCAGCGGTCGGCGAGGTGAGGGGGGAGTGTGTGCTGGTGGTGGGTCCCGGTGAGGCCCCCGAACGGGTGGAGGCCGATCTCACCGACGGCGCCTCGCTCAAGGACGTCGCGCGCGTGCTCGCCATCCGGTGGGGCGTCACAGCTCGCGAGGCCTACCAGCGCTTGCTGGCCCTGGAGTCCACGTCTGCGAACGACGGTTCCGCCTAGAGCCGATCGTCCTTCAGGCGGATGCGGCCCACCAGGGCCACTGTCCAGGTGGTGCCGAAGCTCTGCAGATCGGAGCGCGCCACGTAGGGATGCTCCACCCTGTAGGGTGAGAACCAGTGGTAGTCGCCGCCGAAGCGCAGTCCGACGAAGCGGTCGATGTGCACATCGAAGGCGCCGCCCACCTGCACCGTGAAGGACTCCGAGCGCGTGACGGCCTTGCCGAGCGTGCTGTCGAGCACGTTGGGGAGCCAGAAGCCTGAGGGGTAGGTCTCGGGACCGCGGTAGCCGACGCCGAGATGCAGATCGACGGCGAAGCGGCTCCACGGGCCGCGCTTCCACGCGACGAGCTCAGCACCGACCAGCACCTGGGCCGAGCTGGCGCCGCTCACGACCACCTTGCCCGCGGGGCTTCCGCTGGGCAGCGTGACCTCGGCCTCGGCCTCGCCCTCCCACTGAAAGCCGAAGCTCGCGTAAGGGTTGGCGGCACCGCGGGTGGTGGAGAAGGCGGCGCTGCCTCGCACCGCTGTGCCGCCGGGCGAAGCGCCACGGGCCGCATCGTAGAGTGTGGCGCCAGGCGTGCGGACGGCCAGATCGATGCGGGTGGTGACGGGCAGGCTGCGCGACGCATCCTCGCGGAACGGCGCCGCCGCGAGGCCGATCCACACGCCCTGGAGGCCGGCAGGGTTCAGCTCTTGCGGGGTGGTGATCTCTTCGCCGTTCTCGAAGCGGCCTTCGCCGCTGACCGGCTCGTAGAGCATCGTGCGCGCCGACGGGTAGGTGATCGCACCGGCAGCCTGGATGGGGAAGCCCACCCGGAGCGCGAGGCCGTGCCACACGGCGACCTCGGCCGCGAGGTTCAGCTGGTGGGTGAGGTGGTTGCGCAGCCCATAGGTGGCATCGTCCTCCTCGATGCCGATCTGCTCGAAGCCGCCGGCGTAAGCGAGGTGGACATCTCCACGCCAGCGCGGCGGGAGATCGGTGACCTCGGCTGCGGAGGCGGCCAAGGGTGAGAGCACAGCGATCAGGCACACAGCAGCAGGGCGCACGTCGGTCGCTCCCGCGCGAGGATTAGGGTGGTGGATCGCGCTCGTCAACCCCGTTGCGCCCTTCCTACGCGCGACGAGGTAACTGCGAGGCGATAGCCGGCATCGAAGGATCGGCGCGCTCGCCCGTCGAACGCTTCCCATCCTGCCCTGGAGACGCCGTGTCCGTGCTTGCCCGCTCCGCCCTGGTTGCCCTGCTCTCGCTCGGACTCCCCTACGTCCCGGCGGCTTACGCGGGCTCGGCCACCGAGTTCACGCTGCGCGATCTGGAGGGTGTGGCGGTGAACCTGGCCGACCACAAGGGCAAGGTCATCGTGCTCTCGTTCTGGGCCACCTGGTGCGGTCCCTGCAAGGAAGAGATGCCGCACCTTCAGAAGCTCTACACCGAGAAGAAGGACCAGGGTTTCGTCCTGCTCTCGATCACGGCCGACGACGCCCGCACGGCAAGCCGGGTGAAGCCCTACATCGCCAGCAAGGGCTTCAACTTCCCGGTGCTGTTCGACAAGGAGAGCGCCGTGGTCGGCATCTACGATCCCGGCAAGACGCTGCCATGGACGGTGGTGATCGACCGCGACTTCCAGGTGGTCGACAGCCACGGCGGCTACGATCCCGGCGATGAGGTGAAGCTCGCCGCCAAGGTCACCGAGCTTCTCGCGCAGCCGGCCAAGTAGGGCCGTGGGGCGTTCAGCGCGCTGGGCGCCCACCGTCGCGGTGGGACTCTGGACGGCTGCAGGCTCCACCGGGGCCTGGGCGCAGGAGCCTGTGCCGGAGGAGCCCGCCGCTCCAGAGATCGCGGGGTCGGTCGATGCTGTGGATGCGGTGCCCACCCCCGAGCGCAAGCGGCCCGAGGTGTCCACGGTGATCACCGAGGACTTCGAGGTGCGCTACTGGCGCATGCCCGATCAGGTGCCCGGCTTCGAGGACTCCCGCGCGCTCGACTACGTGGAGGCCGTGAACCGGGTCACGCTCAACCTGCGCTCCGGCGCGTGGTCGATGTTCGGACAGCTCGATGTCGTGGCGCTGATGGGCAACAGCTACTTCCTCGACGATCAGCGCATCATCGAGCGGAACCTGCTGCAGTCGGGCACGTGGTCACCGCTGCTCGGCGGCGCTTTCGACCCCGGCACCCAGGGCACCGAGGGCTGGGATCTGTTCGCCCGCAACACGTACTTCACGCTCGAGAAGCTCCGCGCCAGCTACGATCGGCGCAACCTCACGGTGTCGCTCGGCGACAGCTACGCGAGCTTCGGGCGTGGCCTCGTGCTCGACCTCGACCGCAACACCGACATCGACCTCGACACCTCGATGCAGGGCCTCAAGGTCGTGTGGCGGCCGGGCGCGTGGGACGTGGTGGCGCTGTTCGGTCAGCTCAACCGTCAGCAGGTGTTCCAAGACAACCCGAACCTCGGGCTGTTCGGCGACCGTCGCCACATGGTGGCGGGTCTTCGGGCGGAGCGGTTTGCTCTCGGTCCTGCCAACCTCGGCGCGCACCTCGTCAGCTACAACTTCGCCACCGACGAGGGCTGGGCGGCCGGGTTCACCGAGATGACCACGGTGCCCGATGTGGTGGCAGGCGGCGGCACCGTGGAGCTGCTGGGGCTTGGTCCCACCGACTGGTTCCTTGAGGTCGACGGCTTCGGCTACCCGTCCGGCCAGGTGTTCGCAGGCGAGGAGAACGTGCCCGGCTACGCGGCGTACCTGTCGGGCGCGGTCTACGCGAACCGGGTCACGCTGCTGGGTGAGTTCAAGCGCTACAGCAACGGCCAGCGCATCAACGCCCTGCTCACGCCGGAGCTGTACCAGGTCGCTGTGGGCCCCACGCTTGAGTACGAGCGCCAGATCACCGAAGACAGCTCCGCCACGCTCAACAGCAACGACGTGTGGGGCGGTCGCCTCCGCGCCGACTTCGCGGCGGTGCCGGGAGAGGTGATCCCGTATGTGTCGCTCGCCGTGTTCCGCGACCTCGACACAGGCGGGCTGCACTTCAATCGCTCCGCGGAGACGGTGATCCACACGCTCGCGGGCATCGAGGTCACGCAAGGGCGCGGGGCCCTGCTGCTCAACGTAGGCTACCGGCATGACCAGCGCGACGCCGAGCGCGACGGGGCCGATCGGCACGTGCACGGTGATCTCACAGGGAAGATCCCGCTGCCTCAGCAGCTGGGGATCGACGTGAACGCTGCGCTGGAGGGCTACTTCTGGGGCACCAACGCCATCCAGCAGCACGACTACGTCGAGCTCGAGACGGGTGTCACCTTGGCGTGGAAGAACCTGCTGGCGTTCACCTGGTTCACCGACGTGTCGAGCAACCCGCTGATCGACTCGGTCGGCAACCTCTCGGAGCTCGTGTACGGCGCCGCGGAGATCCAGGTGAAGCCCATCCCGAACCTCACGCTCCGCGCGTTCTACGGCTCCTACAAGAGCGGCATTCGATGCTCCGGCGGGCAGTGCCGCGTGCTGCCCGGCTTCGACGGCGTGCGGTTCAGCCTGTCAGGGACGTTCTGATCGGCGTTCCGTCTGTCAACCGTGCGCAAGCCTTGGGTGCGTTGGTCGACACGAGGGACGACGAGCCGCAAGTAGGGGGTTCGTTGGTGGGAGGCTCCATGCGCGCTCTGCTCTCGCTCTTCGCTCTTGTCTCAACCTCGGCCTTCGCCGGGCAGCTCACCGTGGTCTCGTCCACAGCATCGTCCACCTACGTCGAGACGCCTGGCTACGAGGTGACGAAGGTCCACGATGGCAAGGCCACCTCCGTGTGGGTCGAGGGCGACGAAGGCTCGGGCCTGGGCGCTTGGATGGAGCTCGACTTCGGCAGCGACCAGAAGGTCACTCAGGTTCGTATCTGGGGCGGCGACTGGACCAGCTGGAACGATTGGCAGCGCGCGAATCGCCCCAAGGAGGTCGAGCTCAAGTTCGCCGACGACACCACCCAGGTGATCACGCTCAAGGACGAGAAGGTGGCGCAGACCTTTGAGGTGCCCGGCGGGAAGTCCACGCGCTCGCTGCGCCTGCGCTTCAAGTCGGTCTACGCAGGCTCGGCCTGGTTCGACACCGGCATCGCCGAGGTGCAGGTGTTCGGCGACGGCGGCGTCGAGCGTGTCACCGGCACGGTCACGGCCTCGAGCACCGCGCCCGAAGATGGCGACGGCAACTACCAGCCGGTCAACGTGCTCGACGGCTTGGTCGACAGCATGTGGTGCGAGGGCGACCCGGGCGACGGCACGGGCCAGTGGCTGCAGGTGGACTTCGGCGCGGCCCGCACGGTGTCGAAGTTCTCGTTCATCAACGGCATCGGCACCTCGATGCCGCTGTGGATCAAGGCCAACCAGGCCACCGGCCTGCGCCTCACGTTTGATGACGGCACCAGCGCCGACGTGCCCATCGAGCGCCCCAGCTACAAGTCCACGACCGTGGAGGTGGCACCCCACACCACCAAGAAGGTGAAAATTTCTGTCACTGGGGTCAAGGCGGGCAAGGAGTTCAACGATCTGTGCCTGAGCGAGGTCGGATTTCCCGGCTAGACTGCGCCACGATTCCCCGTCGTGCTGGAGAGACCCATGATGTTGCGTCGAGCCGTGTTCCGCAGCGCACCCACCCTCGGTGTGGCGTTGGCGTTTGCCGCGTGCAGCGCCGACCAAGGGTTCGCCGAGCGCAGCGAGACCGACATCTGGTTTCAGTCGCCCACCGATCAGGTCGACATCCTCTGGGTGGTCGACAACTCCAACTCGATGCAGCTTGAGCAGGAGCTGCTGGTGGATGGGTTCGGCTCGTTCATCACCGAGATCGAGAACACGGGGGCCGACTTCCACCTAGGCGTGATCTCCACCGACTTCGACGCTGAGGATGCCACCCGGGGCCAGCTCCTCGGCAGTCCGCCGGTGATCTCGCCGGTGGAAGACTACCTGGCGTTGTTCCAGGCGCGCGCCCTCGTCGGACTCAAGGGGTCGGGCAAGGAGCGCGGTCTGGCGGCCGCTTCGTACGCGCTGTCGCCGATCATGACCACGGGGCCCAATGCGGGCTTCCTTCGGCAAGAAGCCAACCTGCTCGTCGTGTTCGTCACCGACGAGGACGACTGCTCCGACGACGGCCGGCTCGGCCCCGCAGCCGAGAACACCGACTGCTACAACAAGCAGGAGCTGCTCATCCCGGTGGCCGACTACGTGCGTCGTTTCCAGGGCCTCAAGCCGGCGAAGAGCCAGGTCAACATCTCGGCGATCGTGGGACCTGAGGCGGCGGTCGGCCTGTGCGATGAGACCACCGTGCCGGGTCTGCGCTACCTCGAAGCGGCCGATCTCACCGGTGGCATCACCGCCAGCATCTGCGAGAGCGACTGGTCGGGCATCCTCTACGAGCTGGGCCTGAACGCAGCCGGCATCTTCACCACGTTCACGATGAGCCACGGTGCGAAGCCCGACACGCTCGTGGTCACCGTGGATGGCGATGTGGTGCCCGAGAGCGCCGTGGACGGCTACACCTACCTGCCCGAGCTGCCCGGGATCGAGTTCCACGGCATCTGGGTCCCTGAGCGCGGTGCAGAGGTGGCAGCCGACTACGTCATCCAGCCAGGAACGTAGCCGGGAGCTGCCTCGCGAGCGCCACCAGCTCGTCGGCACCACCCACCCCAGCCTCGAGATCGGGCAGGGTCCACACCTCCCGCCCGGTGGCGGCCTGTGCCTCGGTTCGTGCGGCCTCCGTGGTCCGAGCGCTGGCTGCCGCCCGGTGAACGGCGCTGCGAAGCGCAGCGGCCGTCGCTTGCCACTCCGGGGAGGTCCAGGGTGCGGAGCTCGGGATGTGGGCCAGGAGCATGGCCTCGTCGTAGGGGAGCGGCGCCGAGGCGCGGTTCAACAGCACCCCGTGGAGGTGCTGACCGCCCTGGTCGAGCAGGTTCCGCCACGCGATCAGCTCGTCGGTGCGCGGGGCGCGTGCGCTGGTGACCACGAGGTATCGGCACGCGGGGGAGCGCAGAAGCGCATCGACAGCGCCTCCGTGGGCCCGGAGTCGCTCAGACAGGGTGCCCACGAGCCCGAAGAAGTCCTGCAGGTCGGTCATCATGCCGTCGCCGGCCAGCCGACGCACCACCTCGGACACCCGGCGTGTGGCCATGCCCACCAGCCCGTGTCCTGGTCGCAGGAGGGCCCCGAGCCAGCGTTGGTCGAGCAGGCTGCGGATGCGCTCGGGCGCGCGGAAGAAGTCGACGGCGTGCTGGCTGGGCGGCGTGTCGACCACCACGACGTCCCAGTCGCCGGAGGTGGCGAGCGTGTGGAGGCGCTCGATCGCCATGTACTCGTGGCCGCCGCTCAACCGTGTGGAGATCGCCTGGTACGTGGGGTTGGCGAGCAGCCGCTCGACCGTGGAGGCATCCGCCGCATGGTCGCGCACGAGGGTGTCCCAGGTGGTCTTGCGGTCGAGCATGAGGGCAAAGAGCTGGGCGTCGGGCGCGTGAGGCAGCGCCACCCGGGTGGGGTCATTGCCGAGGCGACGCAGGCCGAGCGCGTCCGCCAGACGCCGAGCCGGGTCGATGGTGAGCACCACGACGCGCCGACCCGCGAGCGCGTGCGCCACCCCAATCGCAGCCGACACGGTGGTCTTGCCTACGCCGCCCGATCCGCACACCACGAGCACGGCCGTCATGGGGACTCTTCCGCAAACCACGGCACGAGCGGCGTCGCCAGGTCGGCCAGGGTGGGGTGGGGGAGGTCGGGCAGCGACCGACGGGGTGCGGTGAGTCCGCCGCGGCTCAGCGCATCGAGGGCGACGTCGGCGCGCGCGGCCTGCGCCGCCGCGTGCTCGGCGAGCGACCGCAGCAGGTCACCACCCGGGGTGTTGGGGAGCGCCGCCAGCACGGCGTCCAAGGCCGGTTGCGCCGGCCAGGTGGGTGGCACGCGGTTGCACACCACCGCGGAGACCGGCATCGCATCGGCGGCCAGCGCCGCCGCGAGCTCGACGCTCTCGTGCACGGGCAGCAGCTCTGGCAGCGTCACCAGGACGACGCTCGTGTCGGCGGGTCGCGAGAGCAGGCCGGCGATGATCTCGGCCAGGTCGTGAAACGGTCCCGCGGCGGTGGCCTCCTGCAGGGCGCGCGCACCCGACAACAGCGTGAGCCCGTGCCCGGTGGCTGGGCCATCCAGCACACAGAGGTCCCACTGCGGCTCGCCCTCCAGCGGCTCGAACAGCATGTTCTCGATCTTCCCGAGCTGCACGAGGTCATGGAGGCCTGGCACGGCGTCCACGAACCCCGTCATGAGTCGGTTCTCGAACACCCACCGCAGCAGCGAGGGCACGCGGAGCTTACGCTCGGCGAAGTCGGCCACGCAGGCGGGTGCGGTGAGGGAGCGAAGGTCCAGGCCCGGCGCGACCGGCTGGGGCGCGTAACGAGGGGACCGGCCGAACACGGACGCAAGACGGTCCTGGCCCGACAGCTCCACCACCACGGTCCGGAGCCCGGCCTGGGCTGCCGCAAGACCCAGCGCAGCGGTCACGGTGGTGCGACCCACCCCGCCCTTTCCGGTGACCACCAGCAGGCGTCGACCGCGCAACAGGCTCACGAGGCGGGCTCCCGCAGCAGCGCTTCGGCCACGGCACGCAGCGTGCGCGACGAGGTGAGCAGCCCAAGGTGACCCACGCCCTCGATCGCCACGCTGTGCTCGGGGTCGGCCACAGCTGTGGTGGGTGGCACGAGCTCAGGATCTTCGGGGCACCACACCGACACCGTGGGCACCGAGGGAGGCAGCAGTCCGTCGAGCGACGGTGACCCTGGCGAGAGCTCGGAGGCGAGCGCGCCGGGGCTGAACACCGCCATGCGGGTGCCACGCCAGGGGCTGCCCAGCGCGACGAGGCGGCGGATGGGGGTGTGGGTGCGGTGGGCGGCGAGCCAGGCGACAGCAAGGCCGCCGGCTCCAAACGCCACCACGTCGACCTGCTCGATGTCCGAGCCATCCAGCCAACGCGTGAGGGAAGCGGCCACCGTCTCGGCGTGCTCGGCCAGCGGGCGTCCGCGATTGGGCCGCGGCGGCAGCCACACGGTGAAGCCGCGGCTGGTGAGGAAGATCTCCAGGTACCGCATCGAGAGCCGGGGCCAGCCAGGGTCTTGCACCAGCAGCACCGACCGGGCTGTGGGCACCGGCGGTGCACGGTCGCTCGACCAGCCCAGCGGCGCGAAAAGCTGCACGCCGACCCTCAGCACGACCTCGCGGGACAGCACCATCAGCCGGGTTCCGCTCACCGCTGCAGGGCGCTGATCGTCGAGCGCCTGCGCCACAAAGCCCCGCCCCACCCTCGCAGCCGTAGCGACGAGGGCGGCCATGGCGAGGAGGAGGAACGCTTGCAGCACGTTTGGGGGCTCCAGGTGCTTGCCGGCAGGGGCTGGCGTTCCTATAGCGGCGGCCCGACGATCGGGAGGACCCGTGCCGATCTACGAGTACCGTTGCGAGCGCTGTCAGCATGTCTTCGAGCAGATGGTCCGCATGTCGGATCCGAACCCGCCGTGCCCCGAGTGCACCGCGAACGAGGTCCGGAAGCTGGTGTCGGCCTCGTCCTTCGTGCTGAAGGGGGGCGGCTGGTACAAAGACCACTACGGACTCAAGAGCGGCGGGAGCACCGGCGGCGAGGGCGGCGGGTCGTCGAGTTCTTCGTCCGGCGGCGGTGGGGAGTGACCGCGCAGTGGTTGGATGGCAAGGCGCTCGCGGCGAGCGTGCAGTCCGCGCTCGCGCCGCGTGTGGCGGCCCTGCCGCGCCCTCCGGGCCTCGCGGTGGTGCTGGTGGGGCACGACGCCGCCAGCCAGGTGTACGTGCGCAGGAAGGGCACTGTGGCGCACGCCTTGGGCTTCGTGCACCGGCAGATCGATCTGCCGGCTGACACCCCCCAGGAAGCGCTGCTGGAGGTGGTGCGCAGCCTCAACGCCGACGACACGATCGACGGCATCCTGGTTCAGTTCCCTCTACCCCGCGGCATCGATCCCTCGGTGGTGCTCGACACGATCGACCCCGCCAAGGACGTCGACGGTCTCTCGGCAGCCAACCTCGGTCGGCTCGTTCAGGGGCGGCCCGGTCTCGTGGCTTGCACGCCGAAGGGCTGCATGCGCCTGCTGGAGGCCGCCGGGATTTCGCTCGCGGGCAAGCACGCCGTGGTGATCGGCCGCAGCAACATCGTCGGCCGTCCGATGGCGCTGCTCTTGGAGCAGGCGCACGCCACCGTGACCATCGCGCACAGCCGCACGCCCGACCTCGGGGCCATCCTGGCCACAGCCGACGTCGTGGTGGCCGCCGTAGGCCGTCCCGATCTGGTGCGTGCCGCGCACCTCAAGCCTGGCGCCGTGGTGGTGGATGTGGGCATGAACCGCCTCACCGATGGCCGGCTGGTGGGCGACGTGGCCACGGCCGAGGTGGCCGAGGTGTGCTCGTGGATCACGCCGGTTCCCGGCGGCGTGGGACCGATGACCATCGCGATGCTGATGGAGAACACGGTCGAGGCGTCCGAGCGGCGCCAGGCCTGACCGAGGCGCTCAGTCCGGGTGCTGGGCGCCGCGAAGCACCAGCTCCACCATGGGTCGGAGCGCTTCCACACGGTCGCGCAGGGTGGGGAAGAGGCCCTGCATGCCGGCCACGGCCGTGGTGATGAACATCGCGAACCAGGCCTGGGCCACCTCAAACGGGTCGGCGTTCGCGGAGAGCTCGCCGCGAGCCTGTGCATACGCCAAGCGCTCGGCCACCCAGCCCACCATCTCGATGCCCTGGAGTTGGAAGCGCGTGGCCCACGCCGGCTCCGAGAACATCGCCTCCCTGTAGAGGGCCCGCGCCACCTGCGGGCGCGCCGTGTGCCAGGCGAAGTAGCGCTCCGAGAGCCCCAGCAGGAGGTCGAGGGGGTTCAGGGCTGGGTCGAGCTGCTCCTTCGCGTCGCGCAGCAGGCGGTCGCCCTCGTCCATCAGCACGGCGATGCCGAGCTCGTTGGCATCCGGGTAGCGCCGATACACCGCAGGACGGCTCACCCGCGCGCGGTGGGCCACGGCCGTGACGGTGACCGCGTCGAGGCCGCCCTCATCAAGCAGCGCCATCGCCGCCGAGAGGATGCGTCGATCGATCGCGGCGTCGCGCGGGCGTCCTGCACGGATGGCCGCACCGCGGAAGGGTTCGTGCGGGCGGGCCGTCAGCGTTCACCTCGTGCCCGACGACCTACCGCCCTTTGCGCCGCGCCTCCAGGCGACCTCCGCTGGGACCGTCGATGAGGCCCACGATCAGGGCCGCTCCCATGATCAGGCCGACGCCTGGCGCGAGCGCCGACATCACGATGACGCCTGAGAGTCCGACCCACGCCACCAGCGAGATGAACAGGTCCATACCTCACCTCCAACTACGATACAGGACGACACGTAATGGTACATCGGTCCCACGGCGACCGGCTGCATCGACGCGCGGCACCCTCCTCGGTGACACCGATCCGTCAATGCGATTGACGCCGCCCTTGTGGCGGGTCACGAGGCCGCCCCCACCGAGGAGCGTCCATGTCTCGGCGCACCCCTTTGTATGAGCGCCACGCAGCGGCGGGCGCCCGGTTCGTCCCGTTCAGTGGCTTCGAGATGCCGGTTTGGTACTCCTCTCTCGTGGAGGAACACCTCGCGGTGCGCGAGCGCGTCGGGCTCTTCGACGTGAGCCACATGGGCGAGGTCCGCGTGAAGGGCCCGGGCGCAGGCGCTGCGCTCGACTTCCTGGTCACCCAGCGCGTGAGCGATCTGGCGTTGGGTCAGGCCCGCTACACGCTCATGTGCAACCCGGAAGGTGGCGTGGTCGACGATCTCATCGTCTACCGCATCGCCGACCAAGACTTCCTCGTCTGCGTGAACGCGGGCAACCGCGAGAAGGACTTCTCGTGGATGGTGGCGAACAATCCCCGCGAGGATGCCACGTTCACCGACGAGGGCGATGACTGGGTGCAGATCGCCGTGCAGGGTCCGGCGTCCGAGCGGCTCCTCCAGGCACTCACCCCGCTGGATCTGGGGACTGTGGCCTACTACCACCAGGCTCCCGGCACGGTCGCGGGCGTGGAGGGCTGCATCGTCGCCCGCACCGGCTACACCGGCTCGCCCGGCTTCGAGATCTTCGTGCCCGCACAAGGCGGTGTGGCCGTGTGGGACGCGCTGATGAGCGAAGGCGTCCAGCACGGCGTGGCCCCCGTGGGCCTGGGTGCGCGTGACACGCTGCGCCTCGAAGCGCGGATGCCGCTCTACGGCCACGAGCTCACCGACACCACGTCACCCGGCATGGCCAAGCTGCTGCGCGTGTGCAAGTTCGACAAGCCGGGTGGGTTCTTGGGACAGGCCGCAGTCGAGGCCCGTAAGGCCACCGACACCCACGTGATCGCAGGTGCTTTCCTCGATGGGAAGCGGGTGGTCCGCGACGGAATGGATGTGATGCACGAAGGCCGCAAGGTCGGGTGGGTCACCTCGGGCACGCGCTCTCCGCTGCTCGACCGCGGCATCTGCTTGTTCTACATCGAGAGCGCGCTCGCCGAGGCTGGCACCCGCGTGCAGTTCGATGTCCGCGGCAAGCTCGAAGAGGGCGTGGTGCACGCCGGTCCCTTCGTTCCCAAGCCCGCCGCCGCCTGAGTTTGGACCCTACCCCGCGAGGTGCACGATGAACGTTCCCCAGACCCTGCGCTACACCGCCCACGACGAGTGGATCTCGGTCGAGGGTGATGTGATCACCGTCGGCATCACCGACTTCGCCCAAGACGCGCTGGGCGACCTCGTCTACGTCGAGCTTCCTTCCGTGGGCGACGACTTCGCCGCCGGTGCGGCGGTCTGCGAGGTGGAGTCCACGAAGGCCACGGCCGAGATCTACGCGCCGGTGGCGGGCACGATCGTCGAGGTCAACGACCTGCTCGACGCCGAGCCCGAGGCGATCAACCAGGATCCCTATGGCAAGGGCTGGATCTTCAAGCTCCAGGCCTCCGACCTCTCGGGCCTCGGCGCCCTGCTCGATGGTGCTGCTTACCAGGCCAAGATCGGTCACTGAACCGCTGGAGCCCTCGTGTCCGTTGCTGCTGGATTCGTCGATCGCCACATCGGTCCCCGCGCAGCGGATCAGGCCGAGATGCTCGCTGCGCTCGGGGTCGACTCCCTCGAAGCGCTGATCACGGCCGTCGTGCCCGCCGGGCTGCAGCTCGGCCGGCCGCTGGATCTTCCGGAGGCCGCGAGCGAGAGCGAGACCCTGTCCGAGCTGCGCGGTCTAGCGGCGGCCAACCGGGTCACCCGCAGCTACCTGGGCATGGGCTACTACGGCACGATCACGCCCGGCGTCATCCTGCGTAACGTGCTCGAGAACCCCGGCTGGTACACGGCGTACACGCCCTACCAGGCCGAGATCGCCCAGGGCCGCCTCGAAGCCCTGCTGCTGTTCGAGATGATGGTGCAGGACCTCACGGGGTTCGCCGTGAGCAACGCCTCGTTGCTCGATGAGGCCACGGCCGCCGCGGAAGCAATGGCGATGTGCCAGCGCATGGGCAAGGGCGACCGCACCACGTTCTTCGTGGACGCGGGCTGCCACCCCCAGACCATCGCGGTGGTGCGCACCCGCGCCGAAGCGCTCGGCTGGAGCGTGGTGGTGGGCGATGCCGCCACCTTCGTGCCCACTGCCGACCTGTTCGGTGCGCTCGTGCAGACGCCCGCCACGGACGGCGCGCTCTCGGCCCCCGCGGCGTTCGTCGACCGCGTCCATGCGGTGGGCGCGTTCGTGGTGGCCGCTGTCGATCTGCTCGCGCTCACCGTGATCGAAGGCCCCGCCGCCTGGGGCGCCGACATGGCGGTGGGCAGCACCCAGCGCTTTGGCGTGCCGATGGGCTTCGGCGGTCCGCACGCAGCGTTCCTCGCGACGGGCGCGGGCCACGCGCGCAAGATGCCGGGCCGCATCATTGGCGTCTCGAAGGACACGCACGGCAACGCGGCGTACCGCATGGCGCTCGCCACCCGCGAGCAGCACATCCGGCGCGCAAAGGCCACCAGCAACGTGTGCACGGCCCAGGTCCTGCTGGCGGTCATCGCGGCGATGTACGCGGTGTGGCACGGCCCCGAAGGCCTCACCGCCATCGCTGAGCGCGTGCGCTCCCACACGCACGATCTCGCTGCGGGCCTGCGCGCGGCCGGTCGGGTGGTGGGTCCCGAGGTAGCTTTCGACACCCTCTGGGTGCAGGCCGATGACGCGGCGGACGTGCTGGCGGCTGCGGCTGAGCGGGGCATCCGCCTCCGCGATCACGGGAATGGCCGCCTGGGCGTAGCGCTCGATGAGACCGTGTCGGCCGACGACGTGGACGACCTGCTCGCGGCGTTCGGCGCCGTGCGCGTCGATGCTGAGCTGGCCCCGCTGCCGGCCGGTCTGGCCCGCACCAGCCCGATCCTCACGCACCCGATCTTCTCGCGCTACCGCAGCGAGACCGAGATGCTGCGCTACCTGCAT
>CAYNFK010000103.1:0-16512 GCA_964396405.1 uncultured Enterobacteriaceae bacterium
TGCAGCGACCTCCTGCCCGCGCCGCCCGTCAGTCACTCCCGGCCACCGGCCGCCCACGTCGGGCGGCAACGCGCTGAAGTTCTACGCCTCGATCCGGCTCGAGATCACCCGCGTGGGCTCGGTCAAGAAAGGCGAAGAGGCCATCGGCAACCAGACGCGCGTCAAGGTGGTCAAGAACAAGGTGGCCCCGCCCTTCCGGCAGGTCGAGTTCGACATCTACTACGGCAAGGGCATCTGCCAGGCCTCCGAGATCCTCGATCTGGGCGCTGCCGCTGGCATCGTGCAGAAGTCGGGCTCCTGGTACTCGGTGGAGGCGGAGCGCATCGGCCAGGGGCGTGAGTCGGCGCGGCAGTACCTGCTCGACCACAGCGACCTCATGGCACGTCTGCGCGCCGACCTGATGGCCCGCTTCGCCGAGTCCAAGAAGCCCATCGTGCCGGCGAACGCGCCGCCTGCCGACGTCGCCGAGGCCTAGCGGCGCCGGCCGGGTTAGCTGCGCCGGTCGCCAAGTCGGGAGCTCTCTTGAAGGCCAGCGTCATCCGGTCCCGCTTCTTGAACTGGTTTGAGGAGCGGGGGCACACCCAGGTGCCCTCGGCTCCGCTCGTTCCGCGAAACGATCCCAGCCTGTTCTTCACGAACGCTGGCATGGTCCAGTTCAAGGATGTGTTCACCGGGGCCGAGAAGCGGTCCGATGTGCGCGCCACCTCCGTGCAGAAGTGCCTGCGGGTGTCGGGCAAGCACAACGATCTTGAGAACGTCGGACGCACCCCGCGCCACCACACCTTCTTTGAGATGCTCGGAAACTTCTCGTTCGGCGACTACTTCAAGGCCGAGGCCATCCCGTTCGCATGGGAGCTGCTCACGGGTGCGTTCGCGCTCAACCCGGATCGGCTGTGGGTCACCATCTACGAAGAGGATGATGAGGCCTTCGACCTGTGGCGGAGCAAGGTGAACTTCCCGGCTGAGCGCATCCAGCGACTCGGCGTGAAGGACAACTTCTGGTCGATGGGCGACACCGGGCCCTGTGGCCCGTGCACCGAGATCCACTGGGATCACGGTCCGTCGATCTCCTCCGACGAGCGGGGCCCGGCGTTCGGGTCCGATCGTTACGTGGAGATCTGGAACCTCGTCTTCATGCAGTACGACCAGTCGGCGAGCGGCCGCGTGGCCCTTCCCCGCCCGTCGATCGACACGGGCATGGGCCTGGAGCGGCTCGCGGCCGTCGTGCAGGGCGTCTACAGCAACTACGACACGGACCTATTCCAGGGCCTGATTCACACCGGTGCGCGCCTGGCGAATGTTCACTACGGCGAGAGCGCCGAGGTCGATGTGGCCCTCAAGGTCATGGCCGACCACAGCCGCGCCACGGCCTTCCTGATCGCCGATGGTGTGATGCCCAGCAACGAGGGCCGCGGCTACGTGCTCCGGCGCATCATGCGACGCGCGATCCGCTTCGGCGTGAAGATCGGGCTGGAGCGGCCGTTCTTCTCCGAGATCACGCAGAAGGTGGTCGACGACTTCGGTGAGGCCTACCCCGAGCTGGCGGCTCGGCAGCGCTTTGTCGCTGAGGTGGTGGGTGCCGAAGAGGAGCGCTTCCGTCGCACGCTCGACCGCGGCAACAAGCTGCTCCAGAGCGCCATCGAGAAGGCCGGGCCTGGGGGCACCCTCCCAGGCGAGGTCGCCTTCCAGCTCTCCGATACCTACGGTTTCCCGCTCGACCTCACCGAGCTGATCGCTGCCGAGCATCAGGTGGGCGTGGACTCGCCCGGCTACGACGCGGCGCTCGCCGGCCAGAAGGCTAAGGGCCGCGCCGCCTGGAAGGGCTCCGGCGAACAGTCCGTGGGTGAGCTCTGGCACCGCCTCGCCGAGGAGCACGGTTCCACCGTGTTCGCCGGCTACACCACCACCGAGCAGTCGGCCGAGATCGTGGCGCTTGTGGCGCGTGATGCGGCGGGCGCGCTGGAGCGCGTGGAGCGCCTGGAGGCGGGGCAACGCGGGGTCGTGTTGCTCGACCGCACCCCCCTCTACGGGGAGTCGGGAGGTCAGGTGGGTGACACCGGCAGCTTGGCTGCTGCGGAAGGGCGCGCCACCGTGGCCGACACCACGAAGACCTCGGGCCTGCACCTGCACCACGTGGAGGTCACCGAAGGGCATCTCCAGGTCGGCCAGGGCGTGGCCGCCGTCGCGGACGACCGTCGGCGCAACCACACCCGTCGCAACCACACCGCCACCCACCTGCTCCACGCCGCACTTCACCGGGTGCTGGGCGAGCACGTCACCCAGAAGGGCAGCTTGGTCTCGCCCGATCGCCTCCGCTTCGACTTCAGCCACCACAAGGCGATGACCCCCGAGGAGGTCCTCGCTGTGGAGTCGATGGTGAACGAGCAGGTCCTGGCGAACACCGAGGTGCTCACCCAGGTCCAAGGATTGGAGGAGGCCCGCGCCGCGGGCGCGATGGCGCTGTTTGGCGAGAAGTACGAGGATGAGGTCCGCGTGGTGCAGGTCCCCGGCTTCTCGTTGGAGCTGTGCGGCGGCACGCACGTGGGCCGCACGGGCGACATCGGTCAGTTCCGCGTGGTCGTGGAGCAGGGTATCGCCGCGGGTGTGCGCCGCATCGAGGCCGTCACCGGTCACGGGGCACTGCAGCTCGTTCGGGAACAGGAGGCCCTGCTGGCTGAGCTGGCCGCAGCGCTCAAGTCCGATGCCAGCCGCCTGCTGCCCACCCTGCTCAAGCTCAAAGACGACAAGCGCGCGGCCGAGAAGCGCATCGACCAGCTCGAGGCCGAGCTGGCAAGTGGTGCGGGCAACGACGCCCTCGCGGGCGCGCTGGAGATCGGTGGCGTGCGGGTGATCGCCACAAGGCTCGGCGGCGACCTCAAGAAGCAGGCCGATGTGCTCCGCGAGCGCCTTGGCTCGGGCGTGATGGTCCTGGGCTCCGATCAAGAGGGCAAGGCGCTGGTGGTGGTGAGCGTCACGAAGGATCTGGAGGGCCGCGTTCATGCCGGCAAGGTGATCTCGGAGATCGCCCCGATGATCGGTGGCCGCGGCGGTGGACGCCCCGAGCTTGCGCAGGCCGGAGGCAACGATCCCAGTGGTCTCGATGCCGCCATGGCCCGCGCCGTGGCGTTGATCGCGCAGCAGCTCGGAGCTTCCGCATGAAGCTCAACGGAGCGCGCGCGCTCATCACCGGTGGGGCCTCAGGCCTGGGCTACGCGATCACCCGCGCCCTGCTCAGCGAGGGTGCCCACGTGGCCTTCCTCGATCTGGATCCGAAGCGCGTCGCTGCTGTGGAGTCCGAGCTGGCCTCCGTGGGCGACGTGCGGGGCATCGTGGCCAACGTGTCCGATGAGGCATCTGTGGAGGCCGCGCTCGACGACGCGTGGGGCGCGTTCGGCCACCTGGATGTGCTCGTCAACAACGCGGGCATCATCCGCGACGGCCTGCTGGTGAAGCGCAACAAGGCGTCCGGCACGCTGGAGACCCTCTCGCTCGATGCGTGGAACCAGGTGCTGGCGGTCAACCTCACCGGCCCGTTCTTGATGACCCGCGGCTTCGCGCGGCGGTGCGTGGAGCATGAGGTGCGGCCGGCCGCGGTGGTGAACATCTCGTCGGTGGCCCGGCACGGCAACGCAGGCCAGTCCAACTACTCGGCAGCCAAGGCCGGCCTCGCGGCCGACACCAAGCTGTGGGGGAACGAGCTCGCTCGTTACGGCATTCGGGTGGGTGCCGTGGCCCCGGGCTTCATTCGCACGCCCATCCTGGAAGGCATGAAGCCCGAGATGCTACAAAAGCTGCTAGCAACCGTCCCGCTCGGTAGGTTGGCGGAACCCGATGAGGTATGGCAAGCTGTCCGCTTCATCTTGTCGTGCGATTACTTCACGGGTCGCTGCATCGACGTCGACGGGGGGTTGACCCTATGATTCGAGCTTGGCACTCCATGCCCTTCGCCCGCGCCCTCGTGTTTGGCGTCGCGATGGCGTGTCAGACCGGCTTCGTGCCCGGCACCGACGACACCGACGTGGTCGACACGGAGACCGACGTCGGCGAAGACACCACGGGCTTCGACACGGCGGGCCCGATCCGGGAGACCGACACCGACACCGACACGGTGACCGACACCGACACCGACACCGACCCAGCGCCCGACACCGACACCGACACCGGCAACATTCCCGTCGGGCCGTGTAAGTTCGCCGAGATCGCCGACTGCAACGGGAACTGCTTCCCCCAGCACTTCCTCGGCGATGGCTACTGCGACGACGAGAACGACGCGCTGCCGGCCCACTTCGCCTGCCCCACCTACGCGAACGATGGCGGCGACTGCAACGCGGGCGGCGACCTCACCGACCCCTGCGGCTTCCTCCTCCGCTTTTGGTCGGGTAGCTCTGGCCTCGACATGTCGTGGGAGCTGAAAGACGCAGCTGGCAACACCGTCTCGTCGGAGCGCGTCGGCTTCTACGGCGGCAACAACCGCTTCTACGATCAGGTGGTGGTGCTCCCCGAGGGGGCCTACACGCTGGTCGGCAACGACGCCTTCGCGAACGGCTGGAACGGTGGGTACTGGGTGCTCGTCGACCCCACGAGCAAACACGTCGTCGCCGAGGGCCGCGACTTCACGTCCGGCCGCACCAAGACGTGGAACTTCAACACCACCTGCGCTGAACCCGTGGGCTGCGACCTCGACATCTCGGTGCTCACCGGCACCAAGGGCCGCGAGATCACGTGGGAAGTCACCACCGCCGCATCGGTGCTGGTCGCAGAAGCCACGCCCGGCGCCTACCCCGACAACGCGCGGGTCGATCTCCAGGTCCCCGTGTTCCCGGGGCTCTACACGTTCCGCCTGCGCGATGCAGCCCGCGACACGTGGAACGGCGGCTGGATGGAGCTTCGCTACGGCGCCGGCCTCCTGTGGGGCGCGCGCACGCTCAACACGTTCACGAGCGTGTCGTTCAACTTCCAGGCCGACTGCACCCGGGCCCCTCTTCCGCCGCTGACGGGCGACCTCAGCACGATCACGCCCACGGATTGCTCGGATCTCACGCTCGACGTGCGGCCCGGCACCGCGCCGCGTGAGATGGCGTTCTCGATTCGCCGGGCCGACACCTGGACCGCGGTCGTCTCTCGTGCCGTGGCCGCCTACGCGAACGGCGCGTCCGAACAGATCCCCATCCAGGTGCAGAGCGGCACGTACTACATCGATCTGATCGACGACGGTGGCAATGGCTGGCAGGGCGGTAAGGTCACGCTGCGCGACGATGCTGCGTCGGGCGCCGAGCTCGCCCCCATCGTCCTCGGCTCGGGTGCATCGGCCGGCATGATGGTCAACTTCGACTGCCCCCCGCCGGTGATCGACACCGACGACACCGACGAGACCGACATTCCTCCGCCGGCCACCTGCCTTCCCACAGCCATTGCCGACTGCAACGGCGTGTGCTTCCCGAGGAACTGGATCGGCGACAGCCGCTGCGACGATGGCACGCAGTACTCAGCCGACTTCGCATGCCCCACGCACAACAACGACGGCGGCGACTGCGCGCCTTGAAGGCCGCGACAACACCGCAAATCGTCGAGAGGGGCCAGCGAGTGCGCCAGAAAGGGTCAGCGCTGAGCGCGCGAGACCTCTACGAAACGGGTGCGAAGTTCGGCGAGCAAGGACGCCAGCAGCTTGCCTTCCTCTTCGTCGAGGTTGCCTGTGGTCTTCTCTTCGAGCACGCCCAGCGCGTCGATCACGTGCCGCGCCAGCGCCAGATCGGCCTGCTGCGTGCCCGACTCGGGGTCGGCCGTGAGGCCCAGGTGCACCATCGCCGAGGAGGCGAGCGAGCTCACGAAGAGCGAGAACGTGACCGAAGGAAGACCGGTGGGTTCCGACACGAGCGACCTCTCAAGCGCACGGGGTACCGCGTCGGGGCTGGGCGCGGCAAGGTCTACGCCGTCGTCGTTCGTCGCTGCCGGCCCGTTGCGATAGTCGGCCCGGCTGGAGGTCGTCGAATGTCCCGCTGGCCGCGCTTGTTGGCGATGGCGCTCGTGCTGCTGGCATCGGGCTGCTCGGTGGGTCTCAAGACCGCCGGCCCGCTCACGGTGAAGGCCTCGGGCCGCGAGCCGCGAGAGATCTACGAGCACGGCCAGAAGATGCTTCAGCAGGGCTTCTTCGACAAAGCGATCTCCGACTTCCAGGAGCTGCGCAACTTCCACCGCGACGACCCGCTCTCGGTGCGCGCCGAGCTCGCGCTCGCCGAGATTCGGTTCCGCAAGGCCGAGTACGCCGAGGCCCGCTACGCGTTCGAGGAGTTCGCGCAGTACCACCCGCGCCACGAAGCCCTCGACTACGTCACCTACATGGTGGGCCTGTGCGTGTGGAAAGAAGCGCCGCGCATCTCGGGCCGCGACCAGACGCTCACGCGCCAGGCCGTCGTGCGGTGGTCGGGCTTCGACACCCGCTTCCCCGACTCCGAGCACACCGAAGACGTGGCGCGCATGATGCAGAAGGGCGTGGACCGGCTGGCGGCGAAGGAGCTGTGGGTGGCGCGCTTTTATGCCAAGCGTAACGCCTGGGCCGCCGTCGAAGGTCGCGCCGAGATCATCGCCCAGCGCTTCCCCGACAGCCGCCACGAAGAAGAGGCCCTCGCCCTGCGAGCGCGCTCGCTGCAGGCCACAGGTCGTGCCGATGAGGCCGACGGCGTTCGCGAACAACTGTCTGCTTCTTACCCAGACTCTCGCAAGCTGGCCCGCGTGGACCGCGCGCTCGCGAAGCCCCCCGGCGTGCCGCCCGAGGAGGTGATCTTCGTTCGCCCCTACCGTGTGCCGGCCGGTCTGCCGCCCGCTCAGTCGGCCCGCGCTCCGCAGTAGCCGGCCGCAAAACGGCTCCGTAGCGGATCGGACAAACCGATACAGCCCGGTTGACATGCCCGTCGACGAGCGGGTATGAACCGCCCGACCGTCGCATACGACGGCGTATGGAGGAGATCATGAGCTTCAATTGGAACCGCCTCATGGCGGTCATGTTTGTTGGCGCGCTCACCGCTTGTGCCACCGGCGACGACACCGACGCCACCGACACCGACGACACCGACACCGACACCGACACCAACGTCGGCTGCGAGTCCGGCCTCAAGAGCCCCACGCTCCCGGCCCAGGGCGCCACCGGCGTCTACTACCGCACGCAGTTCGCCATCAGCTTCCTCGCTGCGGAAGAGACCGAGGCCTCCTTCGAGCTCGTCAAGGACAGCGACAGCAGCGTCGTCACCCTCGCCGCCCCCACCTGGTCGGAGAGCGGCAAGGACGTCTACTTCTCGGCCGCCGCGGCCCTCGAGCCCTCCACCGCGTACACGCTGAACGTCACGTTCTCGTGCACCGAGGGTGAGCCCTCGGCCCTCAAGTTCACCACCGGCGCCACCGGCGCTCCCGTGGTCTACGAGGACGACGTCGCCACCAACAAGTACGCCCTGGACCTCTCCACGGCCACCATCATCGAGCCTGCCGGCGTCCAGTCGCTCCTCGGCTCGCTCCTCGGCCAGCTCGAGGATGCGATCCTCGTGGTCCCCAACGGCCTCGAGGGCGACGACCTGTCGTTCTTCGGCGGCCTCGCCACCGTCACCGGCGGCGCTGTGGTCCAGGACGAGTGCACCGCCACCATCGACTTCCCGGTGGCCGCGGACTTCTCCGAGAACCCGTACTTCGTCATCTCGGCGCCGGACGGCATCACCCTCTCCGTGTCCGACATCTCGGTCACCCTCCTCTCGCTTGAGCTCTCCGGCGCGTTCGCTCCGGGCGGCACCAGCGTCGAGGGCGTGTCCCTGGCCGGCTCGATCGACACCCGCGACATCGCCGACCTGCTCGGCGACGAGCTCGGCGGCGGCGACGGCGACGACGCGGTGTGCGTGCTCCTCGGTCAGCTCACCTCGGGCCTCGTGGCCTGCGAAGAGTGCCCGGGCGGCGCTGGCCCCTACTGCCTGAGCCTCGTGGCCGCGAACATCGGCGCCGAGCTCGTGACCGGCGACTTCGTCGTCATCACGCAGGAAGAAGTGGACGCCAACGGTACCTGCACCGTCGAGTGATTCGGCCGGGGAGCCTGCGCTCCCTGCGTTCTTCTGGAGGGTCGGCCTTGTGCCGGCCCTCTTTCGTTTGGGGGACCACCACCCAGGGTGATCGGTCCACAGGGCCCAAATGCAGCGGGTAAGATCCCCTCGACCGTCACCACCGACGGCTTCTGGAGGAGATCATGAACTTCAACTGGAACCGCCTCATGGCGGTCATGTTCGTTGGCGCGCTCACAGCGTGCCCTGGCACCGGCGACGAGACCACCGACGAGACCGACGACACCGAGACCGAGACCCAGACCGATGGCGGCCTTTGCCCGTCCGGCCTCAAGAGCCCCACGCTCCCGGCCCAGGGCGCCACCGGCGTCTACTACCGCACGCAGTTCGCCATCAGCTTCCTCGCTGCGGAAGAGACCGAGGCCTCCTTCGAGCTCGTCAAGGACAGCGACAGCAGCGTCGTCACCCTCGCCGCCCCCACCTGGTCGGAGAGCGGCAAGGACGTCTACTTCTCGGCCGCCGCGGCCCTCGAGCCCTCCACCGCGTACACGCTGAACGTCACGTTCTCGTGCACCGAGGGTGAGCCCTCGGCCCTCAAGTTCACCACCGGCGCCACCGGCGCTCCCGTGGTCTACGAGGACGACGTCGCCACCAACAAGTACGCCCTGGACCTCTCCACGGCCACCATCATCGAGCCTGCCGGCGTCCAGTCGCTCCTCGGCTCGCTCCTCGGCCAGCTCGAGGATGCGATCCTCGTGGTCCCCAACGGCCTCGAGGGCGACGACCTGTCGTTCTTCGGCGGCCTCGCCACCGTCACCGGCGGCGCTGTGGTCCAGGACGAGTGCACCGCCACCATCGACTTCCCGGTGGCCGCGGACTTCTCCGAGAACCCGTACTTCGTCATCTCGGCGCCGGACGGCATCACCCTCTCCGTGTCCGACATCTCGGTCACCCTCCTCTCGCTTGAGCTCTCCGGCGCGTTCGCTCCGGGCGGCACCAGCGTCGAGGGCGTGTCCCTGGCCGGCTCGATCGACACCCGCGACATCGCCGACCTGCTCGGCGACGAGCTCGGCGGCGGCGACGGCGACGACGCGGTGTGCGTGCTCCTCGGTCAGCTCACCTCGGGCCTCGTGGCCTGCGAAGAGTGCCCGGGCGGCGCTGGCCCCTACTGCCTGAGCCTCGTGGCCGCGAACATCGGCGCCGAGCTCGTGACCGGCGACTTCGTCGTCATCACGCAGGAAGAAGTGGACGCCAACGGTACCTGCACCGTCGAGTGATTCGGCCGGGGAGCCTGCGCTCCCTGCGTTCTTCTGGAGGGTCGGCCTTGTGCCGGCCCTCTTTCGTTGGGGGGGACCCGGATCGGTGTCGCACACGCCGCGCTGGATTCAGGTGACGGTCGCACCCCTGCCAGCTACCCTGGGGCCTCGAAGGAACCCGACCCCATGCGCTCCGTCGCGCTTGCTCTCCTCGCCGCCTGCTCGCTCCCCAATCCCGCCCTCGCCCCGGGTGGTGTGCTGCCAGAGGCCCCGGAGGATGCAGCCGCGGCGGACACCGCGTCCGACGCCATCGAGGAGGTGCCGTCGTGCTCCGCTCGGGTGGTGTGGCTCACGCCACGCGAGACCGACGGCTCGGCGCCCATCGACGGCGTGGTGCGCGCAGGCTTCTCCGAGCCTGTCCACGCGCTGGCTTGGGATCTGTCGCTCGTGGGCGTCCCCGGCGTCGCCATGCTCGACAAGGATGGCATGGCCGCCAGCTTCGTCCCCGACGTGCCGCTCGCGAGTGAGCGTCCCTACCAGATCGAGGCGTCGGTGTGCGGGGACCTGCTGGCAGGCACCTTCACCACGGGCGGGCCCCAGGTGGCGCCCGAGCGTCTGCATGGCAGGCGCTGGCTGGTCGATCTCGATGCGGGAACCTGGCTCGCGCCGAGCATCGCCCCGCTCCTGGCCCCCCTGCTCGATCTGGGCCACGTCCTGCTCCTCGCCGAGACGGACCCGTCCTTGCGGGTCTCGCTTCGCGCCTGGAGCACCGACCCTGACGCCGATGCCGACGTCCTCTCGTGTGACGACGACTACCCCGTGGGCGTGCTCGACCTGACCGAGAACCCTGCCTTCCGCACCGTCAATGCACTGGCCGCCTCCCCACCCCGCCGCACGCGTCTTCTCGACGACCTCCAGGTGGAGGGACGGCTCACGCCTGGCGGCGACGGGCTGGACGACCTCGTCGTGGCCGCACGCCTCGACGTAGGCCTCGTGCAGCGGCTCACGGGCGTGATCGATGTGTGTGCGCTGGTCCGCTCGATGGGCGACCAGTGTGTGCCGTGCTCGGATGGCTCGTCCACCTGCCTGGAGGTGGTGGTCGCCGACCTCCAGAGCGCGGAAGACGGATCGGTGCTCACGTCGTCCGCGCCGCCCACCTGCGAAGACGCCGTCGCGCCCTAGAGCACCAATCAAGTACTCTCCCGTCGTCCGCTGGGCGGTCCGACCCATGGTCTTCCTCGCTCGTCAGTCACGGGCCCCGGCCCGCTCCTTCCTCGCTCTTCGCCCATGAGCCGGCCTGCCTCAGCGGCCTCGGTCCGAGCACGATGGACTACTTGATCGGTGCTCTAGCGGTCGAAGGGGTCCTTCTTCGGGGCACCCATGCTCGCAGCGGCGAGCACGGCCAGGATGTCGGCCGGTACCGGGGCCTCCAGCACCATCCGCTCACCGCTGGACGGGTGGTCGAACGCGAGCCGCCACGCGTGCAGCATCGGACGATCGGGCGGTACCAGCGCCGAGAGCCACGGCGGAGGCTGGGCGAAGCGACGCCGGTACAGCGGGTCTCCCACAAGGGGCCAGCCCTGCTCGGTGAGCTGGACACGGATCTGGTGGGTGCGGCCGGTCTCGAGGCGACACGCCACGAGCGCGAGGCCCCGCCCGGAAGCGAGCTGACGCCAGTGGGTGATCGCCTCCTTACCGAAGGTCGAGTCCGTGGATGCGAACCGCAGGCGATCCTTCGGATCGCGCGCCAGCGACGACGTGATCGTGCCGGTGAGGCGGTCGGGAATGCCGAGCGTGATGCCCAGGTAGGTGCGGTAGGCCGAGTGGTCGGCGAACTGGGCCGCCAGTGCGCGGTGCGCCTGATCGTGCTTCGCCACCACGATGAGGCCCGAGGTGCCGCGATCGAGGCGGTGCACGATGCCTGGGCGCTCTTCGCCACCCACGCCGGACAGATCGTCAACGTGGTGCAGCAGCGCGTTCACGAGCGTGCCGTGGGTGTGGCCCGCGCCGGGGTGCACCACCATGCCGGGGTCTTTGTCGATCACGATGATGTCGGCGTCTTCGTGCACGATGCGCAGCGGAAGATCCTCACCCACCAGCTCGGTGGGCACCGGCGGCGGCAGTACGATCGCCACGGGCGTGCCGGCCTGCACCGTCTCGGAGGCACGCGTGATCACCACACCATCCACCTGCACGTGGCCCTCGCGCACCAGCCGGGTAGCGGCCACGCGCGACAGCTCGGGCGCGAGCGCCACCACCACCACATCCAAGCGGGCCGACTTCGGTGCGACCCCACTCACCTCGGTGCGTCGCTCCATCAGGCGTCGTGCGAGAAGCGGCGCATGTAGCCCGCGACCGCTCGCTCCACGTCGAGGCCGAGGATGCGCGCCATCTCGCGCACATAGCCCCGCACAAAGGCCTGACCTGGCGGCAGCGCCGCGAAGTCTTCTCGCTCGATGGCTTCGAGGTAGCGGCCCGAGATGCGCGTGCTCTCCGAGAGCTGCTGCAGCGCGAGGCCCTGACGCTCCCGCAGCGCTCGCAGGAGCGCGCCGCTGTAGCCCAGGCGATCCACCAGCGCGTCGACCTCGCCCTGCTCGCTGGGCTGCACCACGGAGCCGAGCGGCGTGGTGGGTGGGCCGGGGGAGAACTCCACCACCTCGGCGGGGACATCGCGCGTGCGCACCATGCGGAGCGGCGGACTCGCCTCCGCGCGCAGCGGCACCACCTCGGCCTCCGGCGCAGCAGGGCGGGCAACCACCCGGGGAGCACCGAACCCGTTGGTGGAGCTGCGCGCTGGCGCAGGCCGGGGCGAGGAGATCGCCGTGGCCACCTCGTCGTCGTAGGTGGTCTCGGCAGCGGCGATAGCGCTCGGCCGCGGCAGCTCGGGGAGCGGCGAGAGGGAGAGCGTGGTGACCGCGTCGACGATGCGCGCCGCGGCCGCCACACCGGGGGGGATCATCGCCCCGGCCACGCGCGACCAGAGGTCGTCGACATCGGCGCCGGCGACCCCATCGTTGGCCACAGCGAGCATCGCATCGTACCGGCGGCGACGGGCACCATCCGACAGGACCTCCCACGCTTCGTCCATCTGGGCACGGCCGAGGTTGAGCGCGGAGGCATCGCCCCCCTGAGCGAGCGTGGCCTCGCGCCGACGCAGCACGTGCGCCACAGCCCGCCCGTAAGCGGCCCGGATTTCATCGAGGCTCGCGTCCTGGCGCACCCCGAACAGGTCGTAGAAGCTTCGCGTCATGGGGCGCTCCTACTGCGCGCGGCAAGCCCCATCCAGCCCCGGAGCCCTTAGCGGTCACCCATCGAGGGTGGTGGAGACGTCCACAGCCGTGGCCGGCGGGAGGGAGCCGGCGCCGGGCACCATGCGGGACGTGTCGTAGGGTCGATGGTCCACCTGCCACGCCACGGACGAGGTGAGCGCACGAGCGAGGTCCAGCGGTGCCGGGAAGGCCGACGAGGTGGCGCCGCGCCCCACCACCGGCAGCCTCACGGACGTGGGCGACGGGCCACGGTTGATCAGCACGCCCCCGGTGGAGAGCTGACGGCCCAGCGCAAGGCCTGCTTCCTCGTCTCGGGTGAACACGGACGTCACCGAGCGCGAGGACAGCGCGTTGTGCACCACCACGGCCTCTTCGATGTTGGCCACCACGCCGATCCGCAACGAGGGTCCGGGCACAGTGCCTGCCAGATCGGACGCCGCCTTCATCCACGTGACCGAAGGACGCACGTACGCGCCCTTCCGACCCTCCAGCTCGGCCGGTCCGCCGGACACGACCGTGGCATGGCCCGCAGCAGCTTGGCCCGTGAGCGACTGTCGGTAGGCTCGCCGTGCCGGCTCCGAGATCATGGGCCCCAGGAACACGCCCGGATCGAGACCGTAGCCCCACCGCAGCGCACGCGCGCGCACCGCGAGTCGCTCGCACAGCACGTCGACCTGGTCCGCTGTCACCACCACCCGCGCTGTGGCATCGTGACGCTGGCCCGCGTTGCCCCACGCGCTCACCACCAGCTCGTGCACGGCCAGGTCGAGGTCGGCATCGGGCAACACCAGCGCCGTGGACTTGTCGGCGCACTGCACCAGCACCACCAGCTCCGGCCGCTCGGCCGCGATGTGCCGCACGTAGACCGCCGTGCTCCGCTGGCCCGTGAACAGCAGCGCGTTGAGCTCAGGATGCGCCGCCAGCCGCTGACCCACGGACTCCCCCGGCCCCTGCACCAGGTTGAACACGCCGCGCGGGAGGCGCGCGCTGTCGACCAGCTCGGCGAGCGCCTGCCCCGTGGCGGGCGCATACTTCGAGGGCTTCACCACAACCGTGTTGCCGGCGAGCAGGGCCGCAGCAGTCTGCACGGCGGCCGTGAACAAAGGCAGCGCGAAGGACGTGATGATGCCCACCACGCCCAAGGGCCGACAGTCCCACCCGGCCGTGCCATCCCGCACCACGCCGCCGAGGCAGCCGTCGCCGGCTTCTTCGGCCACCAAGCGCATCGCGCGCGCCGAGGCCGCCACCTCGGTGCGCGACTCCCACAGGGCACGCCCCGTCTCCCGGGTCATCAGGCGCGCGAGATCCTGCCCGCTCTGCTCCAGGCGGTCGGCCAGGCGCACCACCGCCGACCGGCGGTCATCCAGGCGCTGCGCCGACCATCCCGGGCCTGCCACGACCGCAGCCCCCACCGCCTCGTCCACAGCCGTGAGCGAGAACGAGAACCGACCGAGCTCATCACTCCGATCGCCGGGGTTGCTGGCCAGGATGTACCCGTCCACACCCGGAACGCGCAGGAAGGAGCCCCAGACGTAGTCGCCTCGCCCGTGGATCCGCGACTCGACGTCGATCAACCGCGCCCTCCGCTCTGCGAAGCGACCCTAGCACAACGAGCCCCAGCCGACCCGGTGGCTCTGCCCGTGACGTGGCGATAGTCGCGATGGGTGCGGCGCGTTCGCTGTCGCCTGCGCCGGCGCGAGAGAGGTGGACGTGCGCAGGGTCTATGAGAACGTGCTCGAGGCGATTGGCGACACCCCCAACGTGCGCCTGCAGAAGGTCGCGCGCGGCCTGAAGGCCAGCGTCTACGCGAAGCTCGAGTACATGAACCCTGGCGGGTCGGTGAAGGATCGCATCGCGGTCCAGATCATCGACGATGCCGAAGCGGCCGGTGAGATCAAGCCGGGCGGCACGATCGTCGAGGCCACCAGCGGCAACACCGGGGCTGGCCTGGCGATGGTCGGCGCCATCCGCGGCTACAAGTCGGTGTTCGTGCTCCCCGACAAGCAGTCGGAAGAGAAGCGCTCCGCCCTGCGCGCTTACGGCGCCAAGGTGGTGGTCACGCCCACCAACGTCGAGCCCGATGATCCCCGCAGCTACTACTCGGTGAGCCGTCGCCTCGCCGACGAGACGCCCAACGCCTACTACGCGAACCAGTACCACAACCCCAGCAACCCGAAGGCCCACCTGCTCAGCACGGGCCCGGAGATCTGGGAGCAGTTCGACGGGCAGATCGACGTGTTCGTGGCGGGTCTGGGCACAGGCGGCACGATCTCGGGCGTCGCGAAGTACCTCAAGAGCAAGAACCCCAACGTGCGCATCGTCGGCGTCGATCCGGTGGGCTCGCTCTACTACGACTACTTCAAGACCGGCCGCATGACCGAGGCCTTCAGCTATGTCATCGAGGGCATCGGCGAGGACTTCCTCCCCTCCACGATCGATTTTGCCGTCATCGACGACGTCGTGCGCGTGAACGACCGCGAGTGCTTCCAGATGACCCGCCGCCTGGCGCGTGAGGAGGGCTTGTTCGTGGGCGGATCCTGCGGGGCGGCCGTGGCGGGCGCGGTGAAGTGGCTTCAGACCCACGACGCCGAGGGGCTTCGCGTGGTCGTGCTCTTGCCCGACTCGGGCAGCCGTTACCTGTCCAAGGTCTACAACGACGCCTGGATGGAAGAGAACGGCTTCCTCGAGCCCGAGGCGCGCCTCGGCACGGTGGCCGATGTGCTGGAAGGCCTCGGTCATCCCACGCCGGTCACGGTGGATGGAAACGTCACCACGTCGGAGGCGATCGGCCTGATGCGGCTGCACGGCATCAGCCAGCTCCCGGTCTTCGCGGATGGCAAGATGGTGGGCGTGCTGCACGAAAAGCGGCTGCTCGAAGAGGCGCTGGCGGCAGGCCCGAAGTCGGCCAAGACCGCTGGCGAGCTGGCCGACAACAACTACTGCGCCGTGGAGCTGGGCACCGAGGTGAGCGTGGTCACCGACCTCCTCCGTCGGGTGAAGCTGGCGCTGGTGTTCGGCGACTCGGGCACGCTCGTGGCCGTGCTCTCGCGCATCGACATCATCGATCACGTGGCACGTGTGGCCGGAGGCGCTCCGTGAGCACCAAGCACGACGCCATCGCCACTCAGGTCGTGCACGCAGGCCAGGCGCCCGAGCCGATCACGGGGGCCGTGATGCCGCCCGTCTTCCAGACCTCCACCTACGCGCAGCCGTGGCCCGCCAAGCACACGGGCTACGAGTATGCGCGCACCCAGAACCCCACCCGTGAGGCGCTGGAGCGCTGCGTGGCGGCCCTGGAAGGCGGCGTGGAGGGTGTCGCGTTTGCTTCGGGCCTCGCTGCCACCACCACGGTGCTGCACCTGCTCGGCGCCAACGCGAAGGTCGTGTGCATGGACGACGTGTACGGCGGCACGTTCCGCCTGTTCACGCGCGTGCTCGCCGACCGCGGGATGTCGTTCTCGTTCGTGGACCTCACCACGGTGCCGCCCGAGCAGGCCATCCCCGAGGGCACCCACCTGGTGTGGATCGAGACCCCCACGAACCCGCTGCTCAAGATCGTCGACATCGCGGCGATGGCGGCCCGCGCGAAGGCCGTGGGCGCGCTGGTCGTGGTCGACAACACCTTTGCCACGCCTGTGTTTCAGCGCCCCATCGCGCTCGGTGCCGACATCGTGGTGCACAGCACCACGAAGTACCTCAACGGCCACTCCGATGTGGTGGGCGGCATCGCCGTGGCCGCCACCGCCGAGCTGGGTCAGCGCCTGCACTTCTTGCAGAACGCCATGGGCGCGGTCAACGGACCGTGGGATGCGTGGTTGGTGCTGCGCGGCCTCAAGACGCTCGATGTGCGCATGGAGCGTCACCAGCGCAATGCCAAGCAGCTCGTGGCGTGGCTCGCAGCCCACCCGAAGGTGGCGCGCATCTACTACCCCTTCCGCCCCGAAGACCCGGGCT
>CAYNFK010000104.1:0-16489 GCA_964396405.1 uncultured Enterobacteriaceae bacterium
AGGGGGTGCAGCAGAAGTCCCAGGGGGTGCAGCAGAAGTCCCAGGGGGTGCAGCAAGAGTCCCAGGGGGTGCAGCAAGAGTCCCAGGGGGTGCAGAGAAAGTCCCAAGGGGTGCAGGGGCAAAAAGTGCGTGTCGGGGGGCCCGGATCTGCCTCGCTTTGGACCGGGCTTCGGCGGGCGGGCACGCGGCGGCGGTGGGCCTGGCGTCTGGCAGAAGCTTGGTCTTGTCGTCAACCTCGCCAGGGGTGGGCATGCGGTAGGGACGGACGGGGTGCGATGATCGCCGCGCTAGCCCAAGAGGAGGCAGGGGCCGCGCGGTGCACCGAGCTGCTACTCGCGGCCACGGCTGGGTCGGGGGTGGAGCAGGTGCTGCTGGCCCGCCTGAACGAAGGGCAGGGGCGGGTGGTGGCCCTTCGTGAGCAGCTTGCGACCATGAGGTGGTGGTGCTGCCGTCGGTGCCCACCAAGGGGCAGGTGGCGGCGCTGTGCGAGGACCTCGCGGCGCGACTCGACGAGGGTGGCTTCCAGGAGCTGCTCCAGCGGATGGCGGCGCACCATGGGCTTGGGATCACGATCGTGGATGCCACCCGGCTGCTGGTGGAGCTCGACATTGAGGTGAAGGGTCGCAGCGCCCACCTCGCGGTCGAGGTGGCCCTGGAGGCCGCACCCAGCAACGACGAGTGGGTGGCGGCCACGCAGGCGACGGCACCGACATGCGGGTGCGGGTGCGGGGAGGCGATCGTGGTGAGGGTCCCCCGCCGGTCGAAAGGGGTGCCGCGGTACTTGAAGGGCCACGGCCCGACGCCGCTCGCGGCGCACATCGAGGAGACGAACGCGGCGGGGTGGCTGACGCTCGGGCAGGCTGCCGCTGCCGCTGGGGTCAGCGAGAAGGTGATGCGCGGCCGAGTGGACCGAGGCGAGGTCCATGGCCAGTGGCGGCAGTGGGGGCGCAAGAGGGTGAGGGTTGTGCTGGGCTAGGCGTCTTCGGCTCCGGTCGGGCTGGGTATATGCCTATAGAACTTTCTGGGTCGACCCGGGGGCGGCGTGGGACGACGAGACGGTGGACGCGCTCGTCATGGCTGCGGGTGTGGCCTGTTCGCGGACATCAACTCGATCGACCGGCCGGTCACGGTGATCCGACCGCTGGCAAACGGCCCGTCCCGACCCGCAGCCTCAGGAATGCACCCCGGCACATCTACCAGGAATCGGGGAATTGGGGCGGCTCGGCTGAGTCTCTCCACACCGGTGGCGGTGCGTAGTCGGTCTGGGCCGCCAGAGCCTGAGCCGCGAGCATGACCACGAGGCCCATGTCCATCGGCGGCGACACGTGGACAGGTGGGTCGAGGGCGACCGCCACCACGCCGGTGTCGGTGCCCGGCAAATCCTGCTCAACCGCTGCCCGTCCCCCCGGCCTCGTACCTAATCCGAAGCACGAAGGACCGAAGAAACCGCACTATCCAACTGATCAAGCCGCTCAAGTTCGGCGGTGGCCTTCGCCATCCCCTCGGCGCTACGCGCGCGAGCCGCGGCGACATTCGGCCCGTTCGCAGCAGCAACGCGCGCGAACTCCGCCTCGGCGTCGGCCATCGCTTTGGCGCGCTTCCGCTCGGCGCTCGCCTGGTTGCCACCCACGTCGATCACAAAGGCGATCAAGAGCACAGCACCGGCAGTGACCGCAAAGAAGCCCAGCGGCCGCCAAAGCCCGGCACAGCCGAGGTTTGCGATCGCCATCAGGCACAGGAGTCCGAAGAGCGGTACCGAGCCGCCGACCAGTTGCACCGCTACGCCCAGACATCCCGTGGGATTCCGCTCGCTACCCAGGCCTACCGGCTGCGGAGCAACCGGCAGCGCGGCCGCCTCCGTCCGATTCTGGGCCCGCTCGATGAGCGCCAACGCGCTCGCCTCCGCATTCGCAACCCACTCCGAAGCCTCGGCGAGGTCATCGGTCGCACGCTTTCGTGCAGAGTCGACGAACCGCCGTACGGTCGTGACGGTCTCGTCAATCGCAGAGGTAGCCTCACGTTCGAACACGAGGGCGTCGGCTAGCGACAGAGAATCAAAGGAGCCCTCGAGTGCTGCGAGCCGAACCGATGCCTTGGGCGCTGTCACCGCCGCCGGGGACCCGCGGAGCAGGTGCGACAGCTGGCGGAGAGTGGTGGCTTGTTTGGCAGCCGCCCGCTGGCGATTCTGGACCAGGGCTGCCAGTCGCTCACGAATGGCAGGGAGCAGAGGCTCGAGGTCGGGCTCGGTGAAAAGGCTACCCATCTCCTTTGGTCGTCGCAGCACGTAGCGCTCGACGGCGTCGAGCGCGTCGGCAGGGCGGTCAAGCCGCGCCAGACAACGGGCCATGTCAAGCTCGAGTTCGGGCACCTGTTTGCCAACCCGCAGCGCGGCCTGGGTCGACTCCAAGGCCTCGTCCGGTCGCGCTTGAAGTAGGCACATGTGTGTGACATGGCGCGCACCGAGAACGTGCAGCGCGGTTGACTGCGGGGAGGCAAGCCGCACAACCTCCCGAAAGGCCTGTTCGGCGCCCTTAAGGTCGCCCCGAAGGCGCCAGGCCAACCAGCCCTCGTGGAGCCTCGCCAGAGCCGACCTTCGGCCGAGAGGTTTCGAGAGCACTTCACCGAGCATCTCCCATGCGCCGTCGAACCAGCGGGTCGCGTCGTTTCCGGATGCCTGCAGGCCCTGGCGGATGTCGTTCTCGACGGCGCGCAGCACTTCTGCAATCGCCGCCTCCCCTGGCGCTGCCAGCAGTGCGACCACTTCCTTGTGGGCCGCGCGCACATCGTCCAGCCGCCCCACGATGGCCTGGAGGTGGGCCTCGGTCGCGCGCGCGTGCCTGGCAACCTCACCCGAGAGGGTTTGGAGTGCATCGGTCACGTCAGCCAGTTCGTGCCCCAGGTCGCCGAGATCGGCTCGGAGCAACTGGTTGCTCGTGCGCAAGGCCGCAGCGTCGGCGGCATGGGCAGCCAGCCAGTCCCGCGCAACGCCGCGCTGCTCGGCCCTCGTGGCCACCATCGTCGCCTGCAGGCGGGCGGTGTCACCGGCAATGGCCCGCAGCGCATAGTGATTCTCGATCTCGCGGATGGCCTCGTGGCTGATCGGAGAACGGGAAGTCGGCCCCGGCATGGAAACCTCGAAAACTCGCGTGAATCACCTGTCCCAGCGCTCCCGTCGAGCACGCCGAACGGGCACAGGCATTTCAAGCTTCTCCCCCCGTAGCCAAGGACTACCATGGGCAGTCCGAGGCCGCGATCTCGGTCTCCGCCGACCCGCGGCATGGCCAGCTGCGCGTGATGCGCGCTCTCTTCGATGCCGTGGGAGACGCGCGCCGCGCACCGCGCGCACCTCTCCATCGCGGGCAGCCGCCTCGCTGTCGTCGATGTGCCGCCCCGCGTCTCCTCGTCACCGCCCCGTCGTCGCGCCCTCCGGGTCGCCGCGGGCTCTCGCGCCGAGCAGCACCAGGCCGCCCTGATGTGCACGCTCGTCGTCCAGCCAGGCCAGCACGTCGCCGCCCCCGGCCAGGACCAGCGCCACCTGGCGCATGCGGGCACCACACCGCGGGCAGGTCTGTGGGTCTTCGCCGAACACCCGGAGGATCAGCTCGCCCCACGCGATCCACCGCCGTCGCGGCGTGTCGACGTACACCTCGGGCACGTCCGCGCGCCGACGCAGGACCGGGACGATCGCCTTGCGCCACGGCGACGCTGGGGCGAAGACACCATGGTAGCGGATTTGGTGCTGGCCCTTGGGTGCGACCTGCGCAGCGAGTCGGCCGACGAACTCCTCGGCGGTGAACTCGACGGCCTCGGTGCCGTCGCCCCAGGCGTGTCGCAGGCGCAGACGGATACGGTCGTCGTCGAGCAGGCTGAGCCGTGAGAGGGCGACCGCCGGGCGCAACACATAGCGGCAGAGTCGTTCGAGCCCGGCGCGATCGGTCGCGGCGATGCGCACGCCTGCATGCAGGCTCGTCCATCCTGCCGAAGCCTCCAGGCCGGCGCCATGGACGCGTGGGCGACGCTCACCACGCTTGCGCGCACCGCCCGGTGCCCAGGCGTGGCCGAAGGCCGAGCGGTTCATCAGCGAGGCCATCTCCAGGTCCTGCTGCGCGTCGTCGGGCGCCAGCCCCTCCGGAGGGCGCGGCGGGATCATGCGCGCGAGGTCTGCGGCGATCGCTTCAACGACGTTCGACACGTCGGCCAGGGTGGGTGCTGCCGTGGCGCGGAACACCGGCGGCATACCGTCGTCGCCAGTCGACCAACTGCCATCTGCGAACAGGACGTGGAAGTGCACGTTGAGGTTGAGGGTGGAGCCGAACCGTTGGATCACGGTGACGCTGCCCGGGTGGCCGCCGCCGCGACGCCGGTAGAAGTCGCTGACGTGGCGGACCATGATCGCGAGCGCTGGCCGCACGAGCTTGGGCCGCCACGCGAGCGCGAGTCGCTGGTCGATCGGCATCGACAGCACCCACTGGCGGACCGGCACGTCGGGGAACAGACCCTCGACCAGGTTCGCGGCGCCCTGGGCCATGCGACGGCCGCCGCAGCGCGGGCAGGCGGCGCGTCCCTTGCACGACACGGCGACCACGCAGTTCACGCGACAGCCGTCGCACCGCACCCACAGGAAGCCCTCGGCGGCGTCGCCGCACGCGACCGCCGCGCGCAGCTCCCGCACCACGTGGGCGCGCATGCCTTGTCCGGACGCGTCGACGAGCGCGAGGACGCGTGGCAGGGTGCGGCCGACGAGTGCGCGGTAGTCGGTCGGGGAGAGAGGAGCCTCGTCCATGGGGACGCGCGTGTGGTGGAGCATCCCGCCCGGTGACGCGCCGGTCGACGGACGGCGTGGGCGAGGTGCGACCAGGGTGCGCGGACTTCCGCGTCCCGAGGCGGCCTTGATGGCGGTGGCGTCGCTCGCGGGCGGCTGGGTCGGCGCGTTCGTCGCGCGCCGCCTGCCCTCGGGCGTGATGCGAACGGTCGTGACCATCTACGGGGTGGGCGTGGCGCTGGTCATGCTGTGGCGCGGGTAGCGCAGGGCACCCCACCCACAACGAGAAAACCCGCGAGGACCAGAGGTCTTCGCGGGCTTCAAGTTGGGTTTCTGATGATGGTCGGGGCGACACGATTCGAACTGCTCCATGAGCCAGTTCTCCTTGCGGTTGCTGGAGGCGCTCGGCGAGACGGGCGGCGAGGGTCCAGAAGTCTGATCGTCCAGCAACGGGCGGCACCGCTGCCGGTGCCGATCCGGCGTGGGCAAGGTGAGACCGGCCTAGGGTCCAGAAGCAGGTGGTTCTCGTCGCGTGTACCGTCGCCTCGGGCACGATATTGCAGGCCACCGGCGGTGGCGACCCGGGAGCGCAGCACGCCAGAGCGTGCCTGCGATCTCCCGCAGCGCGCGTAGGGCTTGTGTTCGCACAGAGGGTCGAAGATGCTAGCGCGCGGTCGAAGCGGGAGAAGGCATGGCGAACGTCCTTGACGGACTCCTGGAGAAGATCGAAGACGCAGCGCTTCGGTCGGCGTTGATCGCCGAGGTGGCACGCCTGCGTGACACCAAGCAGTTCGGGTTGGTCTTCGAGCGTCACCTCCCGGAGATCGCGCGCCTCGCGAACCACCCAATCCGTCGCGGGACCCGCGTCCAGCGGCGCGCGGACCCGGAGGGCGTGGCGGGCATCGTCACGCGAGCCTCAGGTGGCGTGGCGACGGTCGAGTGGGAGGGCGCCGGTACCGAGGAGGTCCCCCTTGCCGAGCTCGTGGCCGTGGGACGGTTCGGCGAGCCGATCTACCCGGGGTTGAAGTCACTCGCGCGACTGGAGCGTGGCGGGGACAAGCCGTTCCACGTCGTGGTGAAGGCCGAGAACTACCACGCGCTCCAGACCTTGCAGTACACGCACCAGGAGAGGATCGACGTCATCTACATCGATCCGCCCTACAACCTGGGCGGCGACCTGACGTACAACGACCGGCGCGTGGCGAAGGACGACGCCTTCCGACACTCCAAGTGGCTGTCGTTCATGGACCGGCGTCTGCGTCTTGCGCGGGATCTCCTCCGCCCCGCCGGGGCGATCATCGTCGCCATCGACGACACCGAGCAGGCCCATCTCCGCCTGCTCATGGACCAGATCTTCGGCGAGCAGAACTTCATCGCGTGCGTCGTGTGGCAGGGCGGGCGCAAGAACGACTCCCGCTACGTGTCCGTGGGCCACGACTACATGCTGATCTACGCGAGGAGCGAGGCGTTCCTGAAGGCGGAGGGCATCACGTGGGAGGAGCGGCGACCGTACTACCAGGAGATCATGGCTGCGGGCCGGCGCGCGTGGGAGGAGTCCGGTGGGGCGCCGGAGCAGGCAACTGATTTAATGAAGAAGTGGATCGCCAGTCATCCCAAGGATCACGGCGCGCGACTCAACAATCGATTTTACGAGTTCGAGGCAGGTACTGGGCGGCTCTACCGGAAGGACAACATCAGCTGGCCAGGTGGAGGAGGTCCCAGGTACGACGTCCTGCATCCAGTGACGGGCAAGCCGGTGAAGATCCCGGGAAGTGGTTGGCGCTACTCATCGCCCGAGCGCATGCAGGAGATGATCGACGTGGGCCGGATCCACTGGGGCAGCGACCACAACGACTACATCAACAAGAAGTCCTATCTCGACGAAGTAGAGGGGATGGTTCCAAGTTCAGTCTTTGAGCAGAAGCGCACCGGCGCGAACACTGCCTTCAAGCAGGTCATGGGCGACAAGCGGTTCGCCTTCCCGAAGGACACCAACATCTTGGCGCGTTGGCTCAGCATCGTCAGCCAGGACCGGAAGGATGCGGTCGTGCTGGACTTCTTCGTGGGGTCGGGCTCGACGGTTCAGGCCGTGATGGAGTTGAACGCCGCAGACGGTGGGCGAAGGCAGTGCATCGGCGTGACGAACAACGAGGTCGAGGAGAAGACCGCGAAGGGGCTCGCCAAGGACGGGCTGCTTCCAGGCGAAGAGGCGTGGGAGAAGTGGGGCATCTTCGAGTACGTGACCCGTCCTCGGATCGAGGCGGTCGTCGCGGGGGTGCGCCCGGACGGGTCGAAGCACTCCGACGGGCTGGACGAGAACGTCGAGTTCCTCGAGTTGACCTACCAGGATGCGAACCGGGTGGCTCGGGGCCGGGCGTTCGCCGAGATTGCCCCGCTGCTGTGGCTGATGGCCGGCGCGAACGGCCCGCGCGTGGAGGAGGAGGACGCGAAGTACGCTTGGCCGCCGGGAGCCTCCTACGCGGTGCTGTTCGAGCCGGCGTATGTTCGGGAGTTGCTGACGGCGCTCGGTGACGTAGCGTGGGTCGAATGGGTGTTCATCGTCACGGACTCGTCGGCCGCCTACCAGCAGGCCGCGGCGGAGCTGCCCTCCCATATGGAGCCGGTGCGGCTCTACTCGACCTACTTGCACAGCTTCGCAATCAACGCGGGAGAGGGCCGGTGAAGTTCACCCTGACCAACTACCAGGACAAGGCGGTGTCCGAGGTCCTGGAGGCCCTGGACGAAGCGCGGGGGCGCTTTGCGAAGAAGGGCCGTCTGACCGGCATCTCGCTGACGGCGGTGACCGGGGCGGGCAAGACGGTGATGGCCACCGCAGCGCTGGAGGCCATGCTTTTCGGGAACGACCAGGGGGTGGAGCCGACGCCAGACCTCACGGTGCTCTGGCTGACGGACGACCCCAGCCTCAACGAGCAGACCCGCCGGAAGATGCTGGTCGCGTCCGACCGGATCGCGGCGAAGCAGCTCGTGACGATCGACGAACGCCTGGACCAGAGGACGCTGGACCCCAGCACGATCTACTTCCTGAACATCCACAAGCTCGGTCGCGGCGCCACGAACTACATCAAGACCGGTGACCGGCGCCGGTTCTCGTTGTGGGACATCATCAGGCAGACGATCCGAGAGCGCGGCGAGAACTTCCTGCTCATCGTCGATGAGGCGCATCGAGGGACCAGTGCCGGAGCCAACGGGGACCGGAACACGATCGCCTCGCAGCTCATGTCGGGCGATCCCGCACATGGCGTGCCCCCTGCGCCGGTCGTCCTCGGGATCTCGGCGACGCCGGAGCGGTTCAACCAGTCCGTGACGAGTGCGGGCCGGCTGCTCGATCCGGTCGAGGTCGACGTCGACGAGGTCCGCAAGTCCGGCTTGATCAAGGACTTGATCTCGTTGAGCTTCCCTACGGAGACGCAGCCGGGCGACGCGACGCTGGTGGAACAGGCCGTCGCGGATCTTCGGGAGTTCGACGAGAAGTGGTCGGACTACACCTCGTCCCGGGAGCTCGCGGCGGTTCGTCCCGTGCTCGTCGTGCAGGTCGCGGCGGGGGTCAGCGAGAGCGACCTGCGGGGCTTGCTCGACACGATCCACGGTGCTTGGGAGGGGCTCGATCCCATCGCGATTGGGCACGCCTTCCAGGAGCATGCGCGGCTCGACCTCGGGAACGACCGCATCGTCCGTTACGTCGCGCCCCAGGACATTCAGGACGATCCGCACCTCCGTGTGGTGCTCTTCAAGGAGGCGCTCACCACCGGCTGGGACTGCCCAAGAGCCGAAGTGATGGTCTCGCTACGCCGTGCGACCGACCACACCTACATCGCCCAGCTCATCGGGCGCATGGTGCGCACCCCGCTCGCCCGCCGCATCTCCGCCAGTGAGCTTCTCAACTCGGTCTCGCTCTACCTGCCGCACTTCGACGCGGACAGCGTGAACCGCGTCATCGAGGGGCTGAAGGCCGGAGACGACCAGGTGGCGTCGGAGATCACCACCAACGCGGTGGTCTGCAAGCGGAACCCGGACGTGCCCGATTCCGTCTGGTCCACCATCGGAGCCGTCCCCACCTACACGAGGCCGTCGAAGACCCATCGAAACGAGCTCGCGCGCCTGTCCGCGTTCGCGCAGCTTCTCGCGACGACGGGCGTGGACAAGGACGCGCCCAAGAAGGCGCGTGAGCACGTCGTGCACACGATGGAGCGGGAAGCGAATCGGCTCGGGTCGTGGCTCACGGACGAGATCGCCCAGCTCACCCGCCTCGACTTCCAGACCCGCACGGTGTCGAGCTTCCTCGCCGGCGAGGATGATGGAGACGAGTACGAGGGAGGCAGTGGGAACACCGTGGAGCGGTCGCGCGAGGTCAGCGCACGCAACATCGAGGACCTCTACCGCCAGGCGCAGCGGCGCTTCGGCGACGGTGCGGGCCAGTGGTACTGGAACGCCATCTGCGATCGCCAGGAGACTGCCGGGGAGGAGGTGGACGCTTCTCTCGCGAAGGTCCGCGTGGCTGCGTTGTCCCATGACCCCGCGGCTGTTGAAGCAGTGCATCGGGCCGCGGCCGAGCTCATCTCGACGTGGCGCGCCGAGCACCACTCGAAGATCGCCACGCTCTCGGACGACGACCGCGACCGCATCTACGCGATCTTCCAGCAGTCCCGGTCGCCCGAGCAGGTGTCGCCCATCTTCCCCGACGACATCAACGTCAGCGCGCCAGAGGGAACCCGGCAGCACCCCAGGCACATCTACGCCGCGAAGGACCGGAAGTTCCCCTCCATTTTCAACGACTGGGAACAGGCGGTCCTCGATGCTCGGCTCCCGCTGTCCGTCGCCTGGTATCGGAACCCAAGCGCCGGGAGCCGCGCCATCGGCGTGCCCTACACGATGGGCGGCGAGGCCAAGACGATGTACCCCGACTTCGTCTTCTTCCGTGAGACTGACGACGGGGTCGTCGCGGACCTGGTGGACCCGCACGATCCGAGCCGGTCGGACACCGGGCCGAAGTGGCTTGGCCTAGCGGACTACGCCGCCAAGCACAAGGACCTCCTCGGCCAGGTGCTCGCCGTTATCAAGAGTGCCGACGACGACCTGATGTGGGCGCTGGACCTCCGGGTTGGCAACGTCAGGGAACAGCTGGCGAAGGCGTCGACGGAGGCGGCGGTGCGAGCGTTGTTCAAGGAGTACGGGGGCAAGCTCTGACCGGTGACCAGGACGCGGGCGCCCGCCAACGCGAAGGCGCTACGCGGCGGTGTCTGCGACCCGAAGACACTCGACCGCCTCCGCGTCGACGACGCACTCCAGGCACCACAACTCACGGACGGTCCCGACCACCGCCACGTCGTCCCCCTGGCAAACCCCGACCAGTTGCCCGCGGAGGGTCTCCGGGAAGGTGCAGCAGATCGCCCGCCAGCGGCGGTCGACCTCGATGATGAGCGCGATCGCGCTCCGCCCGCGGGGTTCGACCCGCACCGCCCGCCCGACGATGCGGATCGGACGTCCGCCCCAGCGGTTCTCGGCGTCGACAACGTTGGTGTTCCATTCGTTCCAGAGCCCCACCGCGGTGACCATCGGGATCGTCGGCTCGACCACCACCTGATCGTTCACCTCGATGACGGGACCGGGGATGTGCTCGCCCTCGGCGTGAGCGGCCCGTCCGGGCCAGAGAGTACGGAGCCAGTTCATGGCATCTTCCTGTTGACGATGGGCCTGCGGACGGTCGCCCGCCCTACGCCCTGAGGAGCGGGATTGCCCCCGAGGGCGCCGGTCGGCCGGCCCGGCGTGGTCCCCCCTACGCGCCTCCAGCTCCGACCCCGGCGAGCGGATGGTGCGCGTATACGCGGCCGCCCAGGCCGCCGCAGGGCCGGTGGATATGGAGGCCATCGCCAGCCGCTTCGAGCGCGCGCCTCGCAAGGACGTGGCGCGGCAGGTGGAGCAACTCGTGGCGATGGGGATGCTGGTGAGGGAAGGGGAGCGGGTGCGGGTGGTGTAGTGTGGTGGGTGCGCGCGCCCCTAACTGACGTGCGGCAGGGCCTCACGGCTGTGGCAGGACTTCGTGGAGGCGGTGGTGCGTAGGCCGAAGGCCAGGCGCCCGCCTCGACGGCACCGCGCGCGTCGCGCAGGCGTGGGTGCGGCTGCGCCCGGGGATGCGTGCGAGCGTGCCTCTGGGGTGGTTCGGGGAGTGCGGGGCAGCGGCGGGGTGTCGCCCGCTTTCCAGACCGACGACTCTGGGTGCTGCTAGATGGGTTTCAGCTTCCCGAAGCTGTTGGTTCCACGTCGATCGCGGATCGTGTTGACCCACAACACGAGGTCGTTGACCATCGCCGCTATCTCATCGGGGGTCGGAGGAGGATCGAGCAAGCCCTGCGCGGGGTCGTGTACCCACGCTGAGCAGGCGGACATGCCCCTGTCAATGGCGGTGTAGTCCATGGCCACGACATCCACTTCGGCGATGCTCTGGGTCTTCACCCCGTAGTCGAAGCGCTCGATGGCGCCGTTGAACAGGCACTCTTCGATCGCTCGCTCCCAGGTCTTCCGCAACCGATCCAAGTAGCCGACGACGGCCTGGGTGTACTGATCGTCTGTTCCAGTATTCTTCGCCTTCTTCAACTCAACGTGCTCGTTGGTCAGCGCGGCGACCCGCTGCTTAACCTTCTTCTTCTCCCAAGGCACGTCGGGCGAGCAGTACCCGGGCGCACCCCCACTGCGTTGGACCTGGAGGCTGTGAGGCGCGGCACCCTTCTGTTCCGCAAGGGTGTGCAGCATGTGAAGGAACACAGTGTCGTGAGTGAACACGACCACTTGGCGTTGTGTCGCCTCATCGACGAGGCGTGTCGCCACCTTGCGGCGCCAGTCGTGGTCTAGCGACGACACGGGGTCATCGAACACGATCGCCGACTTCGCTGCAGCGAGCGCAAGCTCGGCGAAGAACCAAGCGAGCGAGACGGCACGCTGTTCGCCTTCGCTGAACACGCTCCGCACCACAGCCTTGTCGTGAACTGCGTTCTTGAGGACCAGCGCGGTGTACGTCGTGGCCTTCGAGGTTCCTGTCTTCACGACCTCGACGGCCAGGTGTTGGCCCCCCAGCACCGACAACTCCTTGTTGAACGCCGCTGCGAGGGCTCTCGTCACATGGCTTTCGGTCAGCGTACCCAACAGGGTAGAGAGCTGGTGGGTCCGACATGCGAGGAGGGCCGCCTTGCGGAGTTCAACACGAGCCTGGCGCGCCACCTCGGCTTCGAGCTGCGCACGCGCACCGGCCAATGCCTTGCGGTCGTCAAGCTCGATCATCTTAGAGACGGCGCTCTTCATGGCGTCGTCGGCGTTCGTGGCCTCCAACTTCTCCGCCCATTCGCGCGCGGCGGCGGCCTCCGCCTTCAGCCCGCTCGTCGCATCACCGGGCAGCGCGGGGACCTCCCCATCTTGCGCGGCTCGGTCGAGGCGAGCCCACAATGCATCCCGCATTGCCGTGGCGGCGACCAAGAACGCCTTCACAACTTCGGCGTCGATGTTCTCGAGATCCTCCAGCACGTCCGTGAGCGTCCCGGACGACAGACCCGGGTCGATCGCCAGCGAGACATGCTCCTTCGTCTTCTCGACCGCCGTCTCTGCAGCCTTCAGGGTCGTAGAGAGGGCGTCGGCCACATACTTCTCGAAGCCCTGCAGCCGCGCGACAGCCGTTTCGTCCAGTTCCTGTTGGCACAGCACGCAGCGCGCGCCGCCGTCGACGTGGGGAAACTCGTGTTCGGCGTAGGCGCTCGCCTGAGAGAACGTGCGCGCCGTCTCCCACATGAGCTTCCACGTGTCACCACCCGTGCCTGGCAGCACATCATCGGGGAGCAGGTCGCCCTTGTGCAGCGCGACCGCGTCCTCCGCCGCCTTGAGCGCGGCCAGTCGCTGGTCGACCCGCGCCACGATCTCGGGCCCCAGGTCCTTCAATGCCTTTTCAAGCGCCACGACGAGCTTGTCCACACGCTCCGCGGTCTTTCGCGCCTTCCGCGCTAAGGCCTTCGGACCGTTGGCCGTCAGGTCCGCTACGGCCGCGGCAGCCTGGACTCGCGCAGTCTCATCGTCGGCCGTCCACGAGCACGCGGCATCGAGTTCCGCGCTCGTCGTCTTGCGGGACAGCTTCTGCAGGAAGCTACCGGACGTCGTCCCAGGATTGACCGTGGGCATCGGCGGTGCCACGTCGCCCGCCTCCTCCTTCCTCAGCTCTGCTGCAATGTGGTCGAGAACGTCCTTCAGAATGGGGAGCAAGTCCAAGCCCGGTGGCAGTAGGGTGATCTCTTGCTTCTCCTCAACAGTGTGCGCACCAGCCACACCATCGTAGACGGCCACCTCCGCTAGGGCATCCGGCGGTGTAGGTCCAGACGCGTCGAGTTCACCGGTCCACGAGTCCGTCATTCCTCCCACATCGAACGCAACCGACGCCTTCGCCTTTCCCACGGTCATCGCGAAGACGTTCGGGAGAATCGGCGCGACGTTGCCTCTGGCCCGGCAGAGGCGCTTCAGGACTCGCGCGTATCCCGACTTGCCTGTCCCGTTCGTGCCGTAGACGATCGTGAGCCCAGACGGGTTGAACGTCAGCTTCTGCCCGGTCAGCAAGGCATTGACATTCTCCAGGTCGTGCAGTGCCAACAGTGTGACCGCCGACCCGCTGGCGGTGCTTGAGGCCGGGAGGTCAGTCGGCGCAAGCGCCACCGGCGTTGGCACCGGCCCGGGCGCCACTAGCTTGTGCGCGTCCTTGCACATGGAGACGATGTCATCGAGATCCCCTTGGGTTGGCTTTCCAGCGGTCGCGATGCGCCGCAGCGCATCCTGAACCCAGAAGGGCTGCTTAGAGGCGAACTCCAGAAGCTCATCCCGCACGGACTTCGACGTCGTCATCACCAACCCCCAGCACCCTCATCAGAACACACACCGTCGGTGAGTGGCGGCATGGGCGCGGAATGGCTGTAACGGCAACACACGGCGTGGCTACCTACTGGCAAGTCTGCGGGTCGCGCCGGAAGGAGCGGCGAATGAGCTCAGCCAGGGTCGCCAGCGGCGGCACGAGGATCGGAGCGGCCCGAGGGCGACGCAGGCCGTCGGGGCGCGAGGCCGTGGCGCCACCACCCGGCGTCGCCCTCGCGCCGCTAGCGCCAGCACGCCGTGGCACCGCACGACGTGAGACCAGGGAGGCGAGTCGCCCGACGAAGGCTGGTGGGTCGAAGCGGGCGGCCGATCGCGATTGTGGTCTGGCTATGAGTTCGGGTTGTCCATGTTGCGCATGAACCCGACATGGCTGTCGGCGTCACCATCGAGGAAGCGCTTCTCAAAAGAGTCGGCGAAGTACAGGCGGGCCTTCTCGGAGGGAAGAACGAGTGTGCTGCTGGAATCGCGGTGAGAGCCAGCGCCACGTGACGATGTCACAATGGTCTGCTCGCCTCGTTCACTGACCTCGAAGGGCCAAGGCCTTCCCGTGCGTTCCAAGATGGCCTGGTGGAACTCGTACGCGGTCTCGTAATCGTCCTCGAACTCGAAGCTGTACTCATCCAGCCATCTCATAAGATCCGTCGCTGCAGCCATGCGGGCCTCTGTGTTGGTAGTGAGCGTGAAGGCTAGGACCGAGTAACGGAACGTCAAGGTCCTGTCTGCGACGCGTCGTCCAACGGTAGCGGCAGGGGCGTGCCCGGTCCCGGATGTGGCACGCACATCGGCTGAACTACAGCCCGTGACAAGCTCTTCGGCCACCGCGAGGGAGTGGGGATGGCGCATCTGCGCCGCCAACGCCGCGAGGAAGTCGGAGTCCACTTCCCACAAACCCGTGCTACGCCCTGCGTGGGGATCTCGCGTGGTCGACTTCAGCCGCACCCGTCTGCCACCGCCGACCGACACCGTCGGCTTCGAGGCGATGTGCCGCGACCTGCTCAACGCGCGCTTCCGCCCCGTGATGCCCGCCGAACTCTACGGCCGGAACGGGCAGAAGCAGCACGGTGTCGACATCTGGATGGACCTAAAGGACGGCCCCCGGGCGTACCAATGCAAGGCCGTCGCGAAGTTCAGCAAAAAGGAACTCGCGAATGAGCTGGAGCGGCTCGACGGTCTGGACGCGCGGCTGCGGAACGCCCTGGTCGCTTACGAGGTGCTGGTCGCGGTCGAGCCGGACACCGCTCTCCAAGATGCCGCGCGGAAGTGGTCGCGGGCGAGCCAAGGGCGCTGCCCCGTTCGGGTCGTGTTCTGGCCGGAGGTGCAGGAGTGGCTGGGCGAGCATCTGCACGTGGCTCGCAAGCACATGCCATGGGCGTTCGCCGACGCGGAGAGGACGCCGCCGCACAACCTGCGGCAGCTGCCATCGCACTTCACCGGGAGAGACGCGGAGCTCCTCGCGCTCCACGGGCAGCTTGCGGGTGACGGACGAACCGCCCTCACAGGAGCCTCCTCCGTCGCAGCGTACGCGGATGGCGGCATCGGGAAGACGGTGCTGGCGTTGGCCTACGCGCACCGTCACATCGACGACTACCCGGGCGGGGTGGCGTGGCTCAATGGGGACGCGCTGTCGTGGGCGGCGGACCTGGCGGCGAGCGCGGGCCGGTTCGGCGTTCCGGATGGGGAGACGGTGGAGGCGACAGCGCAGGCGATTGCCCACAGGCTGCAGGAAAGGCCGTCCCTGCTCGTCCTCGACAACCTCGACCGCCCTTCGCGGTTGGGCGACGAGGAGAACGGGTGGTTGCCGACCGGATCTTGCCGTTGGCTGATCACGACGCGGGAGCGCCGAGTGCCTGGCGCGCATATGATGCGCCTGGACAACCTGACGCTCCAAGACGCGCGCGACCTACTGGCTCGGTTCCGCGCAGACGCTTCTGCACCCGAGAACGCGGTGCACGTCAATCGCATCATCTACGGTCTGGAGCGCTGGGCCGTCGCGGTCGTGTTGGTCGGCGCGTACATGGGGGCGGAAGCGAGCGCGGGTGACACGTGGGACGGGTACGCGGACCGTCTTGAGTCGCGCGGTGTGCTCCACCTTGGAGACACGGAAGGGGCTATCGCTGGCGAGCGACCGGACCGCTACGTTGAGTCCATCAGCGTGTTGGTCAACGACGTCCTCGGCCGCCTTACGCCGCCCCAAGTGCGTGCCATGGAGTACGCGTCGCTGTTGCCACCAGACCACATCCCGTCGGTGTGGCTGGAGGAGTTGCTCCGTGGTGACGGTGACGTTCCGGCACCGCAGCGGCCAGGCGGAACGAGTGCTGAGGCTAGCGTGCTGGCAGTGCTTCAGGCACGGCAGTTGCTTGAGGCGGTGAAGGCCGAGGCACCCGTGTACCGTCTTCACCGCGTGATTGGGGACGCCGTGCGTCGGCGCATCCTGAACGCGCCGACGGTGCACGTGGAGCGGCTAGAGGCCATCGAATTGGTGGCTAGGCGACGGGCGGACCTCATGTTCGAGCACGTGTCGGCACGACGTGATCTGCGAGCGGAGGTCCCTGCGCTTCGTGCGCTGGCTGGGACCATGCAGGAGCTTGGGCGAGACGCAGCAGCGGCCTGGATGCACGAAATGGTGGGAGCGCCGCTGCAGGCACTCGGGCAGCACGCTGACGCGCTGAAGCACCGACGGGAGGCGGTTCGGATTTGGGAAGCGACGTTGCCGCCCGATGACCCAACGCTAGCGGTCAGCTACTCGAACTTGGCGATGGTGCTGCAGGGCCTTGGCGAGCTTGCCGCTGCACGCGGGTACCTTGAGCGAGC